>NZ_JBHWFG010000007.1:52210-280279 GCF_042733745.1 Streptomyces sp. NPDC059696
AACAAACCGGGGGCCGACGACCTGTAATCTTCCCGAAAACTCCGTTTGTCTCAACTGCCGGCGCAGGCCATTTCAGGGGGGGGGGGGGGGGGACGCGGCACCCCCGCCCGCCGTCCCCCCATCCCCGCGTGGCTCGCGCACGATCAGGAGGCTGCCCATGTCCGCGTCCCTCTCCCGACCGCGTGTGGGGGTGTGGCTGATCGGAGCCCGCGGCTCCGTCGCCACCACCGTCGTCACGGGGTGCGCCGCCGTCGCCGCCGGACTGCACCCGCCCACCGGCATGGTCACCGAGACACCCGCGTTCTCCGACAGCGGCCTGCCCGCTCTGTCCGACCTCGTCTTCGGCGGCCACGACACCCTCGACTGCCCGCTGCCCAAACGCGCCGAGACCCTCACCGCCGGCGGCGTCCTCCCACCCGGCGTGGCCACCGCCGTCACCGCCGAACTCACCGCCGCCGACCGGGAGATCAGGCCCGGCGGCCCCACCCCGGGGGACACCCGGAGCGAGGCCGAACTGATCTCCGCCTTCGCCGACGACCTGCGCGACTTCCTGCACCGCCACGAGCTGGCGAGGGCCGTGGTCGTGAACGTCGCCTCCACCGAACCCGCCTCCCGGGGCCCCGGCACCCCGCTGCCCGCCAGCACCCTCTACGCGCTGGCCGCCCTGCGCGCGGGCTGCCCCTACGTCAACTTCACCCCCTCCGAAGGCATGCACCACCCCGTCGCCGCCCACGAGGCCGAGCACAGCGGCCTGCCCCACGCCGGACGGGACGGCAAGACCGGACAGACGCTGCTGCGGGCCGTGCTCGGCCCGATGTTCGCCCAGCGGGCCCTGAACGTCCGGGCCTGGTCCGGCACCAACCTGCTCGGCGGCGGCGACGGCGCCGCCCTCGCCGACCCGGCCGCCGCGGCGGCGAAGAACGCCGGCAAGGAACGCGTCCTCGCCGACACCCTCGGCACCGTCCCCGAGGGCCAGGTCCACATCGACGACGTGCCCGCCCTCGGCGACTGGAAGACCGCCTGGGACCACATCGCCTTCGACGGCTTCCTCGGCACCCGCATGATCCTCCAGACCACCTGGCAGGGCTGCGACTCGGCCCTGGCCGCGCCCCTGGTGCTCGACCTGGCCCGCCTGACCGCCCGCGCCCACGAGACCGGGCTGTCCGGCCCGCTCGGAGCACTCGGCTTCTACTTCAAGGACCCGGTGGGAACCGGACCGTCAGGCCTGTCCGAGCAGTACGAGGAACTGCTCCGGTTCGGACGCGGCCTCGCCCGGCCCGGCGGAGAGGGCCACGGCACACGGCCGGTGAGGGCCACCGAGGAGACGGGAGAGGCCCTGTGACGCCGCGCGTGCGCCCTGACGGCCGCTCCGACGGGTCTCCCGCAGCCACCCCGGGAGACACCGCCGCCGTGACGGCCCCCCACCCACGCACCGGACACTCCACCCGGCACCGCGCCCGCACCCGGGCCTGGGCCGAACTCCTGCGCCTCCCGGCCCTGTTCACCGTCCCCGGGGACGCCCTGGCCGGTGCGGCCGCCACCGGCGCACGCCCCACCTCCCGCACCCTGCTCGCCATCGCCTCCTCCCTCTGCCTGTACGAGGCCGGCATGGCCCTCAACGACTGGGCCGACCGCGACGTCGACGCCGTCGAACGCCCGCACCGCCCCCTGCCCTCCGGCCGCATCCGCCCCGCCGCCGCCCTCACGGCGGCCGGAGCCCTCACCGGAGCCGGACTGGCCCTGGCCGCCCGCGCCGGCCGCCCCGCCCTCGCGGTCGCCGCACCCCTGGCCGCGACCGTCTGGGCGTACGACCTCGGCCTCAAACGCACGCCCGCCGGCCCCCTGGCCATGGGCGCGGCCCGGAGCCTCGACCTGCTCCTGGGAGCCGCGGCCACCACCGGCCGCACCCGAAAGGCCCTGCCCTCCGCCGCCCTCCTCGGCACCCACACCCTGGCCGTCACCACCGTCTCCCGCCAGGAGGCACAGGGCGGCTCGCCCCTGCCCCCGCTGGCGGCCCTCGCCACGACCGCGCTCCTCACCCGACTGGTCACCCGCCGCCCCGGCACCCCCGCCGCCGGCCGCCGGCGGACAACCGCCCACGCCCGGACGAACCTCCTCCCCGCGGCCGGCGACCCCGCCCCCGAGACCGCGGCTCTGCTCACCACCGCCCTCGGCGCCGCCTACGCCACGACGACCGCCCGCCGCTACACCCACGCCGCTTTGAACCCCTCACCTCCGCTCACCCAGCGCGCCGTCGGCGCCGGCATCCGAGCCACCATCCCCCTCCAGGCCGCCCTCACCGCCCGCTCAGGGGGTGCCGCCACCGCCCTCCTCATCACGGCCCTCACCCCCCTCGGAGCCCGCTTCGCGAAGAAGGTGAGCGTCACATGAGCCCCGAAGCCAACGCCCCCGGGAACCGCGCCGGTGCCCTTCCCGCCCTCCGCTTCGGCTACGGCACCAACGGCCTCGCCGACCTCCGGCTCGACGACGCCCTCGCCCTCCTCGCCGACCTCGGCTACGACGGCGTCGGACTGACCCTCGACCACATGCACCTCGACCCGCTCGCCCCCGGCCTCGCCGCCCGCACCCGCCGGATCGCGCACCGGCTCGACACACTCGGGCTGGGCGTCACCGTCGAGACCGGCGCCCGCTACGTGCTCGACCCGCGCCGCAAGCACGGCCCGTCCCTGCTGGACCCGGACCCCGAGGACCGGGCCCGCCGCGCCGACCTCCTCCTCCGGGCCGTCCGCATCGCCGCCGACCTCGGCGCACACGCCGTCCACTGCTTCAGCGGAACCGTCCCGCAGGGCACCGGCACGGACACGGCCTGGAAACGCCTCACCGAGGCCCTCACCCCCGTCCTGGACGCCGCCGCCTCCGCGGGCGTCCCGCTCGCCGTCGAACCCGAACCAGGCCACCTGCTGGCCACGACAGCCGACTTCCACCACCTGCGCGGCGCCCTCGGCGACCCCGAAGCCCTCGGCCTCACCCTGGACATCGGCCACTGCCAGTGCCTCGAACCCCTCTCACCGGCCGACTGCGTGCGGGCCGCCGCCCCCTGGCTGCGGCACGTCCAGATCGAGGACATGCGGCGCGGCGTCCACGAGCACCTCCCCTTCGGGGACGGAGAGATCGACTTCCCACCGGTCCTGGCGGCCCTCGCGGCCACCGGCTACCAGGGACTGACCGTCGTCGAACTGCCCCGCCACTCCCACGCCGGCCCGCACTTCGCCGCACACTCCCTGCCCTTCCTCCGCCACGCCGAGCGGGCCGCCGCCACCGCCGCCCCTGCACCCGCTCCGGCCCTCCAGCAGACCGCGCCACCCCACGGCGCTCCCTTGACCACCCCCGAAGGGAGCAGCAGATGACCCACCCCCGCGCCACCCCCGCGGCGAGCACCGAAAGAACCCAGGACGCCCCGAGCAACAGACCCCACACCGGCCCGAACAACCCCGGCATCGCCCTCACCCCCTCACTCCACGACCTCCGCCGAGACCTCACCAGCCGCCTCGACCCGCCCGCCCGCACCTGGCTCGGCCACGCCCTCGACGAGGCCGCCGCCCACCCCGGCCTCCACGGGCCCATCTCCGTCTGGGAGCTGCGCCTCGCCGAAGCCGCCCGCCGCTGCGGACCCGCCCACGCCGACGCCGCACGCGTCCTCATCCTGGACGCGGCCAGCGCCGGCACCGACGCCCTCACCCGGGTGTACTTCCAGGGCACCGCCGACGAACGCCGAGCCGTCCTGCACGCCCTGCCCCACCTCGTGCCCGGCCCGGACGCCCTGCCGCTGGTCGAGGACGCCCTGCGCACCAACGACACCCGGCTCCTGGCCGCCGCCCTCGGGCCCTACGCCGCCCGGCACCTCACCGCGCACGCCTGGCGTCACGCCGTGCTGAAGTGCCTGTTCACCGGCGTGCCCGTCGACCACGTGGCGGACCTCACGCGGCGCGCCGCCGGTGACGCGGAACTCGCCCGCATGCTGGGCGACTACGCCGCCGAACGCACCGCCGCCGGCCGCGCCGTCCCCGAGGACCTGTACCGCGTCCTGGACCTGACCGAGTCCGTGCACCACACCCCCGGCACGGACCACCCCCACGGCAAGGAGTCCTGATGCGCATCTTCGACCCCCACATCCACATGTCGTCCCGCACCACCGACGACTACGAGGCCATGTACGCCGCCGGTGTGCGCGCCGTCGTCGAGCCGTCCTTCTGGCTCGGCCAGCCGCGCACCTCGCCCGCCTCCTTCCGTGACTACTTCGACTCCCTCCTCGGCTGGGAGCCCTTCCGCGCCGCCCAGTACGGCATCGCCCACCACTGCACGATCGCCCTCAACCCCAAAGAGGCCAACGACCCGCGCTGCCTGCCCGTCCTCGACGAACTGCCGCGCTATCTCGTCAAGGACAACGTCGTGGCGGTCGGAGAGATCGGCTACGACTCCATGACCCCGGCGGAGGACACCGCCCTCGCCGCCCAGCTCCAGCTCGCCGCCGAGCACGGCCTGCCCGCCCTCGTGCACACGCCGCACCGCGACAAGCTCGCCGGGCTGCGCCGCACCCTCGACGTCGTCCGGGAGTCCGCACTGGCCCCGGAACGGGTCCTGGTCGACCACCTCAACGAGACCACCGTCAAGGAGGCCAGGGACAGCGGCTGCTGGCTGGGCTTCTCCGTCTATCCGGACACCAAGATGGACGAGGAGCGCATGGTCGCCCTCCTGCGCGCCCACGGCACGGAGCGGATCCTGGTGAACTCCGCCGCCGACTGGGGCAGGAGCGACCCCCTCAAGACCCGCAAGGTCGGCGACCTCATGCTGGCCGAGGGCTTCGACGAGGACGACGTCGACCGGGTGCTGTGGCGCAACCCCGTCGCCTTCTACGGGCTCAGTGGCCGGCTGAACCTCGACGTCGCCGGCACGGACGCCACCCACGAGGGCAACTCCATCCTCCGCGGCGCCCCGAAGGATCCGCAGGAGCAGGGGCCGGTCACCGACCCGAGCGCACCGGTCGTCGTCCCCGCCGCGGAGGCGTGAGCCATGCGCTTCCGCCACCCCGACGGCTCCACCGTCCACCTCGCCTACTGCACCAACGTCCATCCCGCGGAAACCCTCGACGGCGTCCTCGCCCAGCTCCGCGACCACTGTGAGCCCGTCCGCCGACGCCTGGGCCGCGACCGGCTGGGCATCGGGCTGTGGCTCGCCAAGGACGCCGCCCACGCACTCGTCACCGACCCCTCCGCACTGCGCGGGCTGCGCACCGAGCTCGACCGGCGCGGCCTCGAGGTCGTCACCCTCAACGGCTTCCCCTATGAGGGCTTCGGCGCCGAAGAGGTCAAGTACCGCGTGTACAAGCCGGACTGGGCCGACCCGGAACGCCTCGACCACACCACCGCCCTGGCCCGCGTCCTGGCGGGCCTCCTCCCGGACGACGTCACCGACGGGACCATCTCCACACTGCCCCTCGCCTGGCGCACGGCGTACGACGACACACGCGCCGCGACCGCCCGCACGGCGCTGCGCACCCTCGCCGAACGCCTCGACGCCCTGGAGGAACTCACCGGCCGTTCCCTCCGCGTCGGGCTGGAACCGGAACCCGGCTGCGTCGTCGAGACCACCCACGACGCCATCGCACCGCTCACCGCGATCGGCCACGACCGCATCGGCCTGTGCCTCGACACCTGCCATCTCGCCACCTCCTTCGAAGACCCGCACACCGCCCTGGACGCGCTCACCGCAGCCCGCGTCCCCGTCGTCAAGTCCCAGCTCTCCGCCGCCCTGCACGCCGAACACCCCCATCTCCCCGAGGTCCGCGAAGCGCTCGCCGCCTTCGCCGAACCCCGCTTCCTGCACCAGACCCGCACAGCGACCGCCGCCGGGCTGCGCGCCACCGACGACCTCGACGAGGCCCTCGCCGGACACGCCCTGCCGGACGCCTCGCCCTGGCGCGCCCACTTCCACGTCCCCCTGCACGCGGCCCCCGCCGCACCTCTCACCTCCACCCTCCCGGTGCTCTCCTCCGCCCTGACCCGGCTCGTCGGCGGCCCGGCCCCGCTCACCCGCCACCTGGAGGTCGAGACGTACACCTGGCAGGCCCTCCCACCCGAGCTGCGCCCCAAGGGCCGCTCCCAGCTCGCCGACGGCATCGCCGCCGAACTCACCCTCGCCCGCGACCTGCTGACGGACCTCGGCCTGAAGGAGCTGCCATGAGCACCGACCACCACGGGCACCCGGACCCGGCCGCCACCGACCCGGCGGCCCCGATGCCGGCCACCACCGACCGCCCCACCCCGCTCCTCGTCCTCGACGTCGTAGGCCTCACCCCCCGTCTCCTCGACCACATGCCCCACCTCAAGGCGCTCGGCCGGTCCGGCTCCCGCGCCCCGCTGGGCACCGTCCTGCCCGCCGTCACCTGCGCCGCCCAGTCCACCTTCCTCACCGGCGCCATGCCCTCCGAGCACGGCATCGTCGGCAACGGCTGGTACTTCCGCGAGCTCGGCGACGTCCTGCTGTGGCGCCAGCACAACGGACTCGTGGCCGGAGACAAACTCTGGGACGCCGCTCGTCGCGCCCACCCCGGCTACACCGTGGCCAACATCTGCTGGTGGTACGCCATGGGCGCCGACACCGACTTCACCGTCACCCCCCGTCCCGTGTACTACGCCGACGGCCGCAAGGAACCCGACTGCTACACCCGGCCGGCCGCGCTCCACGACGAACTGACCGGGAAACTGGGCACGTTCCCCCTCTTCCACTTCTGGGGCCCCGGAGCCGACCTCGTCTCCAGCCGGTGGATCATCGACGCGACCCGCCACATCATGGCCACCCGGCACCCCGACCTGACGCTCTGCTACCTCCCTCACCTCGACTACGACCTGCAGCGCTTCGGCCCCGACGACCCGCGCTCACTGAAGGCGGCGGCCGACCTGGACACCGCCATGGCCCCGCTGCTGGACGACGCCCGCGCCGAGGGCCGTACCGTCGTCGCCCTGTCCGAGTACGGCATCACCCGCGTGAACCGGCACGTCGACATCAACCGGGCTCTGCGCCGCGCCGGCCTGCTGGAGGTGCACACGCAGGACGGCATGGAGTACCTCGACCCGATGGCGTCCCGTGCCTTCGCGGTCGCCGACCACCAGATCGCCCATGTCTACGTGCGCCGCCCCGAGGACCTCGACGCCACCCGGGCCGCACTCGACGGCCTGCCCGGCATCGCCCAACTCCTCGACGACGAGGGCAAGAAGAACCACCACCTCGACCATCCGCGCGCGGGCGAGCTCGTCGCCGTGTCGGAACCGGACGCCTGGTTCACGTACTACTACTGGCTCGACGACGACCGCGCGCCCGACTTCGCACAGCTCGTCGAGATCCACCGCAAACCCGGCTACGACCCGGTCGAACTCTTCATGGATCCCCTCGACCCGTACGTCAAGGTCAAGGCGGCCACCGCACTGGCGCGCAAGAAACTCGGCATGCGCTACCGCATGGCGGTCGTGCCCCTTGACCCCTCGCCTATTCGCGGCAGCCACGGCCGCCTCCCCGCGAGCGACGACGACGGTCCGCTCCTCATCTGCTCCACCCCCCATGCTGTCGGCGACCGCGTCGCGGCCACCGATGTGAAGTCACTGCTGCTCCGGCTCGCCGGTCTCACCTGAGGTCATCACTCTCGGTGCCCGACTGGTCACAAGTGAAGCACTCACCACCGACAACGCCCCGCGATCACGAGGAGTTCCCCGCATGAGCCGCTTCTCCCAGCCCGACCCCGAGCTCGGCCACCGTCTCAGCAGACGGGGCATGCTCGGCGTCGCCGCCGGTGCCACCGCCGCCGCCCTGCTCGGCGCCGCGGCCCCCGCGACCGCCGCCCCCGCGGCCCCGGCCACCGCCTCCGGCGCGAAGGGCCGCGGCCGGCCCGTCCTGCCGCCCGGGCGCCTCGGCATCCAGCTGTACAGCCTGCGCGACAAGGTCTCCACCCTCGGCTTCGGCCCCGTCTTCGCCGAACTGGAGCGCTACGGCTACGACGAGGTCGAGTTCGCCGGTTACACCCAGGGCTCCGCCGGCCCCATCACGCTCGCCCAGCTCAAGCGGCTGGCCCGCAGCCACGGCCTGAACCCGATCGGCAGCCACGTCGGCTACTACTCCGACGACCCGAACGCCTACACCTTCGCCCAGAACCTCACCAAGGTCCTCGACGACGCCCAGGCCCTCGGCCTCAAGCACATCGGGACGGCCTCCGGCCCGTTCCGCTACGGCTCGACCGTGGACGCCTGGAAGCGCGCCGCCGAGGACTTCAACACCTACGGCGAGGCGGCCCGGGCACGCGGCATGAAGTTCTACCAGCACAACCACTCCGAGGAGTTCTCCTTCGCCACCGACAACCCCAGGGTCCGCCTCTACGACGTGCTGCTCAGGGAGACCGACCCGGACCTGGTCTTCCTGGAGATGGACATCTACTGGGCGTACGTCGGCCAGTTCCGGTTCTCCAAGCGGCCCGACGGCACTCCGGCTCCGTTCGAGCCGCTGGACTACGTCCTGCGGCGCCCCGACCGCTACCCGCTCTTCCACGTGAAGGACGGCGAGAGAGACCCGTCGGACCCGTACGGCTACCGCATGACCGACGTCGGCGACGGCGACATCGACTACCAGCGTTTCATCTCGGCCGTCACCCGGCTGCGCGGTCACCGCACGGCCCACCACTGGCAGGCCGAACACGACAACCCGGCCGAGTCGTTCACCTTCGCTCGCCGCTCCAGCGC
The DNA here is from genome assembly GCF_042733745.1 of Streptomyces sp. NPDC059696. Taxonomy (NCBI): domain Bacteria; kingdom Bacillati; phylum Actinomycetota; class Actinomycetes; order Kitasatosporales; family Streptomycetaceae; genus Streptomyces; species Streptomyces sp. NPDC059696. Next base: position 60,955 of record NZ_JBHWFG010000007.1, read on the forward strand.
GCACCTGCACTCCCTGAGGGAGAAGTGCTGACCGGCGGACGAGCATGAGGAGGCCCCTCCCCGCCCGGGGAGGGGCCTCCTCATGCGTGGGCTGCCCTCAGCCCACGGTCCGCGGCCGTGCCGGTGCCCGTCCCGGCCGGCGCGGCGTGCGGGAGTGGCCGAGGATGTCCCGGCCGGTCTCGCCGAGGCGGCAGACGCGGCCGTGGGGATCGGTCACCTCGCGGCAGGGACGGTGTGCGGCGCCGGAGGACAAGGAGGGAACGGTCGCTTCGTACGGGCCTGCCGTCATGTCAGGCTGTGTCCTCGCCGAGCGGTCGCGGGTTGGGGGAGATGCGGCGCCTTTCCCTGTCGCGTCCCGGCGGGGTGAGGAACAGCGCCACACAACCGGCGAAGAGGGAGATGGAGCCGGCCAGGATGAAGGCACCGGAGTGCCCCCAGGCGCCGACGACCACCGCGCCCATGCCGGCGCCCAGACCGGAGACGAGCTTGGCGCTGTAGACCATGCCGTAGTTGGAGGCGTTGTTGTTCTCACCGAAGTAGTCGGCGGTGAGCGCGGCGAACATCGGGAAGATCGCGCCGCCGCCGAAGCCGGAGATCGCGGAGAAGACCAGGAACAGGGGGAGGTTCTCGCTCTCGGCCGACCAGAGGATGCCGTACTGGGCGAGGCCCAGGATCAGACAGACGACCAGCAGGCACCGCTTGCGGCCGTAGAGGTCGGAGAGCCAGCCGATGACGCCGCGGCCCGTTCCGTTGACGACCGCCTTCAGGGACATGGCCGTGGCCACGATCCCGCCGGCGAATCCGGCTTCCTCACCGATGTCCACCTGGAAGGCGATACCGAAGATGTTCACACCGGACGTGCACGCCAGGCAGAACCACATCAGGGCGACCCGGCCCGTCTTCCACGCCTCCCTGGGGGAGTACTGGCGCACCGCGGGCGGGTTCATCCGCAGCGAGCGGGCCGCACGCGGGTCGTCCGGAGGGTTCAGCGGGTCGATCGTCGCGGGCCACCAGTTCTTCGGCGGGTCCTTGAAGAAGTAGCCGGAGCAGGCGACCGTCCCGGCCAGGAACACACCCACCGAGACCAGCACCCAGCGGAAGTTGGTCAGGTCCATGTAGCCGTTGAAGAGGAAGACGAAGGGCACCGAGCCGTAGGCGAAACCGCCGTTGACGAAGCCGGTCTTGCCGCCCTTGCGCTCGGGATACCACTTGCCGACCATGTTGACGCAGGTCGCATAGACCATGCCCGCGCCCATGCCGCTGAACATGCTGAAGCCGATGTAGGCGAAGACCACATGGGGCGCGAAGGCGAGGGACAGGTAGCCCATCAGGGTGCCCGTCGCGCCGAGCATCATGGCCCAGCGGGCCGGCAGTTTCCCGCTCTCCCGCAGCTTGCCCGCGGGGAAGGCCACCGCGGCCTGGAAGAAGACCCAGACGGTCATCATCCAGAAGATGTGCATGCTGTTCCAGCTGTGCGCCGTGTGCAGGGTGTCCTCGGCGGACGCGAACGCGTACTCGGCGGAGGAGATGCCCATCATGCCGATCCAGGGCAGGATCACCATCCACTTGCGCTTGCGCCCCATGATGTCGATGTCGGTCTCACCGAGGCGGTAGACGCGGCCGTTCGCGTCGGTGACCTCCCGGTAGGGAACCGTGGAGGGCAGATCGGTCGTTGTCATGTCGTGTCGCACCCCTTGCGTCGAAAGATCTGGCCAGCGCCCCCTGTCCCATGCCTTTCGTGCGCCTGCGGGTCCCGGAGCCGGACGACGCGCACCGTCGGCCGGCCCCCTCCTCGGTCACCTCATGTACCGCCCCCCAGCAGCCCCGCCTCCCGCGCCCAGCGGTACTTCGCGCCGAGCACGGCCACCGGCTTCTCGGTCGTGTACGGGTACGCCACGACCCCGTGCTCGAAGAGGTACTGGCAGGCCTCCTCGACCTCCACGTCCCCGGCGAGCGACGCCACCACCGGCTTCTCGATCCCGCGCTCCCGGAACTCGGCCACCACGCGCGCGGTGAGCTCCGCGAAGACCATGGGGGGAGTGACGATGGTGTGCCAGTAGCCGAGGACCAGCGCGTGGATGCGCTCGTCCTCCAGACCCAGCCGGATCGTCGCCTCGTACGTCGACGGTGGCTCGCCCCCGGTGATGTCCACCGGGTTGCCCGCCGCCCCGAACGGCGGGATGAACGTCCGGAACGCCTCGTCCAGGTCGGGCGGGATCTCCATCAGCGACAGGCGGTTGTCCGTCACCGCGTCGGAGAGCAGTACGCCACTGCCCCCGGCCCCGGTGATGATCACGACGTTGTCGCCCTTGGGCGTGGGCAGCACCGGCAACGCACGCGCGTACTCCAGCATGTCGTTCAGCCCCGGCGCCCGGATGACGCCGGCCTGCCGCAGGATGTCGTCGTACACGGCGTCGTCTCCCGCGAGGGCCCCGGTGTGCGAACCGGCCGCCTTGGCGCCGGCCGCCGTCCGGCCGGCCTTCAGCACGACCACCGGCTTCTTCGGCACGGTCGCCCGCGCGGCCGCCACGAAGGCGCGGCCGTCCTTGAGGTCCTCCAGGTGCATCGCGATGCAGTCGGTGTGCGGGTCCTCGCCGAACCAGGTCAACAGGTCGTCCTCGTCCAGGTCCGATTTGTTGCCGAGGCCGACGATCGCCGACACACCCGTCCTGGTGGTGCGGGCGAAGCCCAGGATGGCCATCCCGATGCCGCCGGACTGCGAGGTCAGCGCCACCCCGCCCTTGACGTCGTACGGCGTGCAGAACGTGGCGCACAGGTCCTGCCACGTCGAGTAGTAGCCGTAGATGTTCGGCCCCAGCAGCCGTACGCCGTGCCGCTCGGCGATCGCCACGATCTCCGCCTGGAGTTCGTGCTCGCCGGTCTCCGCGAACCCGGAGGGGATCAGCACGGCGTTGGGGATCTTCTTGCGCCCCACCTCCTCCAGCGCCGAGGCCACGAACCTTGCGGGGATCGCGAAGACCGCCACATCCACCTCACCGGGAACGTCCGTGACGCTCTTGTACGCCTTGCGGCCCAGAATGTCATCGGCCCTGGGGTTCACCGGGTGGATGTCGCCGGCGAAACCACCGTCGACGAGGTTGCGCATCACCGAATTGCCGATCTTCCCCTGCTCGTTGGAGGCGCCGATCACGGCGACCGAGTCCGGCTGCATCAGCCGGCGCATCGAGGCGAGGATCTCGTCGCGTGAGTACGTCCGGCGCGGCGCGGGCTGCGATGCGGCGAGGATCACCCGGATGTCGGCCGCGACGGCCCCCTCCGCCGTCGCGATCACCGGATTGAGGTCCACCTCGGCGATCTCCGGGAAGTCCGCGACGAGCTGCGACACCCGGCGGATCTGTTCGGCGACGGCCCACCGGTCCACACCCGCCTGGCCGCGCACCCCGCGCAGGATCTCCGCCGACCGGATCGAGTCGAGCATCGACAGCGCCTCGTCGGCGGTCACCGGCGCGAGCCGGAACGTCACGTCCTTCAGGACCTCGACGAGGACCCCGCCGAGCCCGAAGGCGACCACCTTCCCGAACGTCGGGTCCGTGACCGCGCCGACGATGACCTCCTGCCCCTTCGGCAGCAGCTCCTGCACCTGCACACCGAAGATGCGGGCATCGGCCTTGTAGGCGCGCGCGTTGTCGATGATCCGGTGGAACGCGGCCCGTACGTCGGTGGCGCCCTCGACCCCGACGAACACCCCGCCCGCGTCGGTCTTGTGCAGGATGTCCGGCGAGACGATCTTCATCACGACGGGTCCGCCGAAGCGCGCGGCGAACGCCACGGCCTCGTCGACGTCCGTCGCCAGCTCCTCGCCCGGTACGGCGATCCCGTACGCGTCGGCGATCACCCTGCCCTCCGGCGCGGTCAGCGCGGTCCGCCCCTCGGCCCGTACGGCCTCCAGGAGGGAGCGCACCCGCAGGACCCGGTCTTCCGCCATCACGTCAGATCACTCCGTTCGACTTGAGCAGGCGCACTTCCTCGTCGCCGAGGCCGAGTTCGCCGACGTAGACCTCTTCGTTGTGCTCGCCGAGCAGGGGTGGACTGGTGACGTCGACAGGGGAGGCGGACAGCTTGAGCGGGCTGCCGACGGTCACGAAGTCGCCGCGCTCGGGGTGCGGGACGGTGACGACCATGTCGTTGGCGACCAGCGAACGGTCCTCGATGATCTCCCGGGTGGACAGGATCGGCCCGCACGGGATGTTGTGCGCGTTGAGCCGCTCCAGCACCTCCCACTTGGGCAGCGTGGAGGACCACTCCTCGATCAGCTGGAACATCTTGCCCAGCTTGGGCAGCCGCGCCTCGGGCGTCGCCCACTCGGGGTCGGCGGCCAGCTCGGGCCGGCCGATGAGCTCGCTGAGCGGCTGCCAGCCGACGGGCTGGACGATGACGTACACGTAGTCGTTGGGGCCGCCCGGCGCGCACTTGACCGCCCAGCCGGGCTGGCCACCGCCGGACGCGTTCCCGGACCTGGGAACCTCGTCGCCGAAGTCCTCGTTGGGATATTCAGCGAGCGGCCCGTGTGCCAGGCGCTGCTGGTCCCGCAGCTTCACCCGGCACAGATTCAGTACAGCGTGCTGCATGGCCACGTTGACCCGCTGCCCGCGCCCGGTGCGCTCCCGTTGGAAGAGCGCGGCGAGGATGCCCGCCACGGCGTGCACTCCCGTCCCCGAGTCCCCGATCTGGGCCCCCGTCGCCAGCGGCGGCCCGCCCTCGAAGCCGGTGGTCGACATCGACCCGCCCATGGCCTGCGCGACGACCTCGTACGCCTTGAAGTTGGTGTACGGGCCCTCGCCGAACCCCTTGATGGAGGCATAGACGATCCGTGGATTGATCTCCTGGACGCGGTCCCAGGTGAAGCCCATCCGGTCCACCGCGCCCGGGCCGAAGTTCTCGACCATGACGTCGGAGCGCCGGATCAGCTCGGTGAGGAGCTCCTTGCCGCGTTCGGTCTTGGTGTTGAGGGTGATGCTCCGCTTGTTGCAGTTGAGCATCGTGAAGTAGAGGGAGTCGACGTCCGGGAGGTCACGCAGCTGCTTGCGCGTGATGTCTCCGCTCGGAGCCTCCAGTTTGACGACGTCCGCGCCGAGCCAGGCGAGCAGCTGGGTCGCCGACGGCCCGGACTGGACGTGGGTCATGTCCAGGACGCGGATGCCTTCGAGGGCCTTGGTGGACGGAGAAGTCATCTCGGGCACCTCACTTGTACATGGTCTGGTTCATGGTTCCGGGGGCGTACGCGTCGGGATCGACCCAGACGTTGATGAGCGACGGCTTGCCGGACTCGCGGGCGCGCAGCAGCGCCGGGCCGATGTCGGCGGGGTCCCGGACCTCCTCGCCGTGACCGCCGAGCATCCGGGCGAACTCGTCGTAGCGGACGTCGCCGAGGGTGTTGCCGATCCGCTCGCGGTCCTTGCCGTACTTGGCGGCCTGGCCGTAGCGGATCTGGTTCATGGAGGAGTTGTTGCCGACGATGCCGACGAAGGGGAGGTCGTAGCGGACGAGGGTCTCGAAGTCCCAGCCGGTCAGGGAGAACGCACCGTCGCCGAAGAGCGCGACGACCTCCTGGTCGGGCCGCGCCTGCTTCGCCGCGAGCACGAAGGGGACGCCCACGCCGAGGGTGCCGAGGGGGCCGGGGTCCATCCAGTGCCCGGGCGACTTGGGCTGCACGACCTGCCCGGAGAAGGTGACGATGTCGCCGCCGTCACCGATGTAGATCGAGTCCTCGGTGAGGAAGTCATTGATCTCGCTGACCAGGCGGTAGGGGTGGATGGGCGAGGCGTCGGACCTCAGGTTCGGCAGCCGCTTCTCCAGAGCGGTCTGCTCGGCCGCTCGTAGTTCGTCCAGCCACTCCTTGCGCTTGGACGCACCGCCGTTGATGCGCCCGGAGGCCGCCTCGGTCACCGACTTCAGCACCAGCCCCGCGTCGCCCACGATGCCGAGGTCGATGTCACGGTTCTTGCCGACGGTGCGGTAGTCGAGGTCGATCTGCACGACGGTGGCGTCCGGGGAGAGCCGCTTGCCGTAGCCCATGCGGAAGTCGAAGGGTGTGCCGACGATGACGATGACGTCGGCGCCCGAGAAGGCGTACCGGCGGGAGAGCTGGAAGTGGTGCGGGTCGCCGGGCGGGAGGGTGCCGCGTCCCGCGCCGTTCATGTAGGCGGGGATGTCGAGGGCCCTGACGAGCTCGATGGCCGACTCGGTGCCCCGGGTCGTCCAGACCTGGCTGCCGAGCAGGATGGCCGGTTTCTCGGCGTGCACCAGCAGGTCGGCGAGCTTCTCGATCGCTTCGGGGTCACCGGCCGAGCGGGTCGAGGCACGGTAGGCGCCCTGCCGAGGCACGCGCGCCTCGGCGGCCGGGACCTTCGCGTCCAGCACGTCGCGGGGGATCTCCAGGAAGGAGGGGCCGGGCGCGCCGTGGTAGCACTCGCGGAACGCCATGGAGACCATGTCCGCCGCGCGGGCCGTGTCCGGCACGGTCGCCGCGAACTTGGTGACGGGGTTCATCATGTCGACGTGCGGAAGGTCCTGGAGGGACCCCATCTTGTGCTGGGTGAGGGCGCCCTGACCGCCGATCAGCAGCATCGGGGACTCCGCGCGGAAGGCGTTGGCGACGCCGGTGACGGCGTCGGTCGTCCCCGGGCCGGCGGTGACCACCGCGCAGCCTGGCTTGCCGGTGATGCGCGCGTAGCCGTCGGCGGCGTGGGCGGCGACCTGCTCGTGGCGTACGTCGACGACCTCGATGCCCTCGTCGACGCAGCCGTCGTAGATGTCGATGATGTGGCCGCCGCACAGCGTGTAGATGCGGTCGACCCCCTCGGCCTTCAGCGCCTTGGCTACGAGATGACCACCGGAAATCGCGTCCTGGGTGTCGTCGGGCATGGCGAAGTCCTGTCCCTTCGTAGGGGGTTGGAACGGCTCGCGGTACATTGCATACAGTCGACGAATACTGTATGAAGCTTGTTATCCCGCATCCGGTGGGTGGTGTCCAGGGGGCGTGCGGCATTTTCGGGGGGCTTGGGGGTCGCCCCCCAGAAGACACAACTGTCAGGAGCCGGAAATGGACCTGTACGAACACCAGGCAAGGGAACTCTTCGAAGAACACTGCATCTTGGTGCCGCGTGCCGAGGTGACCGACTCGCCGAAGGAAGCGCGTGCGATCGCCCGCCGGCTCGGCGGCCGGGTCGTGGTGAAAGCCCAGGTGAAGACCGGTGGGCGCGGCAAGGCGGGTGGAGTGAAAGCGGCCGCGGATCCGGCCGCCGCCGAGCTGACCACGAGCCAGATCCTCGGCATGGACATCAAGGGACACACGGTCGGCAAGGTCATGCTGGCCCAACCGGTGGACATCGACACCGAGTTCTACGTGTCCTACGTGCTCGACCGCGCGGCGGGCCGCTTCCTCGCGATCGCCTCGGCCGAAGGCGGCATGGAGATCGAAGAGGTCGCCGCGACCCGCCCCGAGGCCGTGACCCGCGTCCTCATCGACCCCGCCGAGGGGGTCACGACCTCCAGGGCGGGCGAGATCGCCGAGGCGGCCGGACTGCCGCGGCAGACCGTGGACGTCCTGGTACGCCTCTGGGACGTCCTGGTCCGCGAGGACGCCCTCCTCGTCGAGGTCAACCCGCTGGTGCGCACGAAGGAGGGCCGGATCCTGGCTCTCGACGGCAAGGTCACCCTGGACGGCAACGCCCGCTTCCGGCAGGCGCGCTGGGGCGCGGACGACACGGAACACGACGACGCGCTGGAGGCGGCCGCCGCCGCGAAAGGCCTCAACTACGTCAAGCTGGACGGCGAGGTCGGCATCATCGGCAACGGCGCCGGTCTCGTCATGTCGACGCTCGACGTGGTCGCCGGATGCGGCGCGCGACCGGCCGACTTCCTGGACATCGGCGGTGGAGCGAGCGCCCGGATCATGGCCGACGGACTGTCCGTCATCCTCTCCGACCCGGACGTGAAGTCCGTCCTGGTCAACGTCTTCGGCGGCATCACCGCCTGCGACGCGGTCGCCGACGGCATCGTGCAGACCCTGGAAGCCGTCCGGTTGACCAAGCCGCTCGTCGTACGCCTCGACGGCAACAACGCGGCCCGCGGCCGGGCCGTCCTCGACGAGCGCGCGCATCCGCTGGTCGAGCAGGTCACCACCATGGACGGCGCCGCCGCCCGTGCCGCCGAACTCGCCACCACGGCCTGAGGAGAGGGAACACCATGGCCATCTACCTCACCAAGGAGAGCAAGGTCCTCGTCCAGGGCATGACCGGCGGTGAGGGCATGAAGCACACCCGGCGGATGCTCGCCGCGGGCACGGACGTCGTCGGCGGCGTCAACCCGCGCAAGGCAGGCCGCACCGTCGACTTCGACGGCCGTGCCGTGCCCGTCTTCGGCTCCGTGGCCGAGGGGATGCGTGCCACCGGGGCCGACGTCACGGTCGTCTTCGTGCCGCCCGCCTTCGCCAAGACGGCCGTCGCCGAGGCCGCCGACGCCGGCATCGGCCTCGCCGTTGTCATCACCGAGGGCATCCCCGTCCACGACACCGTCGCCTTCACCGCCTGTGCGAAGGACAAGGGCACCCGCATCGTCGGCCCCAACTGCCCCGGCCTCATCACCCCCGGCCAGGCCAACGCCGGCATCATCCCCGCCGACATCACCAAGCCGGGCCCCATCGGCCTGGTCTCCAAGTCCGGCACGCTCACGTACCAGCTCATGTACGAGCTGCGCGACATCGGCTTCTCCACCTGCGTCGGCATCGGCGGCGACCCGGTCGTCGGCACCACGCACATCGACTGCCTGGCCGCGTTCCAGGACGACCCCGACACGGAACTGATCGTCCTCATCGGGGAGATCGGCGGCGACGCGGAGGAACGCGCGGCGGCGTACATCCGTGAGCACGTCACCAAGCCGGTCGTCGGCTACATCGCCGGGTTCACCGCGCCCGAGGGCAAGACCATGGGCCACGCGGGCGCGATCGTCTCCGGCTCCTCCGGCACCGCCGCCGCGAAGAGGGAGGCGCTGGAGGCCGTCGGGGTGAGCGTGGGAAGCACACCGACCGAGACGGCGGGGCAGGTGCTCGCGCGCCTCGAAGGCCGATAGCGGCCGGGCTGCCCCGCGTCGAACCCTGGCTGATCACCTGGGCCGGGCCGGACCACCCCGCGTCGATCCTTGGCCGATCACCTGGGCCGGGCTGCCCCGCGTCGAACCCTGGCTGATCACCTGGGCCGGGCCGGACCACCCCGCGGCGAACTCCCCGCCCCCGACTGTGCACCGAGAGCGGAGCAACCCCATGGCACCCGTGGAACCCGTGGAACCCGTGGAACCTGTGGCACCCACCCTCACCCTCAAGACCGGCACGTCCTGGGCCGACGCCTGGCGGCGCTGCCTTGCCGTCGCTCCCGAGGCCTTCCGCGACGACCGCGTCCTCAATCTCTGGAACGGCGCCTGGCAGGAGGACGGACGGGTCCTGCCCGCCGTCAGCCCGGTCGACGGCAGCCCCATCGCCGGACCGCCCCGCCCGGACCCGGCCACCGCCCACCGGGCCGTGTGCGCCGCAATCGACCAGCACCGCGCCTGGCGGCACCTCCCCCTGGAGGAACGCCGGGCACGGATCGCGGCCACCCTCGACGCCCTCGCCGAACACCGCACGTTGCTCGCGCTTCTGCTCGTCTGGGAGATCGGCAAGCCCTGGCGGCTCGCCCGGGCGGATGTCGACCGGGCGATCGACGGCGTCCGCTGGTACGTCGACGGCGTCGAAGAGATGCTCACCGGCCGCTCACCACTGGACGGGCCGGTGTCCAACATCGCCAGCTGGAACTACCCGATGAGCGTGCTCGTTCACGCATTGCTGGTCCAGGCACTCGCAGGCAACGCGGTCATCGCCAAGACCCCGACCGACGGCGGTGTCGCCTGCCTGACCCTGGCCTGCGCCCTCGCCGCTCGCGAGGGAGTGCCCGTGACCCTCGTCAGCGGCAGCGGAGGCGAGCTGTCCCAGGCGCTGGTGCGGGCGCCCGAGATCGGCTGCGTCTGCTTCGTCGGCGGCCGCGACACCGGCGCCGCCGTGGCCACAGCCGTCGCCGACCTCGGCAAACGACATGTACTCGAGCAGGAAGGACTCAACACCTGGGGCATCTGGAACTACTCGGACTGGGACGCCTTCACCGCGGTGGTCCCCAAGCTCTTCGACTACGGCAAACAGCGCTGCACGGCCTACCCCCGCTTCGTCGTCCAACGCCGGCTGTTCGACGCGTTCCTGGCGGCGTACCTCCCGGCGGTGCGCACCCTCAGGGTCGGGCACCCGCTGGCCGTGGAGCACGGCGGCGATCCTTACCCGGAGCTGGACTTCGGGCCGGTGATCAACGCGGCCAAGGCGAAGGAGCTGCGGGACCAGGTCGCCGTGGCGATCGAACGCGGCGCGGTCCCCCTGCACCGTGCGACGCCCGACGACGCCCGTTTCCTGCCCGGCCAGGACACCTCCGCCTACGTCCAGCCGGTCACCCTCCTCAACCCGCCCCCCTCCTCTCCGCTGCACCACGCGGAGCCCTTCGGCCCGGTCGACACGATCGTCCTGGTCGACACGGAGGCGGAGCTGCTGGCCGCGATGAACGCCTCCAACGGCGCGCTGGTCGCCACGCTGTCCACGGACGACCGGGCCACGTACGACCGGCTCGCCCCGCACCTCCGCGCGTTCAAGGTCGGCCACGGCACGCCGCGCTCCCGGGGGGACCGCGACGAGTTGTTCGGTGGGCTCGGGGCGTCCTGGCGGGGCGCGTTCGTCGGCGGTGACCTGCTCGTGCGCGCGGTCACGCGGGGGCCGGCAGGAGAACGGCTGCCGGGGAACTTCCCCGAGTACCGGCTCCTGCCCTGAGGCAGAGAGGCGGCAGGGCTCAGCCGATGCCCTGCCGGTCCGGGCGCAGCGCGAACTCACGGTCGGGCGCGTTCTGCGCGGCCAGGGTGACCGCCTGCCGGAGCAGGTGGCGGTGGCGCAGCAACGGCTCGCGGCGTTCCGGCGGAGCGAGCAGAAGCAGGTCGTCGAGGCCGGCCAGCATGCGCCGGGAGACCTGTGGGTTCCCGACGGCACACCCCCGCGTCTCGGTGAGCCCCAGATCCACCAACTCCGTCCAGCCGGGCACGGGCTGCACCAGCCGCACCGCGCCCGCCCGGTCCCGGTGCAGGGCGGCGTCCAGCGGACGGCGGCTCAGCGCGGCCAGGAACTGGATGACACGGTCCAGTGCCTGGACGGCGGTCGTCGGGTCGTTGACCGCGGGGGACAGCCCGCGCAGCGCGATGTCGGACAACTGCCGCAGCCCGAAACCCAGGTCCTGGTGATAGGTCCGCTCCACACCCACCGAGATCGCGTAGCGCAGCGCCCTGCGCGGCGGGACCGGGCCGCCGTGCACGGCCAGCACGGGCATGCCGGGCACCACGAAGTCCCCGATCCGCGGGATCAGCCGCAGTACCACCCCGTGTTTGCGCGCCACTCGCACCAGCCGCGCGATGTGCACGTCCCGCAGCACCCCCGCCCGGCCCCCGTGCGGCACCCACGCGGTCTCGGGACCGAGGTCGGGGGCGCCCTGCCCGGCCACCGGCACGGGCATGGAGGCGACCACCCGGAACGACTCCGAGGCGATCCGCGCGATCACATGGCTGATCCGCATCAGCCGCAGGGTGGCGTTCACGTACAGCACGAAGAGCAGCAGGCTCAGGGCGACCATGCAGAGGGTGAGGACCGACTGCACCAAGGGCACCGACGTGGCGGCCCGGGGATCGTCCACACTGTCGAAGCTCGTCAGGACCAGCAGGGTCAGGACGAAGGTCGCCAGGAAGACCGCGAAGGTCGCCTTGGTGATCCGGCTCCGGACGAAGAGCCGCACGACGCGCGGGGTGAACTGCCCGCTCGCCATCTGCACGGCCACCAGCGAGATGCTGAACACCACACCGATGAAGGTCATCATCGCCGAGCCCACCGCGGTCACCACGGCCTTCGCGTCCTCCGCGAACCGCAGCAGCTCATCGAGCGTCTCGTAGTCCCGGTTCTCCCGGAGTGCGTCGACGAGGGCCGTGTCGAGGGCCTCCGCCCCCACCCAGACCAGGAAGACGGCCACCATCGCCGCGGTCGGGGCGAACCAGAACGTGTCCCGCAGATGCTCCCTGAGCGGCGACAGCGCCCGCGGCCGACGCCTCACGGAGGGGCTCTGCGTCACCATCCAGTCACTCATGGTGTGACCCTAAGGGCATCGGGGCGTGAGGTCCCGGACCCCCGCCCGGCACAGGGAAACGCAGGTGAAAGGCACTCCGAAAGCTTGGTATTGTTGTCCATGTCGCCGCGGGGAACACCCCTGGCAAGGCGGCAGACACCTGGTCCGGGTGGCGGAATGGCAGACGCGCTAGCTTGAGGTGCTAGTGCCCTTTATCGGGCGTGGGGGTTCAAGTCCCCCCTCGGACACAGATAGATCAGCTCGGGCGGGTCGAGATCATCTCGACCCGCCCGAGCTGTTTTGTGCGTCGCCTCTCAGCGCCCCTCGTCAGGCGTCAGCACCATGAGCCGGCCCGGGACCACAACCGGTGATCAACGCCGGTACTCCCGCAGCTTGCGGTACAGCGTCGCCCGCCCGATCCCCAGCGCGGTCGCCGTGCGGGCCTTGTTGCCGCCGTGGCGGCGCAGTGCCTCCAGGATCGCGGTGCGCTCGGCGTGCTCCATCGGACTGAGCGGGCGCGCGGCCGGTCCCTCCCGGACGGCGTCCGGCAGCTCCGCCCGGCGGACCGGCCCGGACCGCCGCCGCTGCTCCGCGAGGGCCCGTACGACATGGGCCAGCTCGGTGACGTTGCCGGGCCACGGGTACGCCTCCAGCGCGCGCAGGGCGTCCAGGGTCCAGGTCAGCGGCGGCTGCCCGGGCGCCGGGCGGGGAGCGAGGGAGGGCAGGAGTTCCCGGATGTCCTCGGCGCGTTCCCGCAGTGGTGGCAGGGTCACCGTGCGGGCGGACAGTTTGTCCAGCAGGCGCTGGAGGCAGGGACCCGCCGGCGCGCCGGGTGTGTAGGTGATCAGCAGCGGGATGTCCGGGTGCTGGTCGAGCAGAGAGTTGAGCGCGGCCACGCCGCTTTGCGCGAGGCGCTCGGCGTGCCGGAGCAGGAGCGGGCTACCGGGCGGCCCGGCGGGCAGCACCTGGTCGAGGCCGGTGTCCTGGGCCCCGTCGACGACCCGGGGGACGTGCGGGCCGCACAGTTCCCGCGCCAGCGCGGACTTGCCCGTGCCACGCTCGCCGGTGAGCAGCAGGGGCTCCTGGGAGCGGGCCAGTCGCACGGCCTGCCCCACACTGTGCCGCCAGGGGACCGAGGAGCCGGTCAGGGTGACCGGCGCAGGCGAGGACGCCACCGGCGGTGCCGGGTCGTCGAGCGGCTCCAGCGCGGCCACGATGCCGATGATCCTGCCGTCCCGACGCACCGGAGTGACCCGGGCCGTGCACCCGGCTCCCTCCGGCAGATCGGCATGACTCCCGGTGCCCGGGCGGTCCGCGTCCCGGGCGGCGGCGGCCTCGTGCTCCAGCGCACCGAGCACCTCGGGCGTCAGCAACCGCTGAGCCGCCTCACTGACCAGCCGGTTGCGGCCGTCGAGTGCGGCCACGGCCCGGTCGGGCCCGCTCGTCGCCCGGACGAAGGCGTCCAGCAGCACCCGCTCGGCCCGTCCGGCCCGTGCCCGCAGCTCCGTCTCGACCGCCGTGACCGTCGCCTCGGTGAACGCCGCCTGCGGATGCGGCGGCCCTGTGCCGCACAGCCGCGTCACGGCCGTCAGGGCGCCCAGTACCTGCCCGCCCTCCGGCCCGAGCACCGGGACGCCGACCGCGCAGACGTCCTGCCACCGGTCGAGGAAGTGCTCGGCGCCGTGCACCTCGGCCCGGGCGCGGGTGCGTACGGCGAGGGCCGCGCCGTTGTTGCCGACGACCTGCTCCGACAGGACCGCGCAGGTGCCGAGCCCCGGTAGGCCGCCCGCCGTCCACAGCACGCGCAGCCGCTCGTCGGTCAGGGCGAGTCGTAGACCGCCTCCGTCCAGCGCGGGAACGATCCGGTCGAGCACCGGCCGGGCGGCGTCGAGCAGCGTCGACTCCCGGGGGAGCGAGGGAGGCGCCGGCGGCTGCGCCGCATCGTGCGGCACGCCGAAGAACCGCGCCCGCCGCCACGCCGCGACGACCTCTTCCGGCACGCCCGGCGGCAGCGGACGCCCCGACAGGAACCGCTCACGGGCCAGGCGCAACGAGGTCCGGGCGGTGGCTGTGGGGGAGGGGTCTGTGGTGGTCACGGCACGCCCCACCGTAGCGGGTTCAGTTGAACGAGAAACAACCGCGGGTCCATCGCCGAACAACGCAGACCCGTCGCCGAACAACTGCGGGCCCCGTCGCAGCCCTTCACCGGCACCCTGGTGTCTCGCAGGGAGACAGCCAACGCCCGGTGGCTCGTAGGGCAACCGCCCACACCCGGTGTCTCGTAATGAGACACCCACGCCCGCCCGCCGCACCGCATGATCATGCACGTTCCGCATCCCACCGCCCGAACCCCCTACGCAGGAGCGCCCCGTGGCCACCGTCGTCGACACCGACGTCCTCATCGTGGGCAGCGGCCCGGCCGGTGCCTCGGCCGCGCTGGCCCTGAGCACCTACGGCGTCCCCAACATCGTGGTGACCCGCTACGCGCACCTCGCCGACACACCCCGCGCGCACATCACCAACCAGCGCACCATGGAGGTGCTGCGCGACCTCGGCGTGGAGCAACAGGTCGTCGCGCAGGCGACCCCGCAGCACCTCATGGGCAACACCACGTTCTGCACCAGCCTGGCGGGCGAGGAACTGGGCCGGGTACGTTCCTGGGGCAACGACCCGCTCGTGCAGGCCGCACACGAACTCGCCAGCCCCACCCGCATGTGCGACATGCCGCAGCACCTCATGGAGCCGGTCCTCGTCGACGCGGCCGTCGCCCGCGGCACCCGCCTCCGCTTCGAGAACGAATACCTCTCGCACACCCAGGACGCGGACGGCGTCACCGCCACCGTCCGCGACCGGCTGCGCGGGGACACCTACGAGATCCGCGCCAAGTACCTGATCGGCGCCGACGGCGGACGGTCGAGGGTCGCAGCGGACGCCGGGCTGCCGATGAGCGGCCGGATGGGTGTGGCCGGCAGCGTCAACATCCTCTTCGAGGCGGACCTGAGCGCCTACACCGCCCACCGTCCCTCCACCCTCTACTGGGTCCTCGCCCCGGGCGCCACGGTCGGCGGCATCGGCGCGGGCCTGGTGCGCTGCGTGCGCCCCTGGAACGAGTGGCTCATCGTCTGGGGCTACGACGTGGACGCCGGCACCCCCGACCTGACCACCGAGTACGCCGAGTCGGTCGTCCGCAGGCTCATCGGTGACGACGACGTCCCCGTGACCGTGAAGTCGTCCTCGGCGTGGACCGTCAACGAGATGTACGCGCAGACCTACGCCAACGGCAGGGTCTTCTGTGCCGGCGACGCCGTCCACCGGCATCCGCCGTCCAACGGCCTCGGCTCCAACACCTCGATCCAGGACGCCTACAACCTCGCCTGGAAGCTCAAGCTGGTCCTGGACGGCAGCGCCCACCCCCGGCTGCTCGACAGCTACACCGCCGAGCGCGCCCCGATCGGGCGGCAGATCGTCACCCGGGCCAACCGGTCCATCCGCGAGACCGCGCCCGTCTTCGAGGCCCTCGACGGGCTCGCCCCGCAGACCCCCGAGCAGCTGTGGGCCAACATCGCCGCCCGCAAGGACGCCACCGAGTCCGCCGAGAAGCAGCGGGCCCGGCTGCGCGAGGCGATCGCCTTCAAGGTCTACGAGTTCAACGCGCACGGCGTCGACCTCAACCAGCGCTACCCCGCGGAGAGCTCCGCCGCGATCGTCCCGGACGGCACACCCGACCCCGGTTTCACCCGGGACCCCGAACTGCACCACCAGCCGTCCACCCGGCCCGGTGCCCGGCTGCCGCACGCCTGGATCACCCGCGGCACCCGCACGCTGTCCACCCTCGACACCGTCGGCCGCGGCCGCTTCACCCTGCTGACGGGCATCGGGGGCGACAACTGGGTACGGGCGGCCTCGGCCCAGGACATCCCGGTCGCCACCGTGGTCGTCGGCCCCGGCCAGGAGTACGAGGACCCCTACGGCGACTGGGCACGCCTGCGCGAGATCCCCGACGCCGGCGCCCTCCTCGTCCGCCCGGACGGATTCGTCGCCTTCCGCCACGCGTCCGCCGCCCCGGACGCCGCGGAACGGCTCGCCGACGCGCTGCGGCGGATCCTCGGGCACGTCTGATCCGGGCCGGCGCGCGCCATGATGGAACGAGCGGACGTCGACGAGGAGGAGCCGGAATGACCACCGATGCGACCGGAGCCGGGGTCACCGAGCAGGCCCTCGCCAGCCTGCGCGGGACCGCGGACCCGCGGCTGCGCGACCTGCTCACCGGCCTCGTCCGCCATCTGCACGATTTCGCGCGCGAGACCCGACTCACCCAGGACGAGTGGGAGCGCGCCATCGCCTTCCTGACGGCGACCGGTCGGGCCTGCACCGACACCCGGCAGGAGTTCATCCTGCTGTCGGACGTGCTGGGCCTGTCCATGCTGGTGGAGACCCTGAACGGCGACCGCGCCGCCGGGGCCACCGAGTCGACCGTGCTGGGCCCGTTCCACCTGACCGAGTCTCCGGTCCGCGCACTCGGGGACGACATCGACCTCGTGGGCGGCGGGGAGAGGTGCGTGGTCAGCGGCCGGGTCCGGTCCGAGGACGGCACCCCGCTGCCCGGCGCCGTCGTGGACGTGTGGCAGGCCGACCACAAGGGCTACTACGACGTCCAGCAGCCCGGTGTCCAGCCCGCCGGCAACGGACGCGGGCTGTTCACCACCGACACCGAGGGCCGCTTCTGGTTCCGCACCTGCGTCCCGGCGGCGTACCCGATCCCCACCGACGGTCCCGTGGGCGCGCTGCTGCGCGCGACCGGACGCCACCCCTACCGTCCCGCGCACATCCACTTCATCGCCGCGGCCGGGGGCCACCGGCCCGTCACCACACACATCTTCGTGGCCGGCGGCGACTACCTCGACTCCGACGCGGTGTTCGCCGTGAAGGAGAGCCTCGTCGAGGACTTCACCGAGACGGACGACCCCGCGCTCGCCCGGGAGTTCGGCGTGCCGAACCCCTTCCGGCACGCACGCCTCGACCTCGTACTGGAGCGGACCGCATGAGGTTCCAGGAGCAGTTCACGTACGAGACCCGGCCCGTGCGGGTCGTCTTCCGGCCCGGGGCGGCTGTCACCGCCACCCCGGGCGAGGCGGCGCGCCTGGGCCTGCGGCGGCTGCTCGTGGTGTCCGGCAGCCGGGGCGAGACCGTCGCGCGGGCGGTCGCGGACGCGCTCGGCGACAGCTGCGCCGGGCTGCACGCCGAGGCACGGATGCACGTGCCCGTGGAGGACGCCGACCGGGCCGTCGCGGCCGCCCGGGCGGCGGGGGCGGACGGCTGCGTCGCGGTCGGCGGCGGCTCCGCGATCGGGCTCGGCAAGGCGATCGCCCTGCGCACCGGACTGCCCCTGATCGCCGTGCCGTCCACCTACGCGGGCTCCGAGATGACCCCGGTGTGGGGCCTCACCGAGCACGGCACGAAACGCACCGGCCGCGACCCCGTCGTCCAGCCCCGGGCCGTCGTCTACGACCCGCAGCTCACCCTCTCCCTGCCCGTACCGCTGACCGTCACCAGCGGCATCAACGCCCTCGCGCACGCCGTCGAGGCGCTGTACGCCCCGGACGTCTCACCGCTTGTCACGGTCATGGCCGAGGAGGGGGTGAGGGCGATGGCCGAGGCGCTGCCCCGGCTGGCCGCCGACCCGGCCGACCTCGACGCCCGCGGCCGGGCCCTGTACGCGGCATGGCTGTGCGGCGCGTGCCTCGGCGCGACCACGATGGGGCTGCACCACAAGCTGTGCCACGTCCTCGGCGGCACGTACGGCCTGCCCCACGCCGAGACCCACACGGTCGTCCTGCCCCACGCCCTCGCCCACAACGCCCCCGCCGCGCCACAGGCGGTGGCCGTCCTGCGCCGGGCTCTCGGTGCCGACGACGTGCCCCGCGCGCTGTGGGACCTGGCCGGCCGTCTCGGCGCACCGCGCTCCCTCGCCGAACTCGGCCTCGCCCGCGCCGACCTCACCCCGGCGGCGACACGGGTCGCGGGCGAGCCGTACGCCAACCCGCGTGAGGTGACGGCCGAGGGGGTCCGGAGCGTGCTGCTCGCGGCGTTCGAAGGGGTCCCGCCGGACTCCGGCTCGCGGACAGAAGGTGACCGCAAGCCTTCCTAGGGTCGTGGCATGACGCAGACGCAGAGGATTCTTGTCACCGGCGCCACCGGAACCGTCGGCCGTCAGGTCGTCGCCGAGCTGCTCGACCGCGGGCACGACGTGCGTGCCCTGACCCGCGACGCCGCACGGGCCGCCTTCCCGGCCGGGGTCGACGTCGTCGAGGGGGACCTGACCGAGCCGGACGGCCTGGTCCCGGCCTTGGAGGGCGTCACCGGCCTCCACCTGATCACCTTCGGCGGTGCCGCCTTCAGCCCGCTGGAGACCGGGCCCAGGATCCTGGAGCTCGCGAAGTCCGCCGGGGTCCGCCGCGTCACCGTGCTGCACGGCGGTGGGCCCACCCCGCTGGAGGACGCGGTACGGGCCGACGACGGCGTGGACCGGACGGTGCTCATGCCGGTCGAGTTCATGGCCAACGCCCTGGAGTGGGCGGACGGGATCGTGACCTCGGCGGAGGTGCGGGAGCCGTTCGTGCACCGGCTGAGTGCCATGGTCCATGAGGCGGACATCGGCGCCGTCGCGGCCGTCGCGCTCACGGAGGAGGGGCACGGCGGCCAGGAGTACGTGATCACCGGGCCCGAGGTGCTCACCGTCGCGGACAAGGTGAAGACGCTCGCCGCCGCCGTCGGCCGGCAGATCACCCTGGTCGAGCTGACCGAGGAGCAGGCCGTCGCGCAGTGGCGGGCGGCGGGTCTCGCGGAGGACGTCATCGGCTTCCTGCTCACGGCGTACGGGGACACCCCCGAGGTGGGCCGTACGGTCTCCGGCACCGTCGAGAAGGTCACGGGTCGCCCGGCGCGCACCTTCGCCCGGTGGGCGGCCGAACACGCCCGCGCCTTCACGGAAAAGTCATGACTGTCTCGTATTGAGACACCCGGACCGGAATCGGGTCCGTCAAGATCGACAAGGGGGTGTGACCGCAGCAAGGTGCGGCCGTCCGCGTGCGCAGAACCGCCGCCGGTACGGCCGCACACCCGAAGAAAGGTGACCACCATGGCCCTCGCACTGCTCCGGCGCCGGTGGCTCAAGAGCTCCTCCGCCGAGGCGGCGGGTCTCGCCCTCCCCCTGCCCGCCGGCGCGGGCGCCGTGGCCCGTGAGGTCGTCGACCCGATGGGCTCGCCCCTGGCGGCCGCGGACGTCACCGTCACCGCCCTGGACACCCACCGTGTCGCCGCCCGCGGCACGACCGACCCGTACGGCTACTTCCTCGCGGCGCTGCCGCCCGGCCGGTACAGCCTGCTCATCTCGGCGGAGGGACTGCGGCCGCACCGCGAGACCGTCGAGACGGGCCCGGGTGCCTCCACGGCCACCGAGCGCGTCTGGCTGCAGCCCGCCGAGGCGCTCCAGCTGCCGACGCCCGGAACCTGGCTCTTCGATCCGCCGCACACGGCGATCCGGTTCATCGCCAAGCACGTCGGCATGGCCCATGTGCACGGCCGCTTCGAACGGTTCGACGGCGGCATCCAGGTCGCCCAGGACATGACCAACTCCCGTGTGTCGGTCCGCATCGACGCCTCCAGCATCACCACCGGCAACACCACCCGCGACAACCACCTGCGGTCCGCCGACTTCCTCGACGTGGAGCGCTTCCCGTACATCGACTTCACCAGTGCCCGCTTCGCCTACCGGGGAGGCGCCAAGTGGGTGCTGCAGGGCAGCCTCACGATGCACGGTGTCAGCCGCTCGGTGTCCCTGGACACGACGTACCTCGGCACCGTGAACGGCGGCTACGGCCAGGAGTTGCGCTGCGCCGCCCTGGCCACGGCGGAACTGCACCGCGAGGACTACACCCTCAACTGGCGTTCCATGCTGGCCCGTGGCATCGCGGTCGTCGGCCCGACGGTCCAACTGGAGCTCGACGTGCAGGCGATGTACCGCACCCACGACACACCTACGCCGCCCGAGTAGGCCGGTGCCCTGCATGCAGGTCGCGCGAGCGGCATGCGCGCCGCGAGCCCGAAGCCGGCCTCCCGCCTGCCGGAGCCGGGGCCGGCCTCACCGTCATCGGCGGTGGGCGGGGTGCACCGTGTCCCAGGCGTCGAAGAGGGCCTCGTCGTCCGCGCCCAGGCCGGACTCCTCGAACCACCCTGCCGGATGGGGTCGCCCTCATATGGTGAAAGCTTCAGCGTGTATGCGCCGTCGCGCACCGCCCCCGGCAGTCCAGCCGTAGAAAAATAACCCCTGGACCCGTCCGCCCCGGCCTCCCTACACTCACGCAGGTACCCCGCGCCGCCCACTACCCGGCACAGGGCATCCATGTGACGAACGAAGGGAGATCGCCATGCGTGACCACGCCGCTGTTGCCGTCTCCCTGTCGCAGCACGAGGTGATCCTCGTGTCTTCGTCGCCCCGGTGTCCGCTGCGCGGCGGCACCGGCTGACCGGGACGAACGCCCGGCGACACCGCAACCCTTGACGTGACGTCAGGGCTCGGTGGCTCTCGCCCATTCCGCCCGGGAATCGCGCTGCCCGTTTTCTGAACGCACCGAAAGGCCCTGGGCCGTGCGCACCCACCTGAACCCGCTCGCCGTCGTCCGCAACCTCGGCATCCTCGCCCACGTCGACGCCGGCAAGACCACCGTGACCGAACGGATCCTGTTCGCCACCGGCACCACCCACAAGCGCGGCGAGGTCCACGACGGCACCACCGTCACCGACTTCGACCCGCAGGAACGCGATCGCGGCATCACCATCTTCGCCGCGGCGGTCAGCTGCGACTGGGACGGTCACCGCATCAACCTCATTGACACCCCGGGGCACGTCGACTTCGCCGACGAGGTGGAGCGTGCCCTGCGGGTGCTCGACGGGGCGGTGGCCGTGTTCGACGCGGTGGCCGGGGTGGAGCCGCAGAGCGAGTCCGTGTGGCGGCAGGCCGACCGGTACGGCGTGCCCAGGATCGCGTTCGTCAACAAGATGGACCGCGCCGGGGCCGACCTCGACGCGGCGGTGGCGTCGATCCGGGCGCGGCTGCATCCGGCGCCCTTGGTCGTGCAGTTGCCGATCGGCACGGAGGACACCTTCACCGGTGTCGTCGACCTGGTGCGCATGCGCGCACTGCTGTGGGACGACGGCGGCTCCGTCGAGCGCACGGCGGTGCCGGACGGCATGTGGGACGAAGCCGTCGCCCGCCGCCGGGCGCTGGAGGAGGCCGTGGCGGAACTGCACCCGGGCGCGCTGGAGGAGTTCTGCGACACGGGCACGCTCCGCACGCCGACCCTCTCCTCGGCGCTGCGCGAGGTGACCCGGGACGGCGACGGCGTGGTCGTGCTGTGCGGATCCGCGTACCGCAACCGCGGTGTCGAACCGCTGCTGGACGCCGTCGTGGCCTATCTGCCGTCGCCGCTCGACGTGCCTCCCGTCACCGGCACGCACGAGGGAGAGGAGCAGGAGCGGGCCGCCGACCCGGCGGCACCGGTGGCCGCGCTCGCGTTCAAGGTGCACGCCACCTCGACGGGACGGCTGACCTATCTGCGCCTCTACTCCGGCACGATCGAGAAGGGAGACACCCTGTGGGACACGCGTGCGCGACGCACCGAGCGGATCGGGCGGATCCTGCGGGTCCAGGCCGACCGGCACGCCCCGCTGGACCGGGCGGTCGCCGGGGACATCGTCGCCGTGGTCGGGCTGAAGTCCGCCCGCCCCGGCTCCACCCTGTGCGCGCAGCACGCGCCGCTCGTCCTCGAACCGCCCGGTGTGGCCGAGCCGGTGGTGTCGGCGGCGGTCGAGTCCCGCCGGGCCGGTGACACCGACCGGCTGGCGTCCGGGCTGGCGCGGCTGACCGAGGAGGATCCCTCCCTGGTCGTGCGGACCGACCCGGAGACCGGGCAGACGGTGCTGTCCGGCATGGGCGAACTGCACCTGGAGGTGGCGGTGGAGAAGCTCCGGCGCGAACTGGGGCTGGAGGTCAACGTCGGCCGCCCGCAGGTCAGTCACCGCGAGACGGTCGGCCGGGGCGTGTCGGGTCTGGTGTTCCGGCACGTCAAACAGGACGGCGGCGCCGGACAGTTCGCCCACGTCGTCCTGGACGTGGAGCCGTACGAGGAGGGAGGGTTCGCGTTCCGTTCGGCCGTGGTCGGCGGGCGGGTGCCGCAGGAGTACGTCCGGGCGGTCGAGGCCGGCTGCCGGGACGCCCTCGCCGAGGGCCCGCTGGGCGGCCACCCGGTGACGGGGCTGCGGGTCACGCTGACCGACGGGGCGACCCATGTGAAGGACTCCTCGGACACGGCGTTCCGCACGGCCGGCCGCCTCGGTCTCCGCGAGGCCCTGCGCGCCTGCGCCATGGTCCTGCTGGAGCCGGTCGTGGAGGTCACGGTCACCGTGCCCGAGGAGGCGGTCGGTGGTGTGCTCGGTGACCTCGCCGCCCGGCGCGGGCAGGTGACCGGCTCGCTCACCCGGGCCGGTGCCGCGGTCGTCACCGCCACCGTGCCGCTGGCCGAACTGTTCGGCTACGCGACCCGGTTGCGCAGCCGCACCCAGGGCCGTGGCACCTTCACGGCCCGTCCCACCGGCTACGCGCCGGCACCGGTCGCGACACCGGTGCGCTAGGTACGGAACCGGCCCCCTTCCCTCCTCGTGCCCGGGGAGGGAAGGGGGCCCGCCCGTGCCGTGCGCGCTACGGGTACGACACCACCGTCGACGGCACCGTGGACGTCCCCGACGTCGGCGACCCGGTGTCGTTGATGACGCGTTCGTACTGCCCGTTGCCGCCGAGCGAGACCACGAGCAGGTCGTGGAAGCGCACTCCGGGACGGTTCGGCGCCGCGAAGCCGTGGTGCTGCACGATGCTCGGGTCGACGTTGTAGTAGCAGTAGCTGCCCAGGCCCCAGCCTTCGTGGGTGGTGACGTCGTCCCCGACCCGGTAGGCGGCGTAGCCCTTGAGGGAGCCGTTCTGGATCGCGGCCTGGTTCGGCGCGTCGTACGCCTTCTCGTTCTGGTAGAAGATCGTGCGCCCGCGCTCGCCGAACCACTGCACGTCGTACTTGTTGAAGTGCTCCACGAACAGCCCGGTCGCCAGGACGTCGTGCCCGTTGACGACCACGCCGTAGTCCGCGCGGTTGGTCTCCCAGCCCACGCCGTCGCCGTGGTCGGCGCGCCAGACCCAGGTGTGGTCGATGACGGTGTGCCGGCTGTTGACGACCATGCTGGTGGTGGCCTTGCCGGGGCCCGCCCCGCCGATGCGGACGAACACGTCCTGGACGGTCGTCGGGTTGGCGGAGTGGTCGCGGGAGGCGCCCCGTGGGCCGATCTCCAGCAGGGTCGCGGAGTTGACCGGCCCGGCGTCGACGAGGAACCCGGCGAGCCGTACGCCGTCGACGTCGGCGACCTTCAGCGCGGTGACGCCGTTGTCGGGGATGAGCGTGGCGTATCCCAGCCCCAGCACCACCGTGCCGGCGCGGTCGACGCGCACCGGCTGGTCGAGGTGGTAGATCCCCGGCGTCAGCAGCAGGTGGAGCCCCTCGGCGAGGGCCTGGTTGAGCGTGGCGGCCGAGACGCCGGGCTTGGCGACGTAGAAGCGCGACAGGGGCAGCGAGGTGCCCCGCGGGGTACCGTTGCCCCAGGTGACGCCCCGGGCGTTGGTCCGCTTCTCCGGCAGGAAGACCCGGTACTCAGGACCGCTGAGGTACAGGAACGGCTTCTCCCGGGAGACCGGCGTCGTGGCCAGGGTGGTGTACGGCGGGTTCGGGAAGCCCTGCGCGGGAGCGCCCTCGACGCCGGAGAACACCATGTTCCACACGCCGTTGAGCCAGCCGCCGATCGCGCTGTCCCGGGTGTACCACTGCTGCTGCGAGTACGGCTGCACCTGGCCGTCGATCCGGCAGTCGGCGATGTAGCCGCCGCTGGACCAGCCGTAGCCGCTCGGGGCGAGGTTGAGGTTGCCGCGGACGTGCATCCGGCGGAAGGGGGCCGCCTGCGAGACCGCCCAGCGGTTGGTGCCGTTCACGGGGACGACCGCGAGGTTCTCCGCGGAACGCCAGAAGTTCTGCGTGGCGTTGCCGCCGAACCAGCCGGCGTCGACCGTGATGTCGCCGTTGATGGTGGTGTCGTCGGGGGAGAGCCCGAGACCGGAGATCGAGGTGTAGAAGCCGATCTGCGCGTTGAGGCCGTGGTAGGTGCCCGGCTTGAACAGCAACTGGTAGCGGCCGATGCCGAACTGGGCCGATTCCTGCCGCCGGAAGACTTCGTCCAGTCTGGCCTGGATGTCCGGCGTGGAGGGGTCGAAGACCAGCACGTTCGGGCCGAGGTCGCCACCGCCGGGCAGCGCGCGCGGCTTCCTGCGCACGGGCTTCTGGTGCGGCTTGGGGGCGGCTGCCGCCGTGCCGGGCAGTGCCGCCAGCGCGGTGGCGGCCGCGGCGGCGCCGAGGACGGTCCGGCGGCCCGGCGCGGCGGGGCGTGATGACGGGGAGTCAGGGTGCATGGGGCGGCTCTCCTGGTTCATGAAGTGAACGGAGTGGGGTGCGGGGAGCGCTCTCTCGCCGCTGAATGGTTCATCCGTGGAACAGATGCGTCAAGGGGTGGCGCGAGAGTTCCGAGAGTGTGTCCAAACCCTTGACGGGACTGCCTTCCGGGGATTAACTCACGTCCTAAATTAAGCCATGACGGCTCTCTCGTGCCGGGGAGCCGTGGTCCCGTACTCCCGGAAGGGCCAGGAGCAGCCATGCGCAGCATCCGAGCCGCGGCGGCAGGCGCCGTCACACTGTCACTCGCCCTCGCGGCCACGGCCTGCGGAGGCGGTTCCGCGACGGGCGGCGGGTCGAACGACTCACCCGAGACACTGACTTACTGGGCCTCCAACCAGGGCGCCAGCATCGAGGTCGACAAGAAGGTCCTCCAGCCGGAGCTCGACAAGTTCGAGGAGCAGACCGGCATCAAGGTGAAGCTGGAGGTCGTCCCCTGGTCCGACCTGCTCAACCGGATCCTCACCGCCACCACCTCCGGCCAGGGCCCGGATGTACTGAACATCGGCAACACCTGGAGCGCCTCGCTCCAGGCCACCGGCGCCCTGCTGCCCTGGGACGCGAAGAACTTCGACCGGATCGGCGGCCGGGACCGCTTCGTCGACTCGGCCCTCGGATCCACGGGCGCCGAGGGCAAGGACCCGGCGGCGGTGCCCCTGTACTCGATGTCGTACGCGCTCTACTACAACAAGAAGATGTTCGCCGACGCGGGCATCGACGGGCCGCCGGCCACCTGGGACGAACTGGTCGCGGACGGCAAGAAGCTCTCCAAGGACGGCAAGTGGGGCCTGGGAGCGGAGGGTTCCAACCCCTCGGAGAACATCCACCACGCGTTCGTCCTCGCCAAGCAGCACGGCGCCGACTTCTTCACCCCCGAGGGGAAGGCCGACTTCACGAACGACGGTGTGGTCGCCGCCGTCAAGCAGTACGTCGACCTGATGGCCGAGGACAAGGTCATCGCGCCCGGCAACGCCGAATACGCGCAGAACCAGTCGGTGAGCGACTTCGCCAAGGGCAAGACCGCGATGCTGCTGTGGCAGTCCGCCTCCGCCAACCTCACCTCCCAGGGCATGAGCGAGGACGACTACGGCATCGCGCCCGTCCCCGTGCAGTCCGGCACCCCCGGCACCGGCAAGCAGGTCAACTCGATGGTCGCCGGCATCAACCTGGCCGTCTTCAGGAACACCGACAACCTCGACGGCGCCACCGAGTTCGTGAAGTTCATGACCAGTGAGGACGAGCAGAAGATCCTCAACAAGGCCTACAGTTCGATACCGCCGGTCAAGACCGCGCAGTCCGACAGCGCCTTCGGCTCCGCCGCCAACGCCGTCCTGAAGGACACCCTCGCCAAGAGCGCCGCCGCCCTGCCCCAGGTCGCCGACGAGTCCCAGTTCGAGACGGCCGTCGGCACCGCCGTCAAGGGCCTCTTCGCCGACGCGGCCGCAGGGCGCCCGGTCACCACCGGCTCGGTCAAGTCGGCCCTGGAGAAGGCCCAGCAGCAGATGCCGGCGGCGTGAACGACATGACCACCACGGTTGAAGCCGGCACACCGCCGGTCGGCAAGAGCCCGTCCGGTGCGGCGCGCGGCCCCCGGCGCCGCACCGGACGGATCCACCGCGTGGGCCTGCCCTACCTGCTGCTCCTGCCGGCCCTCCTCCTCGAACTCCTCGTCCACCTGGTGCCGATGGTGATCGGCGTCGTCATGAGCTTCAAGGAGCTCACCCAGTTCTACATCCGTGACTGGGGCGCGGCCCCCTGGTCCGCCCTGGCCAACTACGAGGTGTCGGTGGACTTCGACGCCCCCGTCGGCGAGGCGCTGCTCCACTCCTTCCTCGTGACCGTCGCCTTCACCCTGCTGTCGGTGGGCCTGTGCTGGCTGATCGGCACGGCCGCAGCGGTCTTCATGCAGGACACCTTCCGGGGCCGCGGCCTGCTCAGAGCCCTGTTCCTCGTCCCGTACGCCCTTCCGGTCTACGCCGCCGTCATCACCTGGGTCTTCATGTTCCAGCACGACAACGGCCTGGTGAACCACGTCCTGCACGACCAGCTCGGCCTCACCGACAAGCCGTCGTTCTGGCTCATCGGCGACAACAGCTTCATCGCGCTGCTGACGGTGTCGGTGTGGAAGGGCTGGCCGTTCGCGTTCCTCATCGTCATGGCAGGTCTGCAGAACATCCCCCGCGAGCTGTACGAGGCGGCCGCCCTGGACGGAGCCGGCGTCTGGCAGCAGATCCGCCGCATCACCCTGCCGTCCCTGCGGCCCGTGAACCAGGTCCTGGTCCTCGTCCTGTTCCTGTGGACGTTCAACGATTTCAACACGCCGTTCGTCCTGTTCGGCAGGACCGCCCCGGAGGCCGCCGATCTCATCTCGCTGCACATCTACCAGGCGTCCTTCGTCACCTGGAACTTCGGCACCGGTTCCGCCATGTCCGTCCTGCTCCTGCTGTTCCTGCTGCTGGTCACGGGCGGCTACCTGGCGCTCACCTCCCGCGGACGGAGGGCCGCCTCATGAGTTCGCCCCTGGCCCCGCCCCGGTCCTTCCTGTGGTCCCGGCGGATCTTCCTCACCCTGCTGACGGGCTTCGTGCTCGTGCCCGTCCATGTCATGGTCTCCAGCTCGCTGAAGCCCCTGGCGGACGTCACGGGCACGTTCCGCTGGCTGCCGACCGAGCTGACGATCCGCCCGTACATCGACATCTGGTCGACGGTCCCGCTGGCGCGCTACTTCGTCAACTCCCTGCTGGTGGCGGGCGCGGCGACGGTCTGCTCGGTGGTCGTCGCGGTCTTCTCCGCCTACGCCGTCAGCCGCTACGACTTCCGCGGCAAACGCGTCTTCACCGTCACCGTCCTGTCCACGCAGATGTTCCCCGGCATCCTGTTCCTGCTGCCGCTGTTCCTGATCTACGTCAACATCGGCAACGCGACGGGCATCGCCCTCTTCGGCAGCCGTGGCGGACTGATCCTCACGTACCTCACCTTCTCCCTGCCGTTCTCGATCTGGATGCTGATCGGCTACTTCGACTCGGTGCCGCGCGACCTGGACGAGGCGGCGCTGGTCGACGGCTGCGGCCCGCTCGGCGCGCTGTTCCGGGTGGTCGTCCCGGCGGCCGTGCCCGGAATCATCGCGGTGGCCGTGTACGCGTTCATGACCGCCTGGGGTGAAGTCCTGTTCGCCTCGGTGATGACCAACGACACCACCCGCACCCTCGCCGTCGGCCTCCAGGGCTACTCGACCCTCAACGACGTGTACTGGAACCAGATCATGGCCGCCTCGCTGGTCGTCAGCGTGCCCGTGGTCGCGGGTTTCCTGCTGCTCCAGCGCTACCTCGTGGCCGGCCTGACGGCAGGGGCCGTCAAGTGACCGGCTCGCCCGTTCCCGAAGGGACTTCCGTGACCATCGACCTCGCCGCACTCCCGCACGACTTCCTGTGGGGCACGGCCACCTCGGCGTACCAGATCGAGGGAGCCGTCGCGGAGGACGGCCGTTCGCCGTCGATCTGGGACACCTTCTCGCACACCCCCGGGAAGACCGCCGGGGGCGACCACGGCGATGTCGCCTGCGACCACTACCACCGCTGGCGCGAGGACATCGCCCTGATGCGCCGGCTCGGCGTGAACGCCTACCGCCTCTCCATCGCGTGGCCGCGGGTCGTCCCGGGCGGCGACGGTCCCGTGAACCCGAAAGGCCTGGCCTTCTACGACGAGTTGATCGACGGCCTGCTGGAGGCGGGCATCACCCCGTCCCTGACCCTGTACCACTGGGACCTGCCGCAGGCGCTCCAGGACCGCGGCGGCTGGCCGGAGCGCGACACGGCCCACGCGTTCGCGCGGTACGCCTCGGTCGTCGCCGAGCGCCTCGGCGACCGCGTCACCCACTGGGCGACCCTCAACGAGCCCCTGTGCTCAGCGTGGATCGGTCACCTCGAAGGCACGATGGCCCCGGGCCTGACGGACCTCACGGCCGCCGTCCGTGCCTCCTACCACCTGCTGCTCGGCCACGGCCTGGCGAGCCGGGCCGTCCGCGCGGCGGCCCCCGGCGCGCAGATCGGCATCGTCAACAACCTCTCGACGATCCATCCCGCCACCGACACACCGCAGGACCGGGCCGCCGCCCGCCGCATGGACGGCCACACCAACCGCTGGTGGCTCGACCCGGTGCACGGCAGGGGCTTCCCGGCGGACATGCGCGAGCTCTACGGCGTCGAACTCCCGGAACGGCCCGGCGACTCGGCGGCCATCGCGGCGCCACTGGACTGGCTGGGCCTGAACTACTACTTCCCGCAGACCGTCGAAGACGACCCCGGGGGCCCGGCCCCGTACGCCCGTGCCGTGCGCCGCGAGGGCGTCCCGCGCACCGGCATGGACTGGGAGATCGACGCGAGCGGCATCGAGACACTGCTGCTGCGCCTCACCGAGGACTACGGGGCCCGCCGGCTGTACGTCACGGAGAACGGCTCGGCCTACCCCGATGTCGTCCGCCCCGACGGCACGGTCGACGACCCCGAACGGCAGGAGTACCTCTTGGGCCACCTCGCCGCCTGCGCCTCGGCCGCCCGTAAGGGAGCCCCTCTCGCCGGCTACTTCGCCTGGTCCCTGCTGGACAACTTCGAGTGGGCGTACGGGTATGAGAAGCGGTTCGGGCTCGTCCACGTGGACTACGGGACACAGCACCGCACGATCAAGGGGTCGGGTCACCGGTACGCGGAACTCGTCCGGGCGCACCGGGGCCGGGTACGCGAGGCGGCCTGAGAGCCCCGAGTTCCAGCACGTGTTCCCGCGCGCGGCGCTGCGCGGGGGAGGAGGTCCCCCGTCCTGACCCTCGACCGACCGACCTGTGGTCGGAGGACCCTGCACACGGTGCTCCGGCCGTGGCGCTATGCGAAGCGCGTCCACCCCGGTTCCCGGGGATGCGCCGGACCGTCCCACACCAGTGCATGATCGACGAGACCGGGCACCTTCGTGTCCTGGTGTGCGTCCGCGTCCTCCACACCCCGGTTCTCGTCCAGGGCGTCGGCGACTTCGATGAGGTAGTCGGCAAACGACGGCCAAACGCCCAGCCTGGGAATCCCGGCCTCTTCGAAGGTGCCGATCCGTCCGTACCCCGGCCCTGGCGTGCAGTCCGTGAACAGCCCGTACAGACCGCTGCGGTCGGTCGCGGCGAACGCCAGATATCGCACCATGGGGTCGTTCGGCATACCGATCGTGTGAGGTCCTTCATCCCAGTACGGCAGGTGCTGCACGGGAGGAATCCCGTGCTGCCTCGGCAACAGCCAGGCCGTCCCCTGTGCTTGTGGGCGGAGCCCGGTTCCGGGTTCGGTCGTCCAGCCGAAGTCACCGGGGTGACCCGTGCCGTTGCGGAGGCGATAGAACGCCTTGAGGCCCGGTGGGACGGTGAGGTCGAGTTCCTGCTCGACCTCACGGATGTCGGCCTCCGGGGCGGGCACGGGAAGCATCCGGTAGGTGCGCGGAGCGTGCTGCTTCAGCCACTTCTCGATCCTCGCCCAGGCGCCCGCCACGGCCTGCTCCTGCAGTTGATGGTCCGTCATGTCTGCGAACCTACGGGTCACATGTGGGTTTCCGGCGACCGAACGAATCTCTTCGTCGCCAAGAGCCGGGCTGGGCGGGCTCCTCGCGGGACGGCTGAAGGCCATGGCGAACTCGATGAGCAGGAAGGGACCGGAGGAGAACAGCCGGTGCGTCGAGGAATAAGTGGCGAGGGCGGTACCGGGGAGGGCGGGCCCCCGGTACGGGAGAGGCGGGCCGAAGCGGCGCGAGGCCACGGTGCGCGCGCCCGGAACGTCCACTCGGCTGCCACCGCCGACGCCGGATGCCGGCGGCGGCCTAATCGGCACGCCGGGCTTCCAGCCGCAGGGTGACGCCGCAGCCGGCGTCGGACCAGATGCGGAAGGTGCGGGCCCTGCGTTCCGGTCAGCCGCCCTGGTAGATCGTGGTGCACAGCAGAGTGGCACCGTCGTCCACCAGGGCGGCCCAGTAGCGTGTCGGGTCGCCTGCCATCCGGCGGCAGTTGTTGGCGTCGGCGCCCGCCGGGGCGCGGTAGACGCCTGTGATGTGCATGATCTGGTTGTACGGGACGGGTACGGGCTCGCGTCGGCAGGCCACGGCTGTCATCAGGGCGAGGGAGATCGAGTCGCCGGACTGCCGGCCGAGCAGGCAGTAGTTGGCGTGGTAGACGCGAGTGAGGCAGAGCTTCGTGGTGTCGCCGGTGGTGGCGGACCGGTAGCTCCAGTACGACTTCCCGTAGCCGGTAGGGCAGTCCGCGTCGACGGCGGTCACCCGGACCTGCGCCTGCTCGGCGGCGCAGGACACGGGGTCCGGCGGAGCAGCGACGCTCCAGTCGATGCTGGAAGCGCCCCCGCGGCCCGTGTCGTAGACCGGCAGACAGTCGCCCACCGAGACGGACTCGAACGCCTCTGCGGTGGGATCCGGAGTGGGTGTCGACGGCTCGGGCTCCGGCTCGTCGGTGCTCCCCTCGCCGGTGCCGGAGTGATCGGGGATGCGGTCCGTCGGCGAAGACGTGTACGGGGCCGGGCTGGAACCGGAGAGGGTCGGGCTGGAACTTGAGGGGGGCGAGTCTGCCAACAGATCCTTGAGATCGCCCGCGCTGCTCACGCCCAGCCAGGTCAGAATCGACAGTACGGATGCGATCCCGCCTGCCACTGCCCATAACTTGGCAGTGGAATGATCACCGGATGCGTCTGCCACGATGCCCTCCCCCCTGAGGCTCAGGCGATGTTAGCGATTCTGGGGTCGCTGAGAGCAGAACTCCTTCTTTCTCGACTCCGCCGGACCCCGTTCGCACGGGTCGGCGATCGGGGAGAGGTCAACGACGAGGCCCGGACAGGGGGTTGTCGTGTTTGCCCACACGGGCGGCGACCGCGAGTCACCTACGGAGCGGTCACCTGCTGGATGCTGTCGCCGCCCGGCACCGGCCCGGTCGTGTCCGGGTCGCCGAACTCATCGCGCAGTGCCTGAAAAGCGGTCACCTTGTCCTCGCCGAACCGGCGGATGTGGGCGGCGAATTGGTCGGGGGAGAGGAACACCGACGGCCGGGACTTGCTGTGGAACTTGTCCGCGTACATCACCAGCCTCTCCTCCTCCGTCACCGCCACGTAGTCGCCGGGGGGCAGGGGCAGTGCCTGGCTCACGATGTCGTGGCGGGTGAGTCCCACCCCGGTGTGGTGGGAGCAGAAGCGGCGGAGGGCTTCGGGGAAGCCCTCCGCTTCGAGGATCTCGTGGCCGAGCAGCCCGTGCCGGATGTAGTTCCGGTGGTCCAGCCGTCCGTCCTCCCCATAGAGGCGGTAGACGCCGATGTCGTGGAGGAGACAGCCGGCGCGGACCAGTTCGGCGTCGAGGTGGGCCAGGCGGGGCGCGGCAAGGAGCTGCTCGGCGATTCCCCAGACGATCTCGCAGTGCCGGTGGACGAGGGCGAACGCCTCGGTGGTGGGCGCGTACTTCTCGTGCAGCGCCCGGATCTCTGCGGGGTCCGGAATGCTCATCGCAGGAGGGTAACAACCGCTCGTCCGGCGGGGCCGGGAAGTTCCCGCAGCGAGCCGTTTCACACGATCGGATGGTGCCGCGCGGAGCGGGCACCTGCCCGGCCCGCGGGCCGTTCGAGCTGGTGACGGGACTTGCCGTCTCTTCTCAGTACGACGACGGGAGCACACCATGGGCCTGCATTTCCACCGCAATGCCGACGGCACGACGACGGGGCGCAACGAGGCCAACGGCTTCACCGTGACGCACGCTGACGCGGAGGAGGTGAAGCGGCAGGTGTACGAGGACGCCGGATGGGAGTACACACCTCCACCGCCGCCCGTCCCGCCCGGGTTCCACCGGTTCTCCCTGGTGCACGAGGAATTCCGGGCCTCCGGCTTCGAGGACGAGAGGTACGCGGGGCTGCGGGAGCGTCCGCCGGAGGGGTGCAAGCCGGTCGACCGGGGGTGCTTCGCCCTGGACTGCGAACGGCCGGGGAAGACCCTCCTGGACGCCGTCGCCGGTACCGTCGCCGAGGTCCGTAGGGAGCACGGACTGGTGATGAACAGCCTGGGTGTCGACAAGCCCCAGGAATGGTTCGACGCGGACAGCAAGGACGGATACGCCGCGCGGATCGTCGCGCACCTGGTGCTCACGGCCACCGACCGCGCCCGACGCCTCGGGTACGGACGCAAGGACGTGGTCCGGCTGCTCGATGCCACGGCTATCGAGTAGCCGGAGGAGGAGACGCCGCATCGAGGAGCCGGAGGGGGAGACGCCGCATCGAGGAGCCGGAGAAGGAGACATGGCATCGAGGAGCCGGAGGGAGAGACACGGCGGGGGTGGCGTGCCTCAGAGCCGGGCGGGCGGCCCCGGCTTGAAGTCCGGGTCCACCTGGGCCGCCAGGTCCTCGCCCATCCGCGCGTCCGCCCAGGCGTGGACGTTGCGCAGGTGGAACTCGACCGCGTGGCGGTGCATCCGGTCCCAGTCGCGGACCTCCGCGTCGACGGCCGCGCGCATCACCTCCAGGGCGTGGCGGTTGTGCGGTTCCAGCGACGCCAGTGCCTCCGTGCCGGACTCGCCCCGGCCCTGCTCCGCCGCGCGGATCCAGGGGGAGTGCACGAGATGGGTCAACAGGTCGTCGCCCACCTGATCCTTGAGGAAGAGCAGATCGTCCTCGCCGGTCACCTTGTTGCCGACGACGGCGATCCGGATGCCGAACTGCTCCGCGTGGTCGCGGTACTGGCGGTACACCGAGACACCCTTGCGCGTGGGCTCCGCCACCAGGAAAGTCAGGTCGAAACGGGCGAACAGGCCCGAGGCGAAGGCATCGGCTCCGGCCGTCATGTCGACCACGACATACTCGCCGGGACCGTCCAGCAGATGCCCGAGGTACAGCTCGACCGCGCCCAGCTTGGAGTGGTAGCAGACCACGCCCAGGTCGGTCTCGTCGAACTCGCCCGTCGCCATGAAGGGGACGCCTCCCGCCCGGCCGACGTGCCGTGCGTGCAGTTCGTCGTCGCCGAGCGGACGCAGGAGGCGGGATCCGCGGCCCGGAGGGGTCGTCTTGATCATCGCCTCGGGGGAAGGGATGCGGGGGTTGTCGCCCCGTAGGTAGTCCTTGATCTCGGGCAGGTGCGCGCCCAGCGGAGGGGCGGACTCCTCCTCGCCGCCCAGCGCCTCGGCCAGGTGCTGGTTGATGTCGCCGTCGACGGCCAGGACGGGTGCGCCGGAGCGTGCCAGGTGGCGGGAGAAGAGCGCGGAGAGCGTGGTCTTGCCGCTGCCGCCCTTGCCGACGAAAGCGATCCTCACGACAGGACCACCTTTTTGAAAATGGATGTCATGTGGTTAGGTTTAGGGAGTGATCGTGATCGCTGTCAAATCGCGTGAGCCGAACGGGGGGTTGCCGTGGTGATGCCTAGGATGTGCAAGTGCGTGTAATGAGCATCAACCGTCTTCTCGGGGTACTTGTCCCCCTCGCCCTCCTTCCGGGACTGACCGGCTGCTTCGTGTCCCGTGACAGCGCCTCGTCGCTGGACGGCGTGCCGTCGGGGTCGCGGTTGCGGGTCGCCCTCGCCTTCCCGCCCGCCGAGAACTTCTCGCCGTACGGAGCCGACGCCACACTGCTCAGCCGACTCGGCGTCACCGAGGGGCTGACCGCTCTGGACGCCAACGGCGCCGCGTCCCCCGCGCTCGCCCGGTCCTGGCGCCGGGTGAGCGACCGCACCTGGAGCTTCACCCTCCGCGAGGCGACCTTCCAGGACGGCACCGACGTCACCCCCACCACCGTGGCATCCGCCCTGACCCACGCCGCGCACGCCGAGCCCCCACCCGCGGCGCTCGCCGGCATCACCCTCGACGCGAGGCCCGACGGCGACCACGCCCTCCGCGTCACCACCGCCACGCCCGACCCCGTGCTGCCCCTGCGCCTGTCCAGCCCGAGCCTGGCCGTCCTCTCCCCGCACGCCTACAGGAAGAAGGCGCACGGGACGACGGACGCCCCCACCCCGGTCGGCACCGCCACCGGGCCCTTCGAGATCACCGCGGCCGGCGGCGACTCCGCCACCCTCGACCGCTACGACGACTACTGGGGCGGCCTGGCCCACGCCTCAGGCATCGACGCGCGCTTCATCGAGGACGGCACCGCACGCGCCAACGCCGTCCGTACCGGCGACGTCGACGTGGCCGAGGCGATACCCGTGGCGCAGGCCGCCGCACTCGACGAGGCCACCCTCAAGGAAGCCGGAACCACCCGGACCACCAGCCTCCAGCTCAACACACGGACGGGGCCGTTCAGGAGCCCGGAGCTGCGCGCCGCGGTCCGCGGGGCGATCGACTCCTCCGCCCTCGTCGAGGGTGTCTTCGAGGGGTACGCCGACCCGGGCGCCGGCATCTTCGGACCCGCCGTCACCTGGGCCGGGAGCAAGCGCGTGACGCCGGCCGGACGGGCCAGGGCCGCCCGCCCCGACGGCACGCCGATCACCCTCGCCACCTATGACAACCGGCCCGAACTGCCCGAGGTCGCCCAGGTCGTGCAGCAGCAACTGAGGAAGGCGGGCTTCAGGGTGAAACTGGAAGTGCGTGAGTACTCACGGCTGGAGGGTGACGCGCTCGCCGGGACGTTCGACGCGTTCATCGGCGCCCGCAACAGCCTTCTGGACACCGGGGACCCCGTCGGCGTCCTCGGCAGCGACTACACCTGCGACGGCGGTTACAACCTGGCCCGGTTGTGCGACAAGCGGGTCGACCGGGCCGTCGCCGAGGCCCTCGGGGCCGACGGCACCGAGCAGCGGCAGGACGCCGCCATGGCCGCCGAGGCCGCGATCCTCGGTACGGACGCGGTCGTGCCCCTGGCCCACCAGCAGATCATCGCCGGTGTCTCCACCACGGTCCGGGGCGTGCTGCTGGACCCCTACGAGCGGGCCCTCGTGGGGGCCGGCACGCGTCGCTGACAGAGGGCTCAGGCGGGCAGCCGCGTGTCGACCACGCAGCTGATCTCGACGAGCTGCCCGGGGAAGGTCAGTTCGGTGACGCCGAGGGCCGTGCTGACGGGACGGTGGTCGCCGAAGTACGCCCGGTTGCCCTTCGCGATCACCTCGGCGTTCCGCACGAGGTCCACCGCGTACAGCGTCTGCGAGACGATCTGGTTGCGGGTGGCGCCGTAGTGGTGCAGGACCTTGTCGAGGTTGACGTAGGTCCGGTCGAGTTGGGCGGCGATGTCCTCCTCGGGGTGGAAGGCGCCTCTGTCGTCGAACGAGAGCTGCCCGGAGACGTGCACCAGGTCACCGGACCTGATCGCCTGGGCGTAGCCGAAGTGGCCCTCGGCCGGGATGCCGTGGTCGTAGACGTCGAGCGTGGTCATGGTGTGGTTCCTTCCGTCGGGGCACGGACCGTCGGGGCACGGACCGCGGGCAACGGGCCCGTGCTCTCTTGCGGTTACTCGGAAACCGTAGGAGAGTGACGGCCGACCTGGAAGAACGCACTTTTCGGTGACTGGGGAACCAGATGGTGACCAAGCAGATCAGAGACGAGCTGTCTGAGAACGCGGATCTGCGGCGAGCGGACTCGCTGGCCCGGGAGATCTTCTCCGACGTGGCCAACAAGTGGGCCCTGCTGATCATCGAGGCGCTCGGGGAACGCACCCTGCGCTTCAGCGAGTTGCGCGACGAGGTGGAGGGCGTCAGCCACAAGATGCTCACCCAGAACCTGCGGATGCTGGAGCGCAACGGCCTGGTCGACCGGACGGTGCACCCCACCGTCCCGCCCAAGGTCGAGTACACGCTCACCGAGCCGGGCCGCGCCCTGCGCGCCACGGTCGACGCGATCTGCGGCTGGACCCATCAGTACCTCGGGCACATCGAGGCGGCCCGAGGGCGCTTCGGCACCTGACCGGCGAAGCCGGACGTCAGCCCGCGACCAGTTCCCGCACCGGGGGCACGGTCGCCGGCTGCTCGGCCCGCGAGGTCCGGTACAGCCACAGCACGTCCCGCCCGAACGACCAGACCAGCAGGCCCAGGGCCAGGGCCGCGACCGCGAAGTTGGCCGCGTACGGCAGCAGATCGGCGCCCGCCAGGAGCAGCAGAACCCCCTGGAGCGCGGCGACGGTCTTGCGCGCGGTGCTCGGCGGGAGCGCGGCCGTCAGCCAGGGCCACACCTTGGCCGCGGCGACGAAGACGTAGCGCATGCCGCCGATCAGCAGCACCCACGGGCCCAGTTGCATCGACACGTACACGCTGAGCACCAGGATCAGGAACGCGTCGACCTCCATGTCGAAGCGCGCGCCCAGCGGGGTCGAGGTGCCGGTGCGGCGGGCGACCTTGCCGTCCACGCCGTCGAGGATCAGCGCTACCGCCGTCAGGCCGACGAACAGCGACACCGGCGGTGAGCTCTGGAAGGAGTCCGCGACCAGGGCCGTGACCCCGCCGACGAGGGTGGCCCTCCCCAGGGTGACCCGGTTCGCCGCGCCGAAGGAGCGCAGCCGGGAGCGGTGCAGGGCCCGGGAGAGCACCGCCCAGGTGGCTATCGCGAACGCGAGGCCGCTCAGCCAGCCCGCCGGCCCCATCCCGATCGCCGTGCCGATCAGGGCGAGGAGCAGGACCTGCACGCCCGCCCCCAGGGCGGTCTCCTGCTGTACGAGCCTCGCGTCGTAAGTGTTGTTCAGGGCCACCGAACGTCCTCCGGCCGTGTGACAGAGTCGATCAAGGCCGCTACGTTGTGCGCGGCCTGTGCACCCCTCGGTACGCAAGCCGCTCGCCGATCGTTCAGGAGGACTTCGATGAAGCACACCGGCCGTGCGTTTTGGATCGACTCGCCTGGGCACGGCGGCATCCGGGACGTCGCCCTGGCCGCGCCGGGCGACGGCGAGGTGCTGGTCCGCACGCTGTTCTCCGGCGTGAGCCGGGGCACCGAGACGCTCGTCTTCCGCGGCGGCGTCCCCGTCAGCCAGCACACCGCCATGCGCGCCCCCTTCCAGGAGGGCGACTTCCCCGGCCCGGTGAAGTACGGCTATCTCAACGTCGGCGTGGTGGAGGAGGGCCCCGCAGAGCTCACCGGCCGCACGGTGTTCTGCCTCTATCCGCACCAGACCCGGTACGTCGTCCCGGCCTCCGCGGTCACCCCGGTCCCCGACACCGTGCCCGCCGAACGAGCCGTGCTCGCCGGAACCGTGGAGACCGCCGTCAACGCCCTCTGGGACGCGGCCCCCCTGGTCGGCGACCGGATCGCCGTGGTCGGCGGCGGCATGGTCGGCTGCTCGGTGGCGGCCCTCCTCGCCCGCTTCCCCGGGGTGCGCGTCCAGCTGGTCGACGCCGACCCGTCCCGCGCGACGATCGCCGAGGCGCTGGGTGCCGGTTTCGCCACCCCCGAGGACGCCGAGGGGGAGCTCGACCTGGTCGTGCACGCCAGCGCCACGGAAGCGGGCCTCGCCAGGTCGCTGGAACTCCTCCGTCCGGAGGGAACCGTCCTCGAACTCAGCTGGTACGGCGACCGGCAGGTCAGCCTGCCGCTCGGCGAGGCCTTCCACTCCCGCAGGCTCGTCATCCGCAGCAGCCAGGTCGGCACCGTCTCCCCGGCCCGCCCGAACCGCACCTATGCCGACCGGCTCGCCGTCGCCCTCGACCTGCTCGCCGACCCCGCGCTCGACGCCCTGATCACCGGCGAATCCCCCTTCGAGGACCTGCCGGACGTGCTGCCGCGGCTGGCGTCCGGCGAGGTCCCCGCCCTGTGCCACCGCGTCCGCTACGCCGGGAACGACGGACGCATCGGCTGACGATTCGTTCCATCCGGTACGAGTCGGCCACGACAAGAGCGCCTGACCTCAGAAAAGACGTACGACAGGCTGAACAAGGGAAGAGAACGGGCCGTACTACTCGGCATCCCCGGCACCGAGAGCGGGGGAGCAGACGCGCCGCACCTGGAGGGTCGTCCGTTGTTCAGCATCACCGTCCGCGATCACATCATGATCGCCCACAGCTTCCGTGGCGACGTCTTCGGACCGGCGCAGCGCCTGCACGGGGCCACGTTCCTCGTGGACGCCACGTTCCGGCGCGAACAGCTGGACGAGGACAACATCGTCGTCGACATCGGGCTCGCCACCCAGGAACTGGGCGCGGTCGTCAGCGAGCTGAACTACCGCAATCTCGACAACGAGCCCGACTTCGCCGGAATCAACACCTCCACGGAGTTCCTCGCCAAGGTCATCGCCGACCGGCTCGCCGAGCGCATCCACAAGGGGGCGCTGGGCGAGGGCGCCAAGGGCATCGCGGGCCTCACCGTCACCCTGCACGAGTCGCACATCGCCTGGGCGAGTTACGAGCGTGCGCTGTGACCGACACGACCGTCGAACGGCCCGAGCACATGGGTCCGGCACCGGCACGGCTGAATTATGTTCCCGTGCAGCACGCCTCCCTGAAGAACGCCGAGATCATCCCCATGTCCCTGCGCACCGTGCACTTCGTACTGCCGGGCGGCATCGACGACCCGACGGCGCCCAGCGGCGGCAACGCCTACGACCGGCGCGTGTGCCTGGACCTGCCCGGCTTCGGCTGGCAGGTGACCAAGCACGCCGTGGCCGGTGACTGGCCGCAGCCGGAGGCCGGCGCCCGCACGGAACTGGCCCGGGCCCTGGCCGCGTTGCCCGACGGTTCCGTCGTGCTCCTCGACGGGCTGGTGACCTGCGGCGTGCCGGAGATCGTGGTCCCCGAGGCGGAGCGCCTGCGCATGGCCGTCCTCGTCCATCTCCCGCTCGGCGACGAGACGGGGCTGGACGCGGCGGTCGCCGCCGAACTGGACGCCAGGGAAAGGACGGTGCTGCGGGCGGTGCCGGCGGTGATCGCCACCAGCGACTGGGCCGTCCGCCGCCTGGTCTCCCACCACGGCCTTCCCCCCGAGCGGGTCCACGTCGCAGCCCCGGGGGCGGACATCGCGCCGCTCGCACCCGGCACCGACGGGGTGTCGCGGCTGCTGTGCGTGGCCGCCGTGACCCCGCGCAAGGGCCAGCACCGGCTGGTGGAGGCCCTGGCCGCGGTGAGCGACCTGCCCTGGAGCTGCGTGTGCGTCGGCTCCCTCACCCAGGAGCCGGAGTACGTCGCCCATCTGCGGTCCCTCATCGCGGAGCACGGCCTTCAGGACCGGCTGGAGCTCGCCGGCCCCAAGTCCGGCCCCGCCCTCGACGCCGCCTACGCCACCGCCGACCTGATGGTCCTCACCTCCTACGCCGAGACGTACGGCATGGCGGTGACCGAGGCCCTGGCCCGGGGCATCCCGGTGCTGGCCACGGACGTGGGCGGGCTGCCCGAGGCGGTCGGCCGCGCGCCCGACGGCGGGATGCCCGGCATCCTCGTCCCGCCGGAGAACCCCGCCGCGATCGCCGCCGAACTGCGCGGCTGGTTCGGCGAGGCGGACGTACGACGCCGCCTGAAGGCCGCCGCCCGCAGCCGCCGCGCCGCCCTCGGCGGCTGGGCGACGACCGCACAGAGCCTGGCGGCGGTCCTGCGCCGGCTCCCCACCGAACCCCGGAGGGCCGCATGACGAACCCGACGACGACCCAGCAGAGCGGGGCGATCCCGGCACAGCCCGGGCCGAGGGAGGTCACGAGCGTGACGGACGGCGTGACGCCGGGCAAGCCCGGTCCGGCGGGTACCGCGAGCGCGGTGGCCGGCGGGAGCGCGGGTACCCCGGCCCTGGGCTCCAGCGTGGAGTTCGTTCCGGGGTACGCCCCGGATGCCGTCATCCCCGGCGCCGGCCCCAGCCTCAGGCCCGGCGCCAGGCCGACCGTCAAACTGCGTGAGGCCAACCCGGAGGATCCGCCCCGCTATGCGCCGGAATGGCTGGAGCTGCGGGAGCCGGCCGACGCCGCCGCGCGGGCGCACGACCTGCTCGACCCGCTGCGCATCCGGCTCGCCAACCTGCCGGGCAGGTCGGGCGTCGTCATCCACGACCTGGGCTGCGGCACCGGCTCGATGGGCCGCTGGCTCGCGCCCCGCCTGGACGGCGCCCAGCACTGGATCCTCCACGACCGCGACCCCTACCTGCTGCACTTCGCCGCCGTCTCCTCCCCGCGCTCGGCCGCCGACGGCAGCCGGGTCACCGTGGAGACGCGGCGCGGCGACGTCGCCCGTCTCACCCCGGACGCCCTGCAGGGCGCCTCGCTGGTGACGGCGTCCGCCCTGCTGGACGTCCTCACCCGCGAGGAGATCGACACGCTCGCCGCCGCGTGTACCGGAGCCGGCTGCCCCGCCCTGCTGACGCTGTCCGTCGCCGGGCGCGTGGAACTGACCCCGTCGCACCCCCTGGACGCGGAGATCGCCCAGGCGTTCAACGACCACCAGCGCCGCGACGGCCTGCTCGGACCCGACGCGGTCACGGTGGCGGCCGAGGCGTTCTCCGGGTACGGCGCGACCGTCCGGCTGCACCCGAGCGCCTGGCGGCTGGGACCCGAGCAGGCCGCACTCACCGAGCAGTGGCTGCGCGGCTGGGTCGGTGCCGCCGTCGAGGAGCGCCCCGAACTGCGGGCCGAGGCCGACGTCTACCTCACCCACCGGCTGGCGGCCTGCGCCGCGGGCGAGCTGAGCGTCACCGTCCACCACGTCGACCTGCTGGCCCTGTCCCGCCCGGCGGGCGGAGCGTCATGAGCCCCCAGGCGACGGGAACGCGCCCGCGCACCCCGCTCACGGAGCGGTCCGGGCCGCCCGCGACCGCACCCGGCACCCGTGTGCCCGGACCCTCCGGCCCGGTGGACACGGCCCGGTCGGACGCGGCCGTGCCGCGTCCGGCCGTGAGCGACAGCGGCACGCCCGCCGCCTCGACCTCGTCCGGCCCCGTCCGGACGGCCGAAGCGCCGCCCCGCCGTGCCCGCACGGCCCTGGCCCGTCTCGGCTCCCCGAAGGTCCGCACCCACCTCGGCACGTTCGCCGGAGTCGCCATCCTGGGCGTGCTGTTCTGGCGACTGGGAACCGGCGTCTTCCTGGACGGACTGCGGCGGATCGACGCGGTGTCGCTGCTGTTCGCGCTCGGCATCGGACTCGTCACCACCGTGTTCAGCGCCTGGCGGTGGGCGCTCGTGGCCCGGGGGCTCAGGATCCGCCTGCCGTTCGCGGCGGCCGTCGCCGACTACTACCGCGCGCTGTTCCTGAACGCCGCCCTGCCCGGCGGCGTCCTCGGCGATGTGCACCGGGCCGTTCGGCACGGGCAGAGCGAGGGGGACCTGCGGCGGGGCGTGAAGGCGGTCGTCCTCGAACGGACGGCCGGGCAGGTCGCGTTGTTCGCCGCCGGGGCGGTCGTCCTGCTGACCGTGCCGTCCCCGGTGCTGGCCGAGGCCCGGCGCGTCGCGGCGCCTGCGGCCCTGGCGGCGGTGGGCGCCCTCGCCGTCGTGCTCGCCCTGCGCATGAACCGTTCGGCGGCCTCCCGCCGGGGCCGCAGGCTGCGTGCGTTCCTCGCCGAGGCCCGCGAAGGGCTGTTGTCGCGACGGAACGGGCCCGGAGTGGTGGTCTCCTCCGTGGTGGTGCTGGCAGGCTACGTCGCCATGTTCGTCCTCGCCGCCCGGGTCGCCGGGACCGCCGCCCCCGTGGCCGTCCTGCTGCCCCTCGCCGTCCTCGCCCTGCTGGCGATGGGCCTGCCGCTGAACGTCGGCGGCTGGGGCCCCCGGGAGGGCGTCACCGCCTGGGCGTTCGGCGCCGCGGGGCTGGGCGCCGGCCGCGGCCTCGCCGTCGCCGTCGTCTACGGGGTGCTCAGCCTCGCCGCGAGCCTGCCCGGCCTGATCGTGCTCGTCGCCCGCTGGTACGCGGGCCTGCGGGCCGGGACCCGGACGACACCCGGGGCCCCGGCGCCACAGGGTGACTACGCGTCGGAGGTCAGCATCGAGAAATACGCCCCGAAGGAATCCGCGAGGCTCGCCAGGAGTTCCTTCCCCTTTTCCGCCGAACCCAGTGAAGGACGGCCGATGACACCGGAATCGGTATAGCCGGACATGCCGAGGGTGAGCAGATGACGCCGGTCGTCAGCGACGAAGTCGGAAGTCTCATATCCGGGTCGGAGCATTTCCGGATGAGCGTGCAGAAGGATGGAGGTCTCGATTTCCCCCGCGTGCATGTCGGTGAGCAGCGAGGTGACCACACCCGCCCGCTCGCGCGCCGCCTCCCAGTCCTCCGCGGCCGGGAAGAGCGCCATCCGCTCGCCGCGCGCGGAGGACTCCTGAACCACGTTGCCCAGCACGTAGTTGCCGCCGTGCCCGTTGATCACCACCAGGGTGTCGACGCCGGACCGGCGCAGCGAGGCCGCAATGTCCCGTACCACCGCATGAAGGGTCACCGAGGAGATGCTGACGGTCCCCGGCCAGGCCGCGTGCTCGTGCGAGCACGAGATCGTCACCGGAGGAAGGAGGTGCACCGGGTACGCGCCGGCTATCTCCCGCGCGACGGCACAGGCGACGAGCGTGTCGGTCGCCAGGGGGAGGTACGGACCGTGCTGCTCGAAGCTCCCCACGGGAAGCACCGCGACCTGCCGTGAGACACCGGCGCCCCGCGTCCGTACGTCTTCCGTGGTGTCCGCCGGCACCAGATCACTCATATCGTCACGGCCTTTCGTCTCTGCTTAGGAACTCGAGAATCATGACAGACAACATTGGCGTACTCGGCAAGAAGGCACCTCAGCGGACCGGCGTGGAACGCGTCGTGAATGCCCCCCTGCCCACCGTGTACGGGAAATTCCAGGCGATCGGCTACATGGACCACGACCGCGGTGACGAACAGGTCGCACTGGTCTACGGCGAGATAGGCCCGGACGACGTCCTCATCCGGCTGCACTCGGAGTGCCTGACGGGTGACGCCTTCGGCTCCCAGCACTGCGAGTGCGGCGACCAGCTCGACGCCGCTCTGCGCGCGGTCGTCTCCGAGGGCGCGGGCGTCGTCGTCTACCTCAGAGGGCACGAAGGCCGTGGCATCGGCCTGCTCGGCAAGCTGCGCGCGATGGCCCTGCAGGCGGAGGGCCTGGACACCGTCGAGGCGAACCTCGCCCTCGGCCTGCCCGTCGACGCCCGCGACTACGGTGTCGCCGCCCGGATCCTCAAGGACCTCGGCGTGCGGTCGGTGCGCCTGATGTCCAACAACCCGCGCAAACGCGAAGCCCTGGTGGACCACGGCATCACGGTCGCCGAGCAGGTGCCGC
This sequence comes from Streptomyces sp. NPDC059696, assembly GCF_042733745.1. Classification (NCBI taxonomy): domain Bacteria; kingdom Bacillati; phylum Actinomycetota; class Actinomycetes; order Kitasatosporales; family Streptomycetaceae; genus Streptomyces; species Streptomyces sp. NPDC059696. Next base: position 104,896 of record NZ_JBHWFG010000007.1, read on the forward strand.
TGTTGATCCCGCCGTGCGAGAACAACATCACCTATCTGCGCACCAAGCGGGAACGCCTCGACCACCACCTGCCCCACCTGGACGCGGTGGTCAGCTCCTCCTGATCACCCCGGCCGGATCCGGCTCCCCGACGTGACCTGGGCGCATCGGTGCGCGACCCGAGGACGGGCCGCGTACGCTTCGTGGACGTCCGCCCCTTGAGCGTCGGCCCCCAGCGGCCGACGCCTCACGCCGGAGGCCCACCTGGTATGACCGAGCTCCATCTGTGGCTGCGCCACGAGGCCCGCACGACCGAGCGACGCACTCCGATCGTCCCCGGCGACGCCCGGCGGCTCGTCGGGGACGGAGTGGAACTGACCGTCGAGGAGTCCCCCCAGCGGGTCTTCCCGATCGAGGAGTACGAGGCGGCCGGCTGCCGGATCGCACCCGCGGGCTCCTGGGTGACGGCACCACGGGACGCCGTCGTGCTCGGCCTGAAGGAACTGCCGGACGCACCGCGCGAACTGACGCACCGGCACGTGTTCTTCGGCCACGCCTTCAAGGGCCAGCCCGGAGCGGCGGACCTGCTGGGCCGGTTCGCCGCCGGGGGCGGGGCGCTGTTCGACCTGGAGTACCTGGTCGACGACACCGGGCGGCGCCTGGCCGCCTTCGGCTTCTGGGCCGGTTACCTGGGAGCCGCCCTCGCCGTGCTCGAGCACCGCGGCCGGCTCCGGGCCCCGCTGACCCCCACCACCAAGGAAAGCCTGGACGAAACGCTGAAGCCGGCCGCCGACGACGCCGAGTTCACCGGGCTCGTCGTCGGCGCCCTCGGCCGCAGCGGCCGCGGCGCCCGCGCGGCCTTCGCCACCGCCGGCGCCGACCCGACCTGCTGGGACCTCGCCGAGACGCGCGACCTCGACCGCCCCGCCCTGCTGCGCCACGACGTGATGGTCAACGCGGTGCTCGCCACCAGCCCCGTCCCGCCCTTCCTGCGCGAGCAGGACCTCGACAGCCCCGGCCGCCGGCTGCGCACCCTGTGCGACGTGACCTGCGACGTCGGCTCACCGCTCAACGTCCTGCCGGTGTACGACACCACCACCTCCTGGGACGAGCCGGTGCGCCGACTGCGCGACGAACCCCCGCTCGACCTGATCGCCATCGACAACCTGCCCTCCCTGCTGCCGCTGGAGTCCAGCACCGACTTCTCGGCCGCGCTGCTGCCCCACCTGCTCGACTTCGGCGTGTCCGGGCCCTGGGGGCGCTGCCTGGACCGGTTCCGTGCGGCGTCCCGCGCCCACGGTCTCGACGAGGGGGAGCCCCGTGACCACTGAACCGGCACCGGCGAGCGGCACCGTCCACTGGATCGGCGCCGGCCTGTCCACGGGCAGCGGTCTCGCCGCGCTGTGCGACGAGGCCGAGCGCGTACGGCTCTGGCACCGCACCGAGAGCCGCGCCGCCGACGCCCTCGAACGGCTGGGCCTCACCGGCCGGGCCCAGCCCCGCGCCTGCTCCCGGGACGCCCTGGCCGCCGAACTCGCGCCGGGCGACGTCGTCGTGTCGATGCTCCCCGCGACGGAGCACGCGCCGCTGCTCGCCGAGTGTGTCCGACGGGGCGCGCACTTCGCCTGCTCCAGCTATGTGTCGGAGGCGGTGCTGGAGCAGGCGCCCGCCGCCGAGCGGGCCGGGCTCGTGGTCCTCACCGAGGCCGGGCTGGACCCGGGCCTCGACCACCTCTTCGCGCATGCCCTCGTCGCCCGGGCCCGGGAGGCGATCGGCGAGAAGACCCCCGCCTCGTACGCCCTCACGTCCTACTGCGGCGGCGTCCCCGCCGTGCCGAACGACTTCACCTACCGCTTCAGCTGGGCACCGGCCGGGGTCCTGAACGCCCTCCGTTCCCCGGCGCGTTACATCGAGGGCGGTGCCGAGACGGTCGCCGAGCGGCCCTGGGAGGCGACCCGGCGGCATGTCGTCGAGGGGGAGACCTTCGAGGTCTACCCCAACCGCGACAGTGTTCCGTTCGTCGCGCAGTACGGGATGCCGGATGCCTGGACGCCGCGGACGTTCGTGCGGGGCACCCTGCGTCTGGAGGGCTGGCTGCGCGCCTGGGACGGTGTGTTCGAGCAGCTGAAGACCGGCGACGACGCCCGGGTCGCCGCCCTGGCCCAGGAGTTGGCCGCCGCCTACCCGACCACCGACGACGACCGCGACCGGGTCGTCCTGGCGGTGTCGCTGGACGTGCGCGCCGAGTCGGGGCCGTCGTGGCGAGGCGGCTACCTCCTCGACCTGGTGGGCGACGCCGAGGAGAGCGCGATGGCCCGCTGCGTCTCACGGACCCTCGCCCTCGGTGTCCGTCACATCCTGGACGGCTCCCTGCCGCCCGGTCTGAACCGGGCGGCGGAGACAGCCGCCCGGTCCGAGCGGTGGCTGCGTGAACTCGGCCAGGAGGGTGTGGAGTTCACCCTGCGCGTGGACCGGTAGCCGGGTTTCTAGTCCGTCAGGGCCTCATGGACCAGCCTCTTGAGGTCCTTGAAGACCGTGTGCGAGGTCCTGGGCCGCACCTGTGTCATGAACTGCACCGTCAGGTCGCGGCCCGGATCGACCCAGAACGTCGTCGTGGCCACCCCGCTCCAGCCGAAGGCGCCGAGCCCGGACGGGACCTGCGTGCGGGACGGATCGATCACGACGGAGCAGTTGAAGCCGAAGCCGACTCCGTCGTTGCCGGGTTCGTCGTGGGCGGGGCGGCTGCCGAAGGCCCGCAGGTCGGCGCCGCCGGGCAGGTGGTTGCGGGTCATCAGGTCCACCGTCTTGGGGGCGAGCAGCCGCACGCCGTCGAGCTCTCCCCGGCGGCGCAGCAACTCCATGAAACGGTGGTAGTCGTGCGCCGAGCACACCAGTCCGCCGCTGCCCGACAGGAACCGCGGCCGGCCGTGCAGCGGCAGCCCCGCGATCGGCTCGATGCCGCCGCCCTCCCGTTCCCCGTACATCTCGGAGAGCCGGGGCGCCTGGGCGTCCGTGACGTGGAAACCCGCGTCCGTCATGCCGAGCGGCCCGAAGATCCGCTCGGCGCAGAACGCGTCGAGGGGCTGCCCCGAGACGACCTCGATGATCCGGCCCAGGACGTTGCTGGCGACCGAGTAGTTCCACTCGGTGCCCGGCTCGAACTGCAGCGGCAGGCTCGCGTACACCTCGATGGTCTCGGCCAGGTCCGCGCCGGGTGGCACCGACGACTCGAGGCCGGCTGCCCGGTAGAGGGCGTCGACGGGGTGGGTGTGGTAGAAGCCGAAGGTCAGGCCCGCGGTGTGGGTCATCAGGTGCCGGACGAGTATCGGGCCGTCGGCCGGGCGGGTCTCCACGTCGGCCCCGGAGCCGGCGACGTGGACCCGCGGGTCGGCGAAGGCCGGCAGGTGGTCGGCGACCGGGTCGTCCAGTGACAGCCGGCCCTCCTGCACCAGCAGCAGCGCGGCGACCGCGGTGACCGGCTTCGTCATGGAATAGACGCGCCACAGCGTGTCGGGTTCGACCGGCAGCCCGGCCGCGATGTCGCGCAGGCCGTGCGTCGTGAGGTGGGCGACGCGCCCGGCCCGGGCGACGGACACGAGGAAGCCCGGCAGACGCCCCTCGTCGACCAGCCGGGCGAAGGTACGGTCCAGCCGGTCCAGCACCCGCGGATCCAGCCCCGCCTCACCCGGATCGACCTCTTGTCGCAGTGGTGCCATGGCTCTTCTCCCGTCGCGCGGTCGAGGTGAGATCCGGCATACCCCGCCGGGACCGCCTCAGACCCCATGGTGGTGCAGGAACGGTTCGTGATCGCGGCGGAAGACGTGAGCGGGCGGCCATGGGGACCGGGACGCAGGGCCCGTGGCCGATGGTCCGGCGGCGGCCGGGATCCCGGGCTCAGGGCGTCGCCGAGGCCAGGGCGCCAGGAGAAGAGGTCACCACGTCCGTGAAACGGTCGCAGCCACATCCGGGGATGGTCAGGCCGTCACCTTCTCCGGCTGAACCGCTCCCCGGGTGGCTCGCTCGCCGAGGGCCTCCGTCGGAGTCCGGTGCGTTTCCCGCGCCGACACCGCCACCACCGCCGGCGGCACGCACAGCGCCGCCGTGAACAGCGCCACCGCCGACCAGTCGTCCCCGCCCGGGCCTGCGATCCGCGCAGCGAACGTCACCGCGAACCCGGCCGCCGCGAAGCCGATCTGGGTACCGATGGCCACGCCCGACAGCCGGACCCGGGTCGTGAACATCTCGCCGTAGAAGGCGGGCCACACCCCGTTCGCCGCGCTGTAGACCACGCCGAAGCAGAGGACGCCGGTCAGGAACGTCAGTGGGTAGGAGCCCGTCGAGACCGCCCACAGGTACAGGAACATCGTCACCGCGCTGCCGGCCGCGCCGATCAGGAACACCGGCCGCCGGCCGATCCGGTCGGACAGCGTCGCCCAGAGCGGGATCGCGGCCAGCGCGACGACATTGGCCAGGGCGCCCACCCACAGCATGGCCGTACGCGACATCCCGACCGCGTCGCTCGTGGCGTACGCCAGCGCCCACACCGTGAAGATCGTGCTCACCGAGGCGATCAGCGCGCCCCCGATCACCCGCAGCACATCCGCCCAGTGCTCGCGCAACAGCACCACCAGCGGCAGCTTGACGACGCCCTCCTCGGCGGCCTGCTGGGCGAACGCCGGTGTCTCGTCCAGCTTGCGCCGGATCACGTAGCCGACGACGGCGACCGCGACGCTCAGCCAGAACGGCAGCCGCCAGCCCCAGGACAGCAACTGCTCCTCGGGCATCGCGGCGATCGGGATGAACACCAGCGTGGCCAGCAGCTGACCGCCCTGGGTGCCGCTGAGGGTGAAGCTCGTGAAGAAGCCGCGCCGGCCCGGCGGCGCGTGTTCCAGCGTCATGGAGTTGGCGCTGGCCTGTTCGCCCGCCGCCGAGATGCCCTGGAGCACCCGGCACAGCACCAGCAGGGCCGGCGCCAGGTTCCCCACCTGGTCCCGGGTCGGCAGACAGCCGATGAGGAACGTCGACAGCCCCATCAGCATCAGCGTGAAGACCATGATCTTCTTGCGGCCGACCTTGTCCCCGAAGTGCCCGAGGACCAGCGCCCCGACCGGACGGGCGGCGTAGGCGACGCCGAACGTGGCCAGCGACAGCAGGGTCGCGGTGGCCGGGTCGGACTCGTCGAAGAACACCTCGGGGAAGATCAGCGCGGCGGCGCTGCCGTAGAGGAAGAAGTCGTAGTACTCCAGGGCACTGCCGATCCAGGCGGCGGTGGCGGCTTTCCTGGGCTGGCCGGGCGGGGCGGCGGACCCTTCGGGCATGGCGGGGACGGACACGGCGGCTCCTTCGGGGGGCTCCACCCTGGGCGGAGTGGGAGAGAAGTCCAGCAGAGAGGGCGGGCCGGATCGCGGCTAATTAACCCACTGGGTAGTTAGTAGGGGATGGCCAGAGATGCTGCGCCCGTGTGCCGTCGCTGTCAAGAGATCGCGCCGCGGACTTTCAGTCCGACGTGCGCTCCGCCGTCAGATAGGCGATCACCATGTCGCCGAGCATGGCGCGGTAGTGCGCGCGCCGCTTCCCGTCCAGCAGGTCGCGGCCGAACAGGGCGCCGAAGGTGTGCCGGTTGGAGACCCGGAAGAAGCAGAACGAGGAGATCATCGCGTGCAGGTCGACGGCGTCGACATCAGCCGTGAACAGGCCCGACTCCTGTCCCGACGCCAGGATCCGGCGGATCACGTCCAGGGCGGGGGAGCCGATCTTCCCGAGCTTCTCGGAGGCCGCGATGTGGTGTGCCTCGTGGATGTTCTCGATGCTGACCAGGCGGATGAAGTCCGGGTGCTGCTCGTGGTGGTCGAAGGTGACCTCGGCCAGGCGCCGGATGGCCGCGACGGGATCGAGGTGCTCCACGTCGAGCTCCTGCTCGGCCTCCCGGATCACGCCGTACGCCCGCTCCAGCACGGCCGTGAACAATTGCTCCTTGCCGCCGAAGTAGTAGTAGATCATCCGCTTCGTGGTGCGGGTGCGGGCGGCGATCTCGTCGACCCGGGCACCGTCGTAGCCGGCCCGGGCGAACTCCTGCGTGGCGACGTCGAGGATCTCGGCCTGGGTGCGGGCGGCGTCGCGGAGGCGCTCGCGCTCGCCGGGGCGTGCCGGTTCTTCGACGCTGGTCATCAGCTTCCTTCGGGCGGAGGGTCCGGTGCCGGTGATTGTAGAAGCAGGGGAGCAGTCGCCCGTGGGGTCTTCCCGGGCTCGCACGCGACTGATATAGCTAACGTACTAGTTCGTACATTAGTGAGCCGCTCAGGAGGCGCCGCGTGCCCAGGGAGTCGTACCTCGTCGGACTGATCGGTTCCGGCATCGGCCCGTCACTCAGCCCCGCGCTGCACGAGCGGGAGGCCGGCCGGCAGGGACTGCGCCTGGTCTACCGGCTGATCGACATCGACACGCTCGGCGTGCCGCCCGAGGCCGTGGGCGACCTGCTGCGAGCCGCCCGTGACCTGGGGTTCGACGGGCTCAACATCACGCACCCCTGCAAGCAGCTCGTCATCGAGCACCTGGACGCGCTCACCCCGCAGGCCGAGGCGCTGGGCGCGGTCAACACCGTCGTCTTCGAGGACGGCCGGGCCGTCGGCCACAACACGGACGTCACCGGCTTCGCCGCCTCCTTCGCCCGCGGTCTGCCCGACGCCCCGCTGGAGCGGGTCGTGCAGCTGGGCGCGGGCGGTGCGGGCGCGGCCGTCGCGCACGCCCTGCTCACCCTCGGCGCCGAGCGCGTCACCGTCGTCGACGCCCTGCCCGAGCGGGCCGGCGCCCTCGCCGACTCCCTGAACCGCGCCGTCGGCGAGGGCCGGGCGGCCGCCGCGCCCCCGGACCGGCTGGCCGAGCTGCTCGCGCACGCCGACGGCATCGTGCACGCCACTCCCACCGGCATGGCCGCCCACCCCGGCCTGCCCCTGCCCGCCGGACTGCTCCACTGCGGGCTGTGGGTCGCCGAGGTGGTCTACCGCCCGCTGGAGACCGAACTGCTGCGCAGCGCACGCGCGCTGGGCTGCGCCACCCTCGACGGCGGTGGCATGGCCGCCTTCCAGGCCGCCGACGCGTTCCGCCTCTTCACCGGGCGGGAACCCGACGCCGCCCGGATGCTCACGGACCTGACCGAGCTGGCCGGAGCCGTAGGGGCCCGGAACTAGCGAGTCGCAGGGACTCGGAACCAGAAAGGGGTACCGACGTGCGCACGTCCATCGCCACCGTCTCCCTGAGCGGATCCCTCACCGAGAAGCTCACGGCCGCAGCCCGGGCCGGCTTCGACGGCGTGGAGATCTTCGAGAACGACCTGCTGGCCGGCCACCTCACCCCGGAGGACATCCGCGCCCGCTGCGCCGACCTCGGTCTCTCGATCGACCTCTACCAGCCGATGCGGGACATCGAGGCCGTCCCCGAGGCCGACTTCGCGCTGAACCTCAGGCGGGCCCGGCACAAGTTCGACCTGATGCGCAGGCTCGGCGCCGACACGGTGCTCGTCTGCTCCAGCGTCTCCCCGCACGCGGTCGACGACGACGCCCTCGCCGCCGAGCAGCTCAGCCGGCTCGCCGACCTGGCCCGGCAGTCCGGCGTCCGCGTGGCCTACGAGGCGCTCGCCTGGGGACGGCACGTCAGCACGTACGACCACGCCTGGCGCATCGTCGAGACGGCAGGCCATCCCGCGCTCGGTACCTGTCTGGACAGCTTCCACATCCTCTCCCGCGGCTCGGACCCCGAGGGCATCGAGGACATCCCCGGCGAGAAGATCTTCTTCCTCCAGCTCGCGGACGCCCCGCTGCTCGCCATGGACGTCCTCCAGTGGAGCCGCCACCACCGCTGCTTCCCCGGCCAGGGCGGCTTCGACGTCGCGGGCCTGCTGCGGCACGTGCTGCGCACCGGCTACGACGGCCCGCTCTCGCTGGAGGTCTTCAACGACGTCTTCCGGCAGGCCGACGCCGGACCGACCGCCGTCGACGCCCGGCGCTCCCTGCTGGTCCTCCAGGAGGCGGTGGGCCGGGCGCCCCTGCCCGACGCGGTCGTCCCCACCGGCGTCGCCTTCGCCGAGGTGGTCACGCCCGACGCCGAGCCCCTCACCGCCCTGCTCGGCGCCCTGGGCTTCACCCGCACCGCCCGCCATCGCGGCAAGCCCGTCGCCCTGTGGGAGCAGGGCGACGCCCGGATCCTGGTCAACACCGGGACGGCCGCCCGCCGCGAGGGGACGCAACTCGCCGCCATCGGGCTGGAGTCACCGGACCCGGCCGGGGCGGCCCGGCGGGCCGAGGCGCTGCTCGCGCCGGTGCTGCCGCGCCGCCGAGCCCCCGAGGACGCTCCGCTCGACGCGGTCGCCGCCCCCGACGGGACGGAGCTGTTCTTCTGCGCCACCGGCCGCCCGGAACTGCCCGACTGGCGGGCGGACTTCGAGGACACCGGCCGGCCTGCGGCGGACCCGGGCGTCCGGGGCATCGACCATCTCGCCCTCACCCAGCCCTGGCACCACTTCGACGAGGCGGCCCTCTTCCACCGCGGGGTGCTCGGCCTGCACACGCAGGAGAGCGTGGACGTCGCCGACCCCTACGGGCTGATGCGCAGCCGCGCCGTCACCAACGCCGACGGCAGCGTCCGGATCGCCCTCACCGTCGGCGCGGCACCCTCGGACGACACCGTGCACGCCCAGCACATCGCCCTGGCCACCGACGACGTGGTCGCCGCCGCCCGCCGCTTCCGGGAGGCCGGAGGCCGGCCGCTGCCGATCCCGGCGAACTACTACGACGACCTCGCCGCCCGCTTCGAGTTCGCCGACGGCGAGCTGGAGACCTACCGCGACCTCGGCATCCTCTACGACCGCGACGCCCACGGCGTCTTCCGCCACTGCTACACCCGCACGGTCGGCCGGGTGTTCTTCGAACTGGTCCAGCGCGACGAGGGATACCGGGGCTACGGCGCGGCCAACGCACCGGTGCGGCTCGCCGCGCAGCACGCGGTGCGGGCGCTCACTGGCGGCTGACGGTCCGGGTGACGCCGGTGAGGACGGTGGTGGCGAGGATCCAGCCGGTGAGGACCAGGGCGTAGGAGAGCCACTGGTAGCCGCCGGTGGGGGCGAACGCGGCCTCCTGCCCGAAGGAGATCACCGGCAGCAGCAGGTCGAGGGTGTAGAAGACCGGGTTGAACTGCGGTGCCTCGTCGGGCTTCAGCGGCGCGGGATGGTGAAGCGCGTAGGCCAGGGAGCCGGCCGCGAGCAGCGACACCAGCCAGCCCGCGGCCCGCAGGGGGCGGAAGCCGTAGCCGACGGTGGCGTCCTGCACATGGCCCCACAGCCGGCCGTACCAGGGCAGGGTGGCGCGCCGGCGGCGCTGCTTGGCGAGCTGGACGAGGCGGGCGGCGTCGTCGTCGCCGATCCTGCGGTAGGCGGCGGTCAACTGCTCGTAGGCGTGCGGGACATAGCCCTCGCCGTCCCGCTCCAGCATGGCCAGCCGCCGCTCGGCGGGCTCGTGCGGGGTGAGGGAGGTGTAGACGAGACTGTCGAGCAGGACCTCGTCGGGGACCATCTCGGGCTCCAGGAACAGCACGTCCATGTGGGCGCGGCGCAGATTCAGGGTGCCCTCCATGCGGGGCCCCTTGCGCAGCCAGAGTTCACCGATGGTGCAACTGCTGGCGCGCAGCGCCGCGTCCCCCGGGTTCACCAGCCGCGCGTGCGACAGGTCGAGCCGGCCGGCGATCCGCGCGCCCCGCATTCCGATCCAGCCCAGCACGTCCGCTTCGCGCAGCAGGGCGTCGCCCTCGACCGTGAGCGTCTCCGCATCGAGGGCGACCTGACCGGCACCGGCCCGCAGACGCGCCTCGTTGAGGTCGATCGTGCCGGCGACCGAGGTGCCCGTCAGCCGCACCTCGCCGCGCGTGCGCAGCCCCGGCGCCGACAGGCCGTCCCCGACGGTCACATGGTTGAGCTGGAGTGCCGGCTGCCCGGCGGGGGGTTCGCCGATGTCGGCCCCGTCCATGAACAGCGCGCCGGAGATCTGCGCCCCGCCGAGCCGCACGGGCCGCTCGAACCGGCAGTCCGACAGGCGCAGCACGCCGTCCACGCGCAGGGTGGCGGCGTCGAGGCCGGGCAGGACCGAGCCGCGCAGGTTCAACTGGCGCAGCCGCGCCGCGTACAGCACGGGTACGTGCTCGAAGAAGCAGTCACTGAGCCGCACGGCGTGGTCGATGTCGCTGTACTGGAGATTCAGCACCCCCGTGATCCGCGCCCCGGCCAGCCGGAGGGAAGCGGTCTCGCCGTCCTCCTGCGGCGCGCTCAGCAGCAGGGCCCGCACCACCGCCGCCCGTACGGTCCGCTCGGGGCCCCAGTCCGCGCCCTCGGCCGGGTCCTCGCCCGCCGGCCCGCGCAGGTCCACGTCCTCCCCGCGGGCGAAGGCGCGCCACACCCGCTCCTCGGCGGGCGTCATGGTGTCGATCTCCATCAGCGGGGACTCTGACGTGCCCGGCCGGAGGCTGTCAACTCGCCTCCGGCCGGGGCCTGTTACGCCTTGGTGTTCCACTCCGCGATCACGGGCCGGCCGTGTTCGGTCGACAGCCGGCAGACCGTCCCGGTCTCCAGCCGGAACAGCCGTCCCTCCGCCGGGGACAGGCCCAGCCGACGGGCCGTCAGCACGCGCAGGAAGTGGCCGTGCGCCACCAGCGTCACGTCGCCCTCGGGCAGCGCCTGCGCCGCCCGGGCCAGCACCCGGTCGGCCCGCTCGCCGACCTCCTCGGGCGACTCGCCCGGCTCGCCGTCGCGGCCGGGCGGGCCGCCGTCGGTCCACAGGTCCCAGTCGGGACGAGTGCGGTGGATCTCCTCGGTGGTGACGCCCTCGTAGGCGCCGTAGTACCACTCGTGCAGGTCCGCGTCCCGCACGGCCCCCGCCAGACCCGCGAGTTCGGCGGTGCGCACCGCGCGGCCGAGCGGGCTGGTGAGGACCAGGGCGAAGGAGCGGCCGGCGAGGAGCGGGGCGAGCGACTTGGCCTGCTCCTCACCGCGCGGGGTGAGGGGCAGGTCGGTGAAGCTGGTGTGCTGTCCGCTCCGGCTCCACTCCGTCTCGCCGTGGCGGACCAGCAGCAGATCACCCACGTGCTACGCCTTCTTCGCGGACTCGACGGCGTGGCCGCCGAACTGGTTGCGCAGTGCCGCGATCATCTTCATCTGCGGCGAGTCGTCCTGCCGGGAGGCGAACCGGGAGAAGAGGGAGGCGGTGATCGCGGGCAGCGGAACGGAGTGGTCGATCGCTGCTTCCACCGTCCAGCGTCCCTCCCCGGAGTCCTGGGCGTAGCCCCTCAGCTTCTCCAGGTGCTCGTCGTCGTCCAGGGCCTCCACGGCCAGGTCGAGCAGCCAGGAGCGGATGACGGTGCCCTGCTGCCAGGAGCGGAACACCTCGCGGACGTTGTCCACCGAGTCCACGGCCTCCAGCAGCTCCCAGCCCTCGGCGTAGGCCTGCATCATGGCGTACTCGATGCCGTTGTGGACCATCTTCGCGAAGTGCCCGGCGCCGACCCGGCCCGCGTGGACGTAGCCGTACGGGCCCTCCGGCTTGAGCGCCTCGAAGATCGGCAGCAGCCGGTCGACGGTCTCCTTCTCGCCGCCGACCATCAGGGCGTAGCCGTTCTTCAGGCCCCACACGCCGCCGGAGACACCGGCGTCGACGAAGCCGATGCCGCGCTTGCTCAGCTCCTCGGCGTGCTTCTCGTCGTCCGTCCAGCGGGAGTTGCCGCCGTCGACCACCGTGTCGTACGGCTTGAGCAGGCCCGCGAGCTGGTCGATGACGTGCTGGGTGGGCTCGCCGGCCGGGACCATGACCCAGACCGTGCGGGGCGCTTCCAGCTCGTTGACCAGGTCGGCCAGGCTGGCGACGTCCGACTTCTCGGGGTCGGTGTCGTAGCCGATGACGGTGTGGCCGGCGTTGCGCAGGCGCTCGCGCATGTTGCCGCCCATCTTGCCGAGACCCACAAGACCGATCTGCATGTCAGTTCACTTCCCGAAGTTTGCGGTAGGCGGCCACCAGGGCGGCCGTGGACGGGTCGAGACCGGGGACGTCCGCGCCCTCGGTCAGGGCGGGTTCGATGCGCTTGGCGAGGACCTTGCCGAGTTCGACGCCCCACTGGTCGAAGGAGTCGATGTTCCACACGGCGCCCTGCACGAACACCTTGTGCTCGTAGAGGGCGATCAGCTGGCCGAGGACGGACGGGGTCAGCTCGGTGGCCAGGATCGTCGTGGTGGGGTGGTTGCCCCGGAAGGTGCGGTGCGGCACCTGCTCCTCGGGCACGCCCTCGGCGCGCACCTCCTCGGGCGTCTTGCCGAAGGCGAGCGCCTGCGTCTGGGCGAAGAAGTTGGCCATCAGCAGGTCGTGCTGTGCCTTCAGCCGCTCGCTCAGCTCGGCGACCGGCCTCGCGAAGCCGATGAAGTCGGCCGGGATGAGCTTGGTGCCCTGGTGGATCAACTGGTAGTAGGCGTGCTGTCCGTTGGTGCCGGGCGTGCCCCACACCACCGGGCCGGTCTGCCACTCCACCGGGTTGCCCTCGCGGTCCACCGACTTGCCGTTGGACTCCATGTCGAGCTGCTGGAGGTAGGCGGTGAACTTCGACAGGTAGTGGCTGTAGGGCAGCACCGCGTGCGACTGGGCGTCGTGGAAGTTGCCGTACCAGATGCCCAGCAGGCCCAGCAGCAGCGGGGCGTTGGACTCGGCGGGGGCGTTGCGGAAGTGCTCGTCGACGATGCGGAAGCCGTCGAGCATCTCCCGGAAGCGGTCCGGGCCGATGGCGATCATCAGGGACAGGCCGATCGCGGAGTCGTACGAGTAGCGGCCGCCGACCCAGTCCCAGAACTCGAACATGTTGTCGACGTCGATGCCGAACTCGGCGACCTTCTCCGCGTTCGTCGACAGCGCGACGAAGTGCTTCGCCACAGCCTTGTCGTCACCCCCGAGCCCGTCCAGCAGCCAGGCGCGCGCCGAGGTCGCGTTGGTGATCGTCTCGATCGTGGTGAAGGTCTTGGACGCGACGATGAAGAGCGTCTCCGCCGGATCCAGGTCGCGGGTGGCCTCGTGCAGGTCCGAGCCGTCCACGTTCGACACGAAGCGGAACGTCAGATCCCGGTTGCTGAACGGGCGCAATGCCTCATAGGCCATGGCGGGGCCGAGATCCGAGCCGCCGATGCCGATGTTGACGACGTTTCGGATCCGCCTGCCGGTGTGCCCGGTCCACTCACCGGAGCGCACCCGGTCCGCGAAGGCGGTCATCTTGTCGAGGACGGCGTGCACGCCCGGGACGACGTTCTCGCCGTCGACCTCGATCACGGCGTCCCGTGGCGCGCGCAGGGCTGTGTGCAGCACGGCCCGGTTCTCGGTGACGTTGATCCGCTCACCGCGGAACATGGCGTCCCGCAGCCCGAACACGTCGGTGGCCGCGGCCAGCTCCTGGAGCAGGGCCAGCGTCTCGTCGGTGACCAGGTGCTTGGAGTAGTCGATGCGCAGGTCGCCCACGTGCACGACGTAGCGCTCGGCACGCCCCGGGTCCTCGGCGAACAGCTCCCGCAGGTCCAGCTGCGGCACGACGTCCGCGCGGTGGTCCTCCAGGGCGGTCCACTCGGGGCGCCGGGTGAGCGCGGGGGAGGTGGAGTCAGACATGAGCAGGGGTCTCCTCGGTCGCCCCGCCGTTCAGGGCGATGGCGTACATCTCGTCCGCGTCGAGGCGCCGCAGCTCCTCGGCGATCAGTTCGGAGGTGGCTCGGACCTTCAGCGCGAGGGTGCGCGGCGGCTGGCCCGGCAGGGTCAGGGTGGCCAGCGGCCCCTCGGGCCGGTCGATGACGATCTCGCCGTTCGCGGTGCCCAGGCGCACGGCCGTCACGACCGGCCCGGCCGTCACGACACGGTCCACCCGGACGTGCAGCCGCGCCTCGAGCCAGCGGGCCAGCAGCTCGGCGGCCGGGTTGTCCGCCTCGGCCTCCACCGCCGCCGAGACGATCCGCTCCCTGGCCTGGTCCAGCGCGGCCGCCAGCATGGAACGCCAGGGCGTGAGCCGGGTCCAGGCGAGGTCGGTGTCCCCGGGGGCGTACGAGCGCACCCGCGTCTCCAGCGTCTCCAGCGGGTTCTCGACGGCGTACAGGTCGGTGATCCGCCGCTGCGCCAGCGCCCCGAGCGGGTCCTTGGAGGGGACCTCGGGGGCGTCCACCGGCCACCACACCACCACCGGCGCGTCGGGCAGCAGCAGCGGCAGCACCACCGAGTCGGCGTGCTCGGACACCTCGCCGTAGGTTCGCAGGATCACCGTCTCACCGGTGCCCGCGTCGGCGCCCACCCGGACCTCGGCGTCCAGCCGCGAGGACTGGCGGTCGCGCGGGGTGCGGGCGTGCCGCTTGATGACGACCAGGGTGCGCGAGGGGTGCTCGTGCGAGGCCTCCTCGGCCGCCTTGATCGCGTCGTAGGCGTTCTCCTCGTCCGTGACGATCACCATCGTCAGGACCATGCCCACGGCGGGAGTACCGATGGCGCGGCGGCCCTGCACCAGCGCCTTGTTGATCTTGCTTGCCGTGGTGTCGGTCAGGTCGATCTTCATGGCCTGCGCCAGCTCCGTCCGTCTCGTGCGAGCATCTCGTCGGCTTCCTCGGGTCCCCAGCCGCCCGAGGCGTACTGCGCGGGCCGGCCGTGCGTGGCCCAGTACTGCTCGATCGGGTCGAGGATCTTCCAGGACTCTTCCACTTCCTGGTGACGGGGGAACAGGTTGGCGTCGCCCAGGAGCACGTCGAGGATCAGCCGTTCGTACGCCTCCGGGCTGGACTCGGTGAACGACTCGCCGTAGGCGAAGTCCATCGTGACGTCCCGGATCTCCATCGACGTGCCCGGCACCTTGGAGCCGAAGCGGACCGTCATGCCCTCGTCCGGCTGCACGCGGATGACGATCGCGTTGGAGCCGAGCTCCTCGGTCGCGGTGGAGTCGAAGGGGGAGTGCGGGGCCCGCTGGAAGACCACGGCGATCTCCGTCACCCGGCGGCCCAGGCGCTTGCCGGTGCGCAGGTAGAACGGGACGCCCGCCCAGCGGCGGTTGTCCACCCGGAGCCGGACCGCGGCATAGGTGTCGGTCGTGGAGGACGGGTCGATGCCGTCCTCCTCCAGATAGCCGCGCACCTTCGTGCCGCCCTGCCAGCCCGCCGCGTACTGGCCGCGCACGGTGCCCTCGCCCAGGTCCTGCGGAAGCCGCACCGCCTTGAGGACCTTCAGCTTCTCGGTGAGCAGGGAGGGCGCGTCGAAGGCGGCCGGTTCCTCCATCGCGGTGAGCGCCATCAGCTGGAGCAGGTGGTTCTGGATGACGTCACGGGCGGCGCCGATGCCGTCGTAGTACCCCGCCCGGCCGCCGATCCCGATGTCCTCGGCCATGGTGATCTGCACGTGGTCCACGTACGACCGGTTCCAGATCGGCTCGAACATCTGGTTGGCGAAGCGCAGCGCCAGCAGGTTCTGGACGGTCTCCTTGCCCAGGTAGTGGTCGATGCGGAAGACCTGCTCCGGATCGAACACCTCGTGCACGATGCGATTGAGCTCCTCGGCCGACTTCAGGTCGTGGCCGAACGGCTTCTCGATCACCGCGCGCCGCCAGGACCCCTGGGGCGCGTCGGCCAGCTTGTGCTTCTTCAGCTGCTGGACGACCTTGGGGAAGAACTTCGGCGGCACCGACAGGTAGAAGGCGTAGTTGCCGCTGGTGCCCCGGGAGGCGTCCAGCTCCTCCACGGCGGAGCGCAGCTGCTTGAACGCCGTGTCGTCGTCGAAGTCGCCGGGGATGAACCGCATGCCCTCGGCGAGCTGCTGCCAGACCTCCTCGCGGAACGGGGTCCGGGCGTGCTCACGCACCGCGTCGTGCACGACCTGCGCGAAGTCCTGGTCCTCCCAGTCCCGGCGGGCGAAACCCACCAGGGAGAAGCCCGGCGGCAGCAGGCCGCGGTTGGCCAGGTCGTACACCGCCGGCATCAGCTTCTTGCGGGACAGGTCGCCGGTGACGCCGAAGATGACGAGCCCGGAGGGGCCCGCGATCCTGGGCAGACGCCGGTCGCGCGGATCGCGCAGGGGGTTCTCGAAGTGGGTGTCGGCGTGCTCCGTACGGGGAGCGTGACCGCTCGCACCGGTCTGCTCCACCCCGGCCGCCTCCTGCGCGGCCAGGGCCTCCTTCTCCTCCTTGGTCCCCTTCGTCTCCTGTTCGGCCGTCTGGGGGATGCCCTCGATGCCCTCGCTCATTCCGCGTCAGCTCCCTCGCTGTTCAAGGACTTGGTGACCGCGTCCAGCAGTTCCTGCCAGGCCACCTCGAACTTGGCCACGCCCTCGTCCTCCAGTTGCCGCACCACCTCGTCGTATGCAATGCCGAGCCGTTCGACTGCCGCCAGGTCCGCGCGCGCCTGGGCGTAACCGCCGGTGACGGTGTCGCCCAGGACGTCACCGTGGTCGGCGACGGCGTTCAGCGTGGCCTCCGGCATGGTGTTCACCGTGCCGGGGGCGACCAGCTCGTCCACGTACAGGGTGTCCTTGTAGGCCGGGTCCTTCACACCGGTGGAGGCCCAAAGGGGGCGCTGCCGGTTCGCGCGGGCCCCGCCCAGCGCCTGCCAGCGCGGCCCGGCGAAGACCTGCTCGTACGCCTCGTAGGCCAGTCGTGCGTTGGCCAGGGCGGCCCGGCCCCTCAGGGCGAGGGCCTGCGGCGTGCCCAGCAGCGTCAGCCGCTTGTCGATCTCGGCGTCCACCCGGGAGACGAAGAACGAGGCGACCGAGTGAATCGCCGCCAGGTCGTGGCCGGCGGCCTGTGCCTTCTCCAGGCCGGCGAGATAGGCGTCCATCACCTCGCGGTACCGCTCCAGCGAGAAGATCAGCGTCACATTGACACTGATACCCGCCCCGATCACTTCCATGATCGCCGGCAGGCCCGCACGCGTCGCCGGGATCTTGATCATCACGTTGGGGCGGTCCACCAGCCACGCCAGCTGCCGGGCCTCGGCCACCGTCGCCCGCGTGTCGTGGGCCAGCCGCGGATCGACCTCGATGGACACCCGGCCGTCCCGGCCGCCGGTGGCCTCGTACACCGGGCGCAGCACGTCGGCGGCGGCCCGGACGTCGGCGGTCGTCATCATCCGTACGGCCTCGTCCACCGTCACACCGCGCACCGCCAGGTCGGCGAGTTGCTCCTCGTAGCCCGCGCCGGAGCCGATGGCGGCCTGGAAGATGGACGGGTTGGTGGTGACGCCGACGACCTTCCTCGTGGCGACGAGCTCGGCCAGGCTGCCGGACTCGATCCGCCGGCGCGACAGGTCGTCGAGCCAGATCGACACACCCTCGTCGGACAGGCGCTTGAGTGCTCCCGCGTTCGCGGTCGCTTCGGTCACAGTGATCATCTTCTTTCGGGCGGTCGGATCAGCCGCGGGCGGCGGTGAGGGATTCCCGCGCGGCGGCGACGACGTTCTCGGGGGTGAAGCCGTACGCGGCGAACAGCGTCCCGGCGTCGGCGGAGGCGCCGAAGTGCTCCAGGGAGACGATGCGTCCCGCGTCCCCGACGAACCGGTGCCAGGTCAGGCCGATCCCGGCCTCGACGGCGACCCGGGCCGTCACGGACGGCGGCAGGACGCTCTCGCGGTAGGACCGCGGCTGTTCCTCGAACCACTCCACGGACGGCATCGACACGACGCGGGTGGGCACACCCGCGGCCTGGAGGATCTCGCGCGCCCCGGCCGCGACGTGCACCTCGGAGCCGGTGGCGATCAGGATCACCTGGGGTGTGCCGCCCTCCGCCTCGAACCGGACGTAGCCGCCGCGCGCCGCGTCCGGGTCCGGCTCGTACGTGGGCACGCCCTGGCGGGTCAGCGCGAGGCCGTGCGGGGCCGGGGTGGTGCCGTGCCGCTTGAGGATCTCGGCCCAGACCACCGCGGTCTCGTTGGCGTCGGCGGGGCGGACGACGTTCAGGCCCGGGATGGCCCGCAGCGCGGCCAGATGCTCCACCGGCTGGTGGGTCGGGCCGTCCTCGCCCAGGCCGATCGAGTCGTGCGTCCACACGTACGTCACGGGCAGCTGCATCAGGGCCGACATCCGCACGGCGTTGCGCATGTAGTCGGAGAAGACCAGGAAGGTGCCGCCGTAGACGCGGGTGTTGCCGTGCAGGGCGATGCCGTTCATCTCCGCGGCCATGGAGAACTCACGGATGCCGAAGTGCACGGTGCGGCCGTACGGGTCGGCCTCCGGCAGCGGGTTGCCCTTCGGGAGGAACGAGCTGGTCTTGTCGATGGTGGTGTTGTTCGAACCGGCCAGGTCGGCCGAACCGCCCCACAGCTCGGGCAGGACCGGGCCGAGCGCCTGGAGGACCTTGCCGGAGGCGGCCCGGGTGGCGAGCGCCTTGCCCGCCTCGAACACCGGCAGGGCGTCCTGCCAGCCCTCGGGCAGCTCGCCCTTGCTGACGCGGTCGAACGTGGCGGCCCGCTCCGGGTTCTCGGACCGCCAGGCGGCGATCCCCTTGTCCCAGGCGGTGTGCGCCTCGGCGCCCCGGTCCAGGGCCCGGCGGGTGTGGGCCAGCACCTCGTCGGCGACCGCGAAGCTCTCCTCCGGGTCGAAGCCGAGCAGGCGCTTGGTGGCGGCGACCTCGTCCTCGCCGAGCGCCGAGCCGTGGGAGGCCTCGGTGTCGCGCGCGTTCGGGGCGGGCCAGGCGATGATCGTGCGCATCGCGATGATCGACGGGCGTTCCGTCTCGGCCCGGGCCGCCCTCAGCGCCGCGTACAGCGCGTGCACGTCGACATCGCCGTCCTCCAGTGGCTGGATCCGCTGCACGTGCCAGCCGTAGGCCTCGTACCGCTTCAGCACGTCCTCGGAGAACGCGGTCGCGGTGTCGCCCTCGATGGAGATGTGGTTGTCGTCGTAGAGGAAGACCAGGTTGCCGAGCTTCTGGTGGCCGGCGAGCGAGGAGGCCTCGGCGGAGACGCCCTCCTGGAGATCGCCGTCGGAGACGATCGCCCAGATCGTGTGGTCGAAGGGCGAGTCACCCTCAGGGGCGTCCGGGTCGAACAGGCCGCGCTCGTACCGGGCCGCCATCGCCATGCCGACCGCGTTCGCCACGCCCTGGCCGAGCGGGCCCGTGGTGGTCTCGACGCCCGCGGTGTGCCCGTACTCGGGGTGGCCGGGGGTCTTGGAGCCGTGCGTGCGGAACGCCTTCAGGTCGTCCAGCTCCAGCTCGTAGCCCGCCAGGTAGAGCTGTGTGTACAGGGTCAGCGAGGTGTGGCCGGGGGAGAGGACGAAGCGGTCACGGCCGGCCCACTCCGGGTCGGCGGGGTCGTGCCGCATCACCTTCTGAAAGATGGTGTAGGCGGCCGGAGCCAGGCTCATCGCCGTGCCGGGGTGGCCGTTGCCGACCCGCTGGACGGCATCGGCCGCCAGCAGACGGGCGGTGTCGACGGCACGCCGGTCGAGTTCGGTCCATGTGAAGCGGTCCGCTGTCTGCGTGCTCATCTTCAAGAAGTCCTCGATGGGAGCGAAGTGGCTGGTCTGACGCGTTCAAAATTAAAAGTCTGACTTTTATGGCGGAAGGTCGGCGTGTGCCAGCCTGTGGTGAAAGTGGGACACCCACGGGCAGCAGGACACGCGAACGGTGCGGCACGAGGCGGACATGGCGGACAGAACCCTTCAAGACGGCGACGGGATCGATACGTTCCCCTTCCCGGTCGAACTCAGCGTCGGCGGCGTCGGCATGCAGATCGCCCCCATGGGCGACACCTGGCCGTCCGGCGTGCCGCTGGAGCGCGTGCACCGCATCGACTTCCACACCGTCCTGCTCTTCGGGGCGGGCCCGGTCCGGCACATGGTCGACTTCACCGAGCACGAGGCCACGGCCGGGGACCTGCTGTGGATCCGCCCGGGACAGGTCCACCGCTTCTCGCGCACCAGCGAGTACCGCGGAACCGTGCTGACCATGCAACCCGGCTTCCTGCCCCGCTCGACTGTGGAGGCCACCGGCCTCTACCGCTACGATCTGCCGCCCCTCTTGCACCCCGACCTGGCACAACTCGCCGCCCTGAAAGCCGCGTTGACACAGCTGCGGCGCGAGTACGAGGACACGGCCACGCTCCCGCCGGGCCTGCACACCGCCGTCCTGCGCCACACGCTGACGGCGTTCCTGCTGCGGCTCGCCCACCTCGCGGCGAGTTCGGCGAGGGCTCCGCGACAGCAGTCCGACTCCACGTTCACCCTCTTCCGGGACGCCGTGGAGCGGGACTTCGCCACCAACCACAGTGTCAGCGCCTACGCCGACGCGCTCGGCTACTCCCGCCGGACCCTGGTCCGGGCGGTGCGCGCCGCCACCGGAGAGACCCCCAAGGCCTTCATCGACAAGCGCGTGATCCTGGAGGCCAAACGGCTCCTCGCCCACACCGACCTGCCCATCGGCCGGATCGGCGTGGCAGTCGGCTTCCCCGACGCGGCGAACTTCTCGAAGTTCTTCCACCAGCACACGGAGCAGACCCCGGCGGCCTTCCGCGCGGAGCTGCGCTGAACGCGGCGAAGGGGCCCCACGCGTGCGCGTGGGGCCCCTCCTCGCAGGCCGTCAGTGCCCGAAGGTGAACCAGTTGACGTTCACGAAGTCCGCCGGCTGACCGCTGGTGAAGGTCAGATACACATCGTGCGTGCCCGTCACGGCGCTGATGTTCGCCGGGATCGTCCGCCACGACTGCCAGCCACCGGTGCTGCCCACCGCGAAGCTCCCGACGGGCGCGTTGCTCCGGCTGTCCAGCCGCACCTCGACCAGCCCGCTGACGCCGCCCGCCGCTCCGCTCGCGACCCGGGCGCTGAACTGCCGCGCCGCCGTCGAGCCGAAGTTCACGCCCTTGAAGTGCAGCCAGTCGCCGCCCGCGAGCGCGCCGACGTTCTGCCCGCCGCCGGAGTCGGCCGTCGTCTCGGTGATCACGCCGGACTGGCCGTCGTAGGACTCGGCCTGGATGGTGGAGTAGGCGTCGCGGTTGCCGGTCGGGGGAGGCGTGGTGCCGCCCCCGGACGACAGCACCTGCACGTAGTCGACGACCATCGCGTGCCCCGGCTGCGTCCCGGCGTCCGGGCCGCCGCCGAACGCGTCGGGGAAGCCGCCGCCCATCGCGACGTTCAGGATGACGAAGAAGCCGTGGTCGGTGGCGTTCTTCCAGGTCGTCGCGTCGACCTGATTCGCGCGCACGGTGTGGTAGTTGACACCGTCGAGGTAGAAGCGGATCTCCTCGACGCTCGTCGAGCGGTCCCACTCCATCCGGTACGTGTGGAAGCCGGCCTGGCAGGACGTGCCCTGGCAGGTGGTCGAACTCCCGATGCCGCTGGTCTCGTTGCAGGGACCGCCGGGTGAGGTGCCGCAGTGCATCGTGGCGAACACCGTGTTCATGCCCTGGGTGTTCTCCATGATGTCCAGTTCGCCGACCGCCGGCCAGTTCCAGTAGTTGCCGCGGTAGGGGCCGCCCAGCATCCAGAACGCCGGCCAGTAGCCCTTGGCGGCGGCGCCGGTGACGTTCGGCACCTGGATGCGCGACTCGACGCGGAGCTTGCCGCCGGCCGGGGGCTGGAAGTCGGTGCGGTTGGTCTCGATCCGGCCGGAGGTCCAGTTGCCCGCGGCGTCCCGCCGGGGCGTGATGCGGAGGTTGCCGTTGCCGTCCAGCGAGACGTTGTCCGTGCTGTTCGTCATCGTCTCGATCTCGCCGGTGCCCCAGTTGGCAGGGCCGCCCGGGTAGCCCTTGCCCGTGGCGTACCGCCAGTCGGAGGTGTTGACGCCGGAGCCGGCGGCGCCGTTGAAGTCGTCGACGAACAGCTGCGTCCAGCCCGAGGGGGGCGGGGGCGCGGAGGCGTTCGCCGAAGGGGAGGCGAGGGCGGAGGCGGCTGCCGCGAGCCCGAGGGTGCTGACCACGGCGACGAACGCCCGCCGCAGCGGGCGTCGTCTGGAGGAGGTGCCGGTGGTGTCGCTCATGTGGGGATGCCTCTCGGAGGGGAGCAGGATGAGAGCGCTCTCAAAGTGCCGTCAATGTGCTCCACGCGATCCGCGGCGTCAAGAGGTGTAGCCGGGATTGGTGCGGGGCGGAGCGTGAGTGCACTCCTTGAACGGGACGACCGGGCGGTCCGGCCGGGCTGTGCGCCGACGCCTCGGGTCGGCCCGACCAAGGAGGTGCGGCCACGGTCCGGCCGGGCTTCGCGCTGTTGAAGAAGGGGTTCCGGGGCACTCGGGGTGGCGACGGACTACCGGTCGAGGCAGCAGGAGGCATCCGTGGCCGTACGCCATCACCTGATCCGAGTCGGCCCGGGCGCCGTGTGGGACGTCCTCGCCGACGGCCACCGCTACGCGGAGTGGGTGGTGGGAACCTCCGAGTCCCACCCGGTACGCGGGCACTGGCCCCGCAAGGACGCGGCGATCCGCTACGAGATCCGGCTCGGCCCGGTGCGGCTCACCAACGAGACCACCGTCCGCTACTGCGAGGACGGCACCCGGCTGGAGCTGGAGGCCCACGCCGGCCCGCTCGGCACGGCCCGCATCGCCATCGAGCTGCGGCCCTGGGGCGAGCACTGCCTGGTGATCGTGGACGAACACCCCCTGCGCGGCGCCGGCGGCCGGCTGCACAACATCGGATTCGAGGCGCTGATCCAGCTGCGCCACCGCGCCATGCTGGCCCGCCTGGCCAGGCTCTGCGAGGACGAGGCACGCAGGCCGGGCAGCGCCCGCCGCCCCCTCGGCCAGGTGACCGCCGGACCCGGCACCGGCGGGGCCCGCCATGCCTGACGCGGTGGTGATCGGCGCGGGCCCCAACGGTCTGGTCGCCGCCAACCTCCTCGCGGACGCCGGATGGAGCGTGGAGGTACTGGAGGAGCAGCCCGAACCGGGCGGCGCCGTGCGACACGACCGGGGCGTCGACCCCGCGTTCGTCAACGACCTCTTCAGCTCCTTCTACCCCCTCGCCGCGGCATCGCCCGTCCTGGCCGCACTGCACCCCGAGGAACACGGACTGCGCTGGAGCCACGCGCCCAGCGTGCTGGCCCACCCCCTCACCGACGGCAGCTGCGCCCTCCTGGACCGGAACGTCGACACCACCGCCGCCTCCCTGGACACGTTCGAGGCCGGCGACGGAACCGCCTGGCGGCGGCTGCACGAGGTGTGGCAGAGCCTGCGCCCCGACCTCCTCGACGCCCTGTTCACCCCGTTCCCGCCCGTCCGGGCCTCGGCGCGCCTGGCGTTGCGGCTGCGGGCGGCGGGCGGACTGCGCATGGCCCGCTCCCTCGTGCTGCCGGTGCGCCGCCTGGGCGAGGAGGAGTTCCGCGGCCAGGGCGGCCGCCTGCTGCTGGCCGGCAACGCCCTGCACGCCGACCTCGCCCCCGAGTCGGCGGGCAGCGGCGGCTTCGGCTGGCTGATGGCCATGCTCGGCCAGACCTACGGCTTCCCCGTCCCGGCCGGCGGCTCCGGCGCGCTGACCTCGGCCCTGGTGCACCGGCTGCAGTCCCGGGGCGGCCGGGTGCGCTGCGGACAACGCGTCGAGCACGTCGTCGTCCGCGGCGGCCGGGCCGTCGGGGTCCGCACGGCGGGCGGCGACGCGGTCCGGGCCCGCCGCGCGGTACTGGCGGACGTGTCCGTGCCCGCCCTGTACGGCGAGCTCCTCGACCCGGAGCACCTGCCCGCGCAGGTCCTCGACGACCTGCGGCGCTTCCAGTGGGACTTCGCCACGTTCAAGGTCGACTGGGCGCTCGACGGCCCGGTGCCCTGGCAGGCCGAGCAGGCCGCCCGGGCCGGTACGGTGCACCTCGCCGACGGCATGGACGAGCTGACCCGCTTCGCCGCGCAGATCGCCATGCGGGAGGTCCCCGACCGGCCGTTCCTGATCTTCGGCCAGATGACCACCTCCGACGCCACCCGTTCCCCGCAGGGCACCGAATCGGCGTGGGCCTACACCCACCTCCCCCACGAGATCCGCGCCGACGCCGGCGACGAGGGCATCACCGGCCGATGGGGCACCAAGGACCAGGAGCTGATGGCCGACCGCATGGAACGCCAGGTGGAACGCTTCGCGCCCGGCTTCCGCTCGCTGATCCGCGGCCGCCGCATCCTGGCGCCCCCGACGCTGGAGGCGCTCGACGGCAATCTCGCGGGCGGCGCCATCAACGGCGGCACCACCGCCATGCACCAGCAGCTCGTCTTCCGGCCCCTGCCCGGCACCGGACGCCCGGAGACCCCGGTACCGGGCCTGTACCTCGCCTCCTCCGGAGCCCACCCCGGCGGCGGCGTGCACGGTGCCCCGGGAGCCAACGCCGCCCGGGCCGCCCTGCGCCGCAACCGGCCCCCCGGCCTGGCCCGCGCCCAGCGGCTCCTGGCCCGCCGTGACCGCACCGGAGCCAGGCGCTGATCCCGGCCCTCGCGGGACGGGACGGACGCCGGAAGGAAGGGCAGCCCATGCGCAGCAGTCCGCTCGCCGAGCGCACGATCGTCGTCACCGGAGCCGCCCGCGGCGTGGGCGCGGCCGTGGCCCGCGAAGTCGCCCGGCGCGGGGCCCGGGTGGCGCTCGTCGGCCACGAGAAGGACGCCCTGGAGGCGGTGGCCGCCTCGCTGCCGGGCCCGGCCCTCGCCCTGGAGGCCGACGTCACCGACCTGCCGGCGCTGGAAGCCGCGGCGCGAGCCGTGCGGGACGGTCTCGGGCGCCCGTCGGCCGTGGTGGCCAACGCGGGGATCGCCGAGGGAGGCTCGCTGCTCGACTCGGATCCGGACTCCTGGAGCCGCGTGATCGACGTGAACCTCACCGGCAGCGCCCGGACGGCCCGGGCCTTCCTGCCGGACCTGCTCGACACGGCGGGCTACTTCCTCCAGGTCGCCTCCCTGGCCTCGATCGGTGCCGCGCCGCTGATGAGCGCCTACTGCGCGTCCAAGGCGGGGGTGGAGGCCTTCGCGCACTCCCTGCGGGCGGAGGTGGCGCACCGCGGGGTCGGGGTCGGTATCGCCTACCTCAACTGGACGGACACCGACATGATCCGCGACGCCGACCGCTATGCGGTCCTGCGCGAGCTGCGCCTGCACATGCCGCCGCCGGCCCGCCGCGTGTACCCCGTGGAGGTCGTCGCCGCCCGCCTGGTCAGAGGCATGGAGCGGCGGCGTACGGCGGTCTACGCCCCGGCCTGGCTGCGGCTGGCCCAGCCGGTACGCCCCGCCATGCCCCCGGTGGTCCTGCGCGTGGCGCGCCGCGCCCTGCCCCGCCTGGAGGCCGAGGGCCCGGTCCGCCACACCGGCCCCCTCGGCGCCGGTGGCCGGGCCGACCGCGCGGCATCGGGGCCGGACTCCTGACAGCGGCACGGCGGCACAGACGCGTAGCGCGCAGATGCGCAGATGCGCAGCAGCACGGCGGCACAGATGCGGAGCGGTATGGCGGCGTAGATGCACAGCGACACAGATACACAGCGACACAGATGCGCAGCGACACAGATGCACAGCGACACGAATGCGCAGCGGCACAGATGCACAGCGGCACACGGCACGGCCGCCCTCGCGGTCCGGCTGTCCCTGCCCGGCACACCTCCGGCCGGCGCCGTCATGCCGGACACTGGGCAGCAGGAGAAGGGAGGCCGACCGTGCTGACCGGAGTTCGTGAACAGCTGGGCCAGGCCCTGTTCCGCCGGGTCGCCGGGCCCGGTGGGCCCGCGACCCGGGCCCGCATCCACCACACGCCCGGCCCGCGCTGGTTCGGGCCGGACCGGCCCATCCGCACGGTCCACGGCGACGCCTCGATGTTCATCGGCGGGCTGACCGCCCTGCTCCTGCAGTCCCTGCACCCGCTGGCGATGGCCGCGGTCGCCGGCCACTCCGGCTTCCGCGGCGACCCGTGGGGCCGGCTGCAGCGCACCAGTACCTTCCTGGCCGTGACGACCTACGGCACCGCCGCCGACGCGCAGCAGGCGGTCGACCACGTGCGCGGCATCCACGAGCGGATCCGCGGCACGACGGGCGACGGCGTGCCGTACCACGCGGCCGACCCGCATCTGCTCGGCTGGGTGCACGCCGCCGAGACGGACAGCTTCCTGCGCGCCCACGAGCGCTACGGGGCCCGCCCGCTGGACGCCGCCGGCTACGACGCCTACGTCGCCGACACCGCGCGCGTCGCCGAGGCGCTGGGGGCCGTCGACCCGCCCCGCGACCGCGGCGAACTGGCCGAGCGCCTGGCCGCCTACCGGCCCGAACTGCGCGCCACGCCCGAGGCCAGGGCGGCCGCCCGCTTCCTGTTGTTCCAGCCTCCCCTGCCCCTGGCCGTCCGGCCCTTCTACGGCGGGCTGGCCGCGAACGCCGTCACCCTGCTCCCGCCCTGGGCACGCGGTCTGCTGTGGCTGCCCCGGGTTCCGGTCGTCGAGGGCCTCGCGGTGCGCCCCACCGGCCGGGCCCTGACCCGGACCATCCGCTGGGCCATGACACCGGCCCGGGAACGGATCTGACACCAAGGGACGCCACGCCACACCGGCGTCCTTCGCTCAGGGCCGCCACCCCAGCGCCCGCGAGATCCCCCGCGCCGCCATCCGCACCGCCGGGCCCAGGACCCGGACCTGGGCGTCGGCGTGGGGCACCACGACCGACACGGCGGCGGTCACGCTGCCGTCGGCCCCGCGCACCGGAGCGGCCACCGACAGGGCGTCCTCCGTGATCTGACGGTCGCTCACCGCCATGCCCGACCTGCGGACCTCGGCGAGGGCCCGCCGCAGCCGCTCGGGTGCGGTGATCGTGTGGGGCGTGAAGGAGACGAGTTCGCCCGCGCAGTACTCCGTGCGGAACCCGGGGTCGCCGTGGGCCAGCAGGGCGAGTCCGACCCCCGTGGCGTGCAGCGGCCAGCGGGCGCCGACGCGGATGTGCACACCGACCGCGGACCGCCCCGACAGCCACTCGATGTAGACCACGTCCCGGCCGTCCCGCACGGCCAGTTGCACGTTCTCGTGCGTCGCCTCGTACAGGTCCTCCAGGTAGGGCAGCGCGATCTGCCGCAGGGCGAGACCGCGCGGGGCCAGGGCGGCGAGCTCCCACAGCCGCAGCCCGACGTGGTAGACGCCGGACTCGTCCCGCTCCAGGGCACCCCACTCGGTGAGCGCGCCCACCAGCCGGTGTGCGGTGGTCAGGCTCAGCCCGGCCCGCCGGCTGATGTCCGTCAGGCACAGCGCCGGGTGCTCGTGGTCGAAGGCCGCGAGCACGGACAGCAGCCGGTCGGGCGCGGTCGGGCCGGTCATGGCCGGGCGTACGGCGGGTGGGCGAGGTCGTAGGGGCGGGGGTAGCTGCTCGGACGGTACGGGAGGTAGCGGGGCTCCGTATTCGCGTCCTCGGCCCGCGCCCGGGAGTTGAGGGCCCCCGGCGAGGCGTCCCAGCGGCCGGTGTCCACGCGGTGTTCCAGGGTGTGCAGGGCGGCCAGGGTCTCGCCCGGGCCGAAGGTGCAGTGGCCCGGCGCGTCGACGTACGCCTGGCGGAGGAGCCCGGCGGCGCCCGCGGCCGTCGCGGCCCGCCGGTAGGCGCTCTCCGACTGCACGGGGATGAGGGCGTCGCCGGTGGTGTGGATGTTCAGCTGGGGGTCGGTGAGGCGGCCGGAGAGCACGCTGGTGTTCCGCATCCACCGCACCGCCGACGGGTCGGCGGACACCCGGGGTGCACGGCCGAGGGCCGAGAGGTCGGTGCGCAAGGACAGTCCCGCCTCCTTGTAGAGCTCCGTCACCTCTTTGTACAGCGGGGAACGTGCGAGCATCGAGCGGTAGTCGACGCCCGTGTTCCAGGACGGGTTGCCGCCCGCCCGGCTCTCGGCCTCCTGCCGCCAGCCGAACGCGGGCTGTTGGAGCAGCCCCCGTACGGCGGCGTACTGGTTGGACTGCGCGGTCCGCCAGTCGCCGGGGCCCGGCTCGGTCTGCGAGGCGTCGTTGTACGCGGGAATGCCGTGCAGGGCGGCGGCCAGGGCGATCCGGGCCCGGCCCCCGGAGGTCTGCTGGGCCGCGTCGACCTTCGCGGTGAGCGCCTTGCCGGCGGCGACCGCCTCGGTCTGGTCGGCGAACCCCGCGAGCCGGACACCGGAGTCCGGGGCGAGCAGGGTGCGCAGTGCGAACACCGGGTCCAGGGTGCTGTTCCAGTTGGCGATCCCGCCCTGCACCAGCCCGCACATCGACAGGGAGCCGTCGAACCGGTCGGCGTGCCGCTCGGCGAGCATGCTCGTGACGAAGCCGCCGTAGGAGGTGCCCCAGGCGAGCGTCCGCCGGGCCGTGCCGAACTGCCGCGTGAACAGGTCCAGCGTGGCGAGCTGGTCCGGCACGGCCTCGGCGACCGCCCAGCCGTTCGTCGCGTACGACGAGCCGATCAGGGCGTAGCCCTCGGCCATGAGCTTGTCGCGGACGGCCGGACCGGGCGCGTTCTGGGCCGGGTTGGGGGCCCCGGCCGGGGTGTAGCCGTGGCTGTACAGCAGGACCGTGCCGTTCCAGGGCGTGGGGACGTCCATCACGTACGCGGCGCCGGAGGAGAGCCGGCCCTCCAGGTGGGAGCCGGTGGGGGCGGCGTGCGCGGGCAGGGCGGTCGCCGCCAGGGACAGGCAGGCGGTCGTCAGCAGGGCGAGGCGGATCCTCAACGGGGGGTCCCTTCGAGGGAGGGGGTGGTGGTGGGGGAGTGCAGGGCGTCCGTGTGCGTCTCGCGCAGCCGCCACACGGTGACCGCGGTGACCGCCGCGCCGGCGCACAGCATCAGCGACACCGGGGTGCTGCCACCGCCGAAGGAGGCCAGGAGACTGCCGGCGATCAGCGGCGAGAACCCCGCGCCGATCAGGGTCGCCCCCTGGTAGCCGAGGGAGGCGCCGGTGTAGCGGACGCGGGTGCCGAACATCTCGGTGAGCAGGGCGCCCAGAGGGCCGTACATCGTGGACTGGGCGACGCCGTGGCCGAGCGCGAGGGCGAGGATCAGCAAGGCGGGCGAGCCGGAGTCGACCAGGGCCAGGACCGGGAACGCGAGCGCCGCCGAGGCGACGGCGCCGGCCAGGACGACGGGCCGGCGCCCGACCCGGTCCGACAGTGCGGAGGCGGCGGGCAGGACGGCCAGGGCCACGCAGGAGGCGACGGTCACCGCGGTCAGCACCTGCGGGCGGGTGTACCCCTCGTCGACGGCGTAGGAGATCATGAAACTGGTCAGCAGCGACTGGGCGGTGAACGCGCCGATGCCGACACAGGCGGCCAACAGCACGGGCTTCGGGCGGCGCAGCACGTCGACGATCGGCGGTCGGTCCGCCGGTTCCCTCTTGACCTGGGCGAACAGCGGGCTCTCGGCGACCTTCAGACGCACGAACAGACCGACGGCCAGCAGCACGACGCTCAGCAGGAACGGCACGCGCCAGCCCCAGGAGCGGAAGTCGTCGTCCGGCAGCGCGGCGACCAGCGTGACCACACCGGCCGACAGCACGGAACCGAGCGGGGCGCCGAGCTGGGTGAAGCTGGACCACAGGCCGCGCCGGGAACCCCGGGCGTGCTCGGCGTGTTCGACGACCATCAGCATCGCGCCGCCCCACTCGCCGCCGATCGCGATGCCCTGCACCACCCGCAGGGCGACCAGCAGCACCGGCGCCCAGACGCCGATGGTGTCGTACGTCGGCAGCAGACCGATGAGGAAGCTGCCGGACCCCATCAGGACCATGGTCAGCAACATCATCGACTTGCGGCCGATCCGGTCGCCGAAGTGCCCGAACACGATGCCGCCGAGCGGGCGGGCGAGGTAGCCGGCGGCGAAGGTGCCGAACGCCGCGATGGTGCCGACCGCCGGGTCGGCGCGCGGGAAGAACAGTTCGCCGAAGACGAGTGCGGCGACGGTGCCGTAGACGAGGAAGTCGTAGAACTCGACGGCTGTGCCGAGCAGGCCGGAGACGGCGACCCGGCGCAACTGCCTTGCTTCAGAGGAGAGTTGGGGTGTGGGTGGGGATGGCTGCACGGTGGGCTCCCTGGGGACGGGGCGCGGTTGGCCGTGAAGTTATGCACTCATCGTGCAGCCGTCAATCACTTGCACAACATCAGTTCAGGCCGTCCTCCGCGATGCGCAGCAGCAGCGCGTGCAGCGTCTCCCGCTCGGCCGCGTCCAGCGGGCCGAGCAGTTCACCGGTCACCCGCAGGCCGTCCTCGTCGGTGTCGCGGAGGACGTCGCGGCCGCGCTCGGACAGGACGACGATCCGGCTCCGGCGGTCGTCGGGGGAGGGGCGGCGCTCGGCGAAGCCCAGCTTCTCCAGGTCGTCGACCAGGCCGACGATCGCGCTCGGGTCGTAGCCGAGTCGTGTGCTCAGCTCGCGCTGCAGGGCGCCGTCGGTGGTGGCGAGGAAGCGCAGCACCGCGTAGTGGCGCAGGCGCAGGCCCGACTCCTGGAGGCAGGCGTTGAAGAGCTGGCCCGAGCGCAGGCCCAGGCGGTACAGCAGGTAGCCCGTGTCGGCGTGCAGGCCGCGCATCCACGGCTCGTGGGCGTCGATGGGCTTCGCGGTGGCGTTCTCGCGTGTGATGGCGGGCTCCCTGGGCTCGGTGCTGCTCGGTGCTGATTCCAGCATCCCGCACCCATGGGTCGGCAACAACTATTGACGTCAACAATTATTGCTCTTAGCTTCGATCTCGCAGTCGAACCCGCGTGAAGGGACCCGCTCGTGCCCAGCATCGATCTCTCCGGCAAGGTCGCCGTCGTCACCGGCAGCGGCCGTGGCCTCGGTCTCGCCTACGCCCACGCCCTGGCGGCCCACGGCGCGTCCGTGGTCGTCAACGACGTCGACGAGGCGGTGGCCGAGGCGGCCGTGAAGTCCCTCGTGGAAGCGGGCGGCACGGCCGTCGCCGAAGTCGTCCCCGTCGGCACCTCCGAGGCCGCCGAGCGGCTGGTCGGCCGCGCGGTCGAGGAATTCGGCCGGCTCGACGTGCTCGTCACCAACGCCGGCATCCTGCGCGACAAGGTCCTGTGGAAGATGACCGACGAGGACTTCGACGCGGTGCTCACCACCCACCTCAAGGGCACCTTCACCTGCGCCCGCGCCGCCGCCGTCCGGATGCGCGAGCAGGGCGAGGGCGGCTCGCTGATCCTGGTCGGCTCCCCGGCCGGGCAGCGCGGCAACTTCGGCCAGACGAACTACGCCGCCGCCAAGGCCGGCATCGCGGCGATGGCCCGCACCTGGGCCATGGAACTGGGGCGCGCGAACATCACCGTCAACGCGATCGTGCCGGTCGCCGCCACCGCCATGACCGAGACCATCCCGGCCTTCGCCCCCTACGTCGAGGCCCTGCGAGGCGGCGAGGCCCTGCCGGACTTCCTGCGCAAGGGCGAGGGCTTCGGCACCCCCGAGGACTGCGCGGCCCTGGTCCCGTTCCTCGCGTCCGAGGCCGCCCGGGGCGTCACCGGCCAGGCCATCGGCATCGGCGGGGACAAGGTGGCACTCTGGTCGCACCCGCAGGAGATCAAGGCGGCCTACGCCGACGGCGGCTGGACGCCCGAGACCCTGGCCGACGCCTGGCCCACCTCGGTCGGTGCCGAGCTCCAGACGGTCGGCATCCCGGCGCCGAAGTTCCCGGAGGCGTGATGGACCCCTCGATGAACGTCGACGACCTGGTCGCCATCGACGTCCACACCCACGCGGAGGTCTCCTCCAAGGGCCACTCCTCCCTGGACGACCACCTGCACGACGCCTCCTCCGCGTACTTCAAGGTCGAGGGCAAGCGGAAACCCACCCTGGAGGAGACGGCCGCCTACTACCGCGAACGGAACATGGCCGCGGTCGTCTTCACCGTCGACGCCGAGTCCGCGACCGGCACCGCACCCGTCCCGAACGAGGAGGTCGCCGAGGCGGCGGCCGCCAACTCCGACGTCCTGATCCCCTTCGCCTCCATCGACCCCTTCCGCGGCAAGGCCGGCGTCAGGCAGGCCCGCCGCCTGGTCGAGGAGTACGGGGTGAAGGGCTTCAAGTTCCACCCCAGCATCCAGGGGTTCTTCCCCGACGACCGCTCGGTGGCGTACGACCTGTACGAGGTGATCGAGGAGACGGGCACCATCGCCCTCTTCCACACCGGCCAGACGGGCATCGGCGCCGGAGTACCCGGCGGAGGCGGCATCCGGCTGAAGTACTCCAATCCCCTGCACGTGGACGACGTGGCGGCCGACTTCCCACACCTGAAGATCATCCTCGCGCACCCGTCGTTCCCCTGGCAGGACGAGGCCCTCGCGGTCGCCACGCACAAGCCGGGGGTGCACATCGACCTGTCCGGCTGGTCCCCGAAGTACTTCCCGCCGCAGCTCGTGCAGTACGCGAACACCCTGCTGAAGGACAAGGTCCTCTTCGGCTCCGACTTCCCCGTCCTCACCCCCGACCGCTGGCTCGCCGACTTCGGCAAGCTGACGATCAAGGACGAGGTCCGGCCGAAGATCCTCAAGGAGAACGCGGCCCGCCTGCTCGGGCTGACGACACCGTAAGGGGCGAGACATGCGCAACGAGGGACTGGGGTCGTGGCCCGCACGCCGGGCCCGCAAGACCCCGCACCGCACCGCCCTGGTCCACGACGGTTCCGCCACCGACTACGCCACCCTGTACGCCCGCACCACCCACCTGGCCCACGCGCTGCGCGCCCGGGGCGTGCGCCGCGGCGACCGCATCGCCTACCTAGGCCCGAACCACCCCTCCTATCTGGAGACCCTGTTCGCCGCCGGCGTGCTCGGCGCGGTCTTCGTCCCGCTGAACATCCGTCTCGCCGGCCCCGAGATCGCCTACCAGCTCGCCGACTCCGGCGCCCGGGCCCTGGTCTACAACCCGTCCTACGCCGGTCTGGTCGCGGGCCTGCCCGGCAGCACGGACGTGCGCCTGTACCTGGAGGTCGGCGCGGAGTACGAGGCGGCCGTCGCCGAGGCGCCCGGGGAGCCGATCGACGAACCCGTCGGCGCCGACGACACCTGCATCATCATGTACACCTCGGGCACGACCGGCCGGCCCAAGGGCGCCATGCTCACCCACGGCAACCTCACCTGGAACGCCGTCAACGTCCTCGTCGACACCGACCTGATCGCCGACGAACGCGCCCTGGTCTGCGCCCCGCTGTTCCACACGGCGGGCCTGAACATGCTGACCCTGCCGGTCCTGCTCAAGGGCGGCACCTGTGTCCTCGTCGACACCTTCGACCCGGACGCCACCTTCGACCTCATCGAACGGCACCGCATCACCTTCATGTTCGGCGTGCCCACGATGTTCGACCAGGTCGCCCGCCACCCCCGCTGGCCCGACGCGGACCTGTCCTCGCTGCGCATCCTCACCTGCGGCGGCTCCCCGGTCCCCACCCCGCTGATCACCGTCTACCTGGAGCGCGGCCTGACGTTCCTCCAGGGCTACGGCATGACCGAGGCCGCACCCGGCACGCTGTTCCTGGACACCGAGCACGCCGTGAGCAAGGCGGGCTCGGCGGGTGTGCCGCACTTCTTCAGCGACGTCCGCGTCGTCCGGCCGGACCTCACCCCGGCCGACGTCGGCGAGGTCGGCGAGGTCGTGGTGCGCGGCCCGCACGTCATGCCCGGCTACTGGGGGCTGCCCGAGGAGACCGCCGCCTCCTTCGCGGACGGCTGGTTCCGCAGCGGGGACGCCGCACAGGTCGACGAGGACGGCTACGTCCACATCGTCGACCGCATCAAGGACATGATCATCTCGGGCGGCGAGAACGTCTACCCGGCCGAGATCGAGGACCAGCTCCTCGCCCACCCGGACATCGCCGAGTGCGCGGTGATCGGGGTGCCGGACGAGAAGTGGGGCGAGGTGCCGCGCGCGGTCGTCGTGCCCCGCGAGGGCGCCGCCCTCGACCCCGACGAGGTGCTCGCGTCGCTCGCGGGCCGCCTCGCCAAGTACAAGATCCCGAAATCGGTGGTCCTCGCGGACGCACTCCCGCGCACGGCCTCCGGAAAACTCCTCAAGTCCCGCGTCCGTACGCGTTACGGCCAGAAACAAGGATCCGCATGAGCCTCACCGTCAACGGCCTCGACGAACTCAAGAAACTCGCCGGCAGCGACCTCGGCACCAGCGACTGGATCGAGGTGACCCAGGAGCGCATCGACACCTTCGCCGACGCCACGGGCGACCACCAGTGGATCCACGTGGACCCCGAGCGCGCCGAGCAGGGCCCCTTCGGCGCACCCATCGCGCACGGCTACCTCACGCTGTCCCTGTTCATCCCCCTGTTCACCGAGCTCCTGGACGTCCAGGGCGTCACGACGAAGGTCAACTACGGCCTCAACAAGGTGCGTTTCCCCGCCCCCGTCAAGGCAGGCTCGCGCATCCGCCTGACCGCGAGGCTCGCCGAGGCCGAGGAGGTGCCGGGCGGCGTGCAGATCACCGTCGAGGGTGCCATCGAGATCGAGGGCGCCGCCAAGCCCGCCGCCGTACTGCAGAGCCTGTCGCGGTTCTACGCCTGAGGGCGCGCCGGCACCAGGTCCAGAAGGCGTTCGGAGGCGTCGAGGACGAGCGGTGTGAGCCGCTCGTGCACGGTCCGGAACGTCTTCTCGGCCTGCTCGGCCGGCCAGCCGTCCGGCAGATGTGCGACGGGCAGCCGTGGGTCGCGCCGGACGACCTGCAGCCACTCCGTCTGGAGCCGGAGCCGCAGCACGAGGGCGTCGTCGGCGTCCGGCAGCTCGTCCTCCCAGGGCCGCCAGCGCCGCACGAACCCCTCGTAGCGCCCGGCCAGGT
The DNA here is from genome assembly GCF_042733745.1 of Streptomyces sp. NPDC059696. Taxonomy (NCBI): domain Bacteria; kingdom Bacillati; phylum Actinomycetota; class Actinomycetes; order Kitasatosporales; family Streptomycetaceae; genus Streptomyces; species Streptomyces sp. NPDC059696. Next base: position 139,589 of record NZ_JBHWFG010000007.1, read on the forward strand.
CGGACAGTTCCCAGGTCTCCTCGATCATCCGGCCGATGTCCATGCCGCTGTCGGCGTGCGCCCGGAAGACCTTCACATGGGCGGACAGGCCGAGCTCGGACACCAGGGCCGCCACGTCGACTTCGCCCGGGGCGATCCACAGGCCGCTGAAGAGGGGGCCGAAGCCGCTCCAGGCCAGCCGGGAGCGCAGGTCGTGCCGCTGGCGCTGCCAGGACTCCGGCAGGGAGAAGCCGAGCAGCGTCCAGGTGCCGTCCCACCGCCGGTTGACGGCACCCGTCCGCCAGATCCGCCGCTCGCCGTCGCGCAGCACCGCCTCCGAGCGCGCGGTCAGTCCGAAGTACATCCGCCGGCCCTCACGCTGCCGGCGCAGCAGGTCACGGCCGGCCATGCGGCTCAGCGTGGAGCGGGTCGCCTGCTCCCCGATCCCGGCCCGGGCGAACACGTCGATGACACTGCCCGAGTACACGCACACGTCACGGCCGAGCACCTGGTCGCCCAGGAACGTCAGCATCAGGGACTGGGGCCGCAGCGGCTCTTCACCGGTCACGCGGCCCACCGTACCTCCGCCCGATCGGTCCGTGACCTGCCGGTACCCGGGGATCAGGCCCCCTCGACGTCGACGAACACGGGGTTCGCGTAGAACCAGGTGTCGGCCCACGGATCACCGTCCCCGGGGGCGTGCGGGACCGGCCCGTGCGGATCGACCGAGGCGCCCAGGCGGCCCGCGCCGTTGCGGTTGCCGTCGCTGCCGCGCAGCCGGACGTAGAAGGACTCCTCCCCGGCGGTCAGCGGGATCCGCAGGGTGTAGGTGCCCTCACGTCCGGAGACGTCCTCGGTCCGGACGACCCGGGTGTCCGGGGCCTTCCACGTGTCGCGGTCGGCGACCGGTCCGCGCACCGCGCCGCGGATGACGTCCACATGCGCCAACTGAGGCAGGATGCCCCGGGGGTTGGGCCGGGACGCGGTCGTCACCGTGACGCTCAGGGTGAGTCTCTCGCCCCTGCGCACCCGCAGCCGGCCGCCGAGCGTCACGCCCCGCCCCCGCCTCCGGTCGCGGTCCCGCGTCAGGCGGACGTCGAGCCCGTCGAGCAGATGCCCGTGGTCCAGCCAGATCCGGCCCGCCCGCATCCCCGCCATCACCGCCCGGTAGCCGATGGGGGCACCGCCCACACCGTTCAGGTAGTGGGGGAGGGTCACGCCCACGTGCGTACGGCTGAACTGGCCGGGCCAGAAGTCGCTGCCCGGCTGCGGGGTGCCGGTGTTCACCGGGTCGGGCAGCCTCCCCGTGGTGTCGAAGGTCTGCCCGGGCTGCCAGTCGCCGTTCCTCCAGGTGTCGAAGACGATCCGGTGGGCGTCGGAGTTCGTCGTGACCGAGAACAGCCGGCCCTCGGACAGCATCGAGTCCCACAGGCCGCCGACGGTCGCGGTCGCCCAGTCGAAACCGCCGTACGTGAGGTAGGCGTCCACGGGGTAGCCGGGCCAGGACTGCGCCGACGGCTTGTTCTCGTACTCGCCGCGGATCGACGTGGCGCCGCGCCGGCCGGGGATGGCCGCGCCCTGCGCACCGGGCGCGCCCTCCATGCCGATCATGATCTCGGGCGCCGCGTCCCGCCAGGCGCGCATCTCGTGCGGGGAGTCGATACCGAGGCGCAGCGGATGGTTGGCCAGCACCAGCACATCGTCGACGTATCCCGAACTCCGTTGCCGCGCGAGCCACTTGATGGCCCTGACGGCGTGCGCCTCGTTGCGGGCGGTGTCCACGTCGGCGGGACCGCCCTTGTCGTAGGCGAGGAGCTTGCCGTCGAAGGCCCGCTCGAAGCGGGTCAGCACGTCGACCTCGTGCGGGCCGGGCGCGGTGAACACGGTGCAGTGCTCGGCGGCCGGGATGTACCACTCCAGGCCCTGGAAGATCAGCTGACGCGGGTTCTCGGCGCGGGCCGCGAGGATCTCCTTGTGCTCCAGCGCGGCCCCGAAGTCGGCGTGCCCGAAGTTGGAGTGCTCGGTGAACACCATCCAGTCCAGCCCGTACTCCGCGCCCTTCGCGGCCAGTTGGGAGAAGGTGTACTTGGCGTCGTGGCTGTAGACGGAGTGGATGTGGTGGTCGCCGACGAGATAGGCCAGACGCGGGTCCTCGCCGCCCGGCCGGCCGCTGTCACCCGCGGCCAGGGCGGGTGTCCGGGACGCCGCGCCGGTCCAGCAGCCGGAACGCCTCACCGATCGCGGCGAATTCCTCCGCCGCGCCGTTCTGCGTGAGGTCGCCGAGGTGGGACAGGAAGACGATGTTCTCCTCCCGGCCGTGCTCCAGCAGATAGCGCAGCGCGGCCTCGACCGGGGCCTTGTCGATGCTGGGCCCGTCGAACAGGTACTGCGTGTCCGGCATCACCGCGAGCGTGAAACGGCGGCTGCGCGGGTCGGGGCGCCACGCCGGGGTCGCCGCCGGCGCGGAGACAGCCGGCAAGGCGGTCACGGCGGCGGCGGTCGCGCCGAGCAGGGCCGTGGCGCGGAGGAAACCGCGCCGTCCGGCACCGGCCCCAGGGGCCTCGCCCGGGTCGTGGTCAGGCGACATGCACACGGGTGCTCCATGAGGGGACTGAGGGAGGTGACGGAGAGGGACGGAGGAAAGGGGCGGGGGCTCAGAGAACGCGCAGCGTCCAGCTCCAGCGGTGGACGCCGGCCGGCACCAGATACGAGGCGAAGGTGTCGGGGCCGCACGAGGCCGTGCCGAGCCCACGGTGCGCCGCGTCGATGTGCACCACGCACCCGGCCCGCGGCACCAGTTCGTCATGGTGCGCGACAGCGGCCAGGTCGGCGGCGCGATGCCGGGTCACCGAGACCTGGCGGGCCCGGTCCAGCCGGACCGCGAGACCGGTGGCGTCGGGTGCGGACAGCGTGAACCGCCGTACGCCGTGCCGGCCTCCGCTCTCCTGCGGACGCAGATACGGCGTGAACAGCTCGTCCACCGGCAGGCGGTGGTGACCGACCGGCGCACTTGAAGCCCGGTCCGGATACGACTCCCAGGGGCCCTGCCCGAACCACTCCATGAGGCTCAGCCCCGCGACCGTCTCGAACACGGTCCCCACCCGGGCCACGTCGTGCAGCGCCTCGGGCAGCTCGGCGCACTCCTGCACATGCAGCCCGCCTTCCACGGCCGTCAGCACCTGCTCGTGCCGGACGGTCCCGCCGGCGCAGCGGTAGTCGGACACCACGGCCACCCGGCCCGGCGCACGCCGCACGGACACGAGGGCGCGCCGCGGCGCGTCCAGCCCCCAGTCCCGCCAGCGGGCCGCCATGCCGCCCAGCTCGTCGTTGTCGGTCGGCGCCCGCCACAGCGACAGCACCGGCGCGGCCGTCAGCAGCGGATGGACCAGCAGACCGTCCTCGTCGACCTCGACCTCGACCTCGACCTCGACCGGGCCCGGGACCGGCACCGGGGTGTGCCTGACGGGGAGCGCGGCCCGGAGCCGTACCTGCGGCAGGCACACGACCGTGCCGCGCGGTGCCCACGGCTCGTCACCGGCCGTCGTCACCCGCAGCGTCAGCCACGCCTCACCGCCCTCGTCCGGCAGCGCGAACGGCAGCGGTACGGCGACCGTCTCGCCCGGCCGCAGGTCGGGCAGCTCGGCGGGGGCGGTCAGGGTCGTGCCGTCGGCGAGGGACAGCTCCCACTCACCGGACAGCCAGTCCAGCCCCCGGAAGTGCTGGTGGTTCGCGAGGACCACGCCCTCGTGCCGGAAACACGCGATCCGCAGCGGCGCCGCGATCTCCCGGTGCTCGTACATCACCGGCTTGGGGGTCCGGTCGGGGAAGACGACGCCGTCGGCGATGAAAGCGCCGTCGTGGTCCGTCTCCCCGAAGTCGCCGCCGTACGCCCAGCGGTGCCCGGGCGCGGCGACACCGTTGTCATACAGCCCGGCGCCCCCACGCCCGGCCGGTCTGCCGTCGTTCACACGCTGGAGGATGCCGTGGTCCCAGAACTCCCAGATGAACCCGCCCTGAAGGCCCGGGGTGGACTCGATGGCCTCCCAATGGTCGGCCAGCGTGCCGTTGCTGTTGCCCATGGCGTGGGAGTACTCGCACTGGATCAGCGGCTTGGTCTGGGTGCCGGACATGGCGTGCGCCAGGCACTCCTCCAGCGGTGCGTACATCGGGCAGGCGATGTCGGAGGCCACGTCCGGATCGGCCCAGCCGAGCTTGGCAGCGCCCTCGTACTGCACCGGCCGGGTCGGGTCGTGCCGGCGTACCCAGCCCGCCGCGGCGTCGTGGTTGGCTCCGTAGTCGGACTCGTTGCCCAGCGACCAGACGATGACCGACGGGTGGTTCTTGTCCCGCAGCACCATCCGGGAGACCCGGTCCACGAAGGCGTTCAGATAGCGTGGGTCGTCGGCGATCTCGTGGGCGTGGTCGTGGGACTCGATGTCCGCCTCGTCGACGACGTAGAGGCCCAGCTCGTCGGCCAGGTCGTACAGGGCCGGGTCGTTCGGGTAGTGCGCGGTGCGGACCGCGTTGAAACCGAAGCGCTTCAGCAGCACGAGGTCCGCGCGCATGTCGTCGTGGGTCACCGTCCGCCCGGTCAGCGGGTGGAAGTCGTGCCGGTTGACGCCGCGGATGAACACCCGCTCGCCGTTGACCAGCAGGTCCCGGCCGCTGATCTCGACGTCGCGGAAGCCGACGCGGTGCCGTGAGATGTCGGCTACCGTGCCGTCGGCCCGGTGCAGGCGCACGGTCAGGCCGTACAGCTCGGGCGTCTCGGCGTTCCAGGTGCGCACGTCCGGCACGGCGGCGCGCAGCCGGGCCTCGCCGAGGAAGCGGGAGATCCGCTCGTCCTCGGCGTTGACCCGGTCGAACTCGGCGTCCTGCGTGAGCAGGTGCCCGTCCAGGTCCCCGCTGACGTACCAGCCCTCGGGCAGCGCCCCGCCCGCGTCCCGCACCCGGCAGTCCACCCGCAGGTCCCCGTCATGCCGGGCCCGCACGGTCACGTCCGCGAGGTGCAGCGGGTCGACGGCGTACAGCAGCACCGAGCGGGTGATCCCGCCGTGCCACCACTGGTCCTGGTCCTCGATGTGCGAGGCGTCCGACCACTTCACGACGGTCAGCCGCAGGCACGCCCGCTCCCCGGGACGCACCAGCTCCGTCAGGTCGAACTCGGCGGCCAGGTGGGAGTCCTTGGAGATCCCGGCGGGCCGCCCGTCCACGTGCACCAGCAGGACGCTCTCGGCGGCTCCGACCTGCAGCACGATCCGCCGCCCGGCCCACTCCGCGGGCACGTCCACGCAGCGCTCGTACACGCCGGTCGGATCGGTCCCCGGCACCCTGGGCGGGAATTCCGGGAACGGCATGCGCACGTTGAGGTACCGCGGCAGATCGTCGGTGCCCTGCACGGTCCACACGCCGGGGACGTACGACGACGACCAGACGTCCCCGGGCGGCGCGTCCGGCGCGGGCAGCAGCTGGAAGCGCCAGTCGCCGTCGAGCGGGACGGCTCCGGGGCGCCGGTCGACGGCGTGCATCGGCAGCCGGCCCCAGGAGGTCACCTCGGGGGCTTCCCAGGGGCGGAGGGCGATCAGGGGATCGAGTGGTGCGTCGGTCATGGCCATTCCGAAGTCGGTGCGGTGGGCCCGGGCAGGACACGGCCCTGCAGGCCCCAGGCGGGGTCGAGGGGGATACCGAGACGGTCCAGGACGGTGGGGGCGATGTCGACGAGACGGGGGGCGTCCAGCGGGGTGCCTGCGGGCCGGGCCGGGCCGTCCGGTTCGGGGGTGCCTGCGGACCGGGCCGGGCCGTCCGGCTCAGGGGTGCTGCCCCCGGGCCGGGCCGGTCCGTCCGGTTCGGCGAGGATGACGAAGACCTCCCGTTCGGCGCGCGAGTCGCCGCCGTGGCCACCGGAATCGAGATGACCGTGGTCCGTGGTGACCAGCACGCTCCAGCGCTCCCCGGCGCGCTCCGGATCCGAACGCCGGGCGTCGACCGCCGCCAGCAGCCGTCCGAGATGGGCGTCCTGGGCGAGGAGGGCCCGGTCGTAGGCGGGGGAGAGGGGCCCGGTGGCGTGGCCGGCCTCGTCGGTGGCGCCGAAGTACACGAACACGACGTCCGGGTCGCCCCGGGTGAGCCAGCGCAGGGCGGTGCGGGCGACGCGGCGGTCCGCCCTCCCGTAGCCCCACCGTTCGCCGTTGTACCGCACCCGTCGGCCGATGGCCCGGCCCAGGGTCCCGCGGCGGACCAGGGCCGGCCAGGACACCGCTGCCGCCGTGCGCAGACCGGGCCGCGCGGTGACGGCGCGGGTCAGGAAGTCGGGGTAGCGGGCGTAGTCGGCGCCTTCGAAGTCGTTGCCGGTGACGCCGTGACGGTCCGGCCACACCCCGGTGAGGATGCTCGACCAGCCGGGGCCGGAGTCGGTGCAGGCCGTGCCGGCCGAGGCGTCGTCGCCGGCACGGCCGTAGGGCAGCAGGCTGGTGCCGACGGCGCCGTGGGCCATCAGGGCGTGCAGGACCGGGGCGTGGGCGGGGGTGCGGATGAGGCGGTCGTGGCGCAGGCCGTCCATGCCGACGACGAGGACCTTGGGGCGTGCGCTCTCGGTGCTGAGGTCCGTCACGGGGTGCCTCTCTCGTGTGGTTGCCAAGAGCGCGGGGCCGCCGACCGGTTCGGCCCGTTGCCCGTCGTGGCTGGTCGCGCAGTTCCCCGCGCCCTTCGGGGGGCGCGGACCTGGGGCGTGTCAACTGCCCTGTACCGCTCCCTCCGTCGCGCCCGCTATGAAGCCGCGGGCGAAGATCGTGAAGACGAGGACCAGGGGCACGGACGCCATGAGGACACCGGCCATGACCATGCTGTAGTCGGTGGTGTGGCCGACGTGGAGCTGGGCCAGTGCCACCTGGAGGGTGAGGTGGCCGGGGTCGTTGAGGACGATCAGGGGCCAGATGTAGTCGTTCCAGGCGCCGACGAAGGCGTAGATCGCGAGGAAGGACAGCGCGGGCCGGATCATCGGCAGCACGACGTTCCAGTACTGCCGGAAGAATCCCGCACCGTCGATGCGTGCGGCGTCGAGGAGTTCGTCCGGCACGCCGCTCTCGATGTACTGCCGCAGCCAGAAGATGCCGAAGGCGTTGGCGAGCGCGGGCAGCACCAGTGCCTTGAGCGTGCCGACCCAGCCGATGTCGGACATGAGGATGAACTGCGGCAGGACGGCCAGCTGGAGCGGCAGCATCATGAAGCCCACCAGCATGGCGAACAGCACCTTGCGGCCCGGGAAGTCGAACTTGGCGAAGGTGAACGCGGCCAGGGAGTCGACGAACAGGACCAGGACGGTCGTGACGGTCGCGACGACGAGCGTGTTCAGCATCGACCCGAAGAAGTCGATGGTGTCGAACACGTGCCGGACGTTCTCCAGCAGATGGGACCCGAACGTCAGCTTCGGGGGACTCTTGTAGATGTCCTCGGTGGTGTTCGTCGCCATGACGATCGTCCACACGAAGGGGAACACCGAGATCAGGACGGCCAGGACGAGGACGATGTGCGCGGTCAGGCCCTTGGGACGCCGGGACCGCCTCGGGACCACTGCGGTCATGACTTCCTCCCGCGCTGGACGACACGCCAGTTGATGACGACCAGCAGCATGATCAGTACGAAGAAGGCCCACACGATGGCCGCGCCGTAGCCGTAGTCGTTGTTCACGAAAGCGGACTGGTAGAAGTACAGCAGCGTGGTCAGGCCCGCCTGGCCGGGTCCGCCGAGGTTGGGGTTGGCGGCGTTGCTGCCGAACAGGACCTGGGGTTCGCTGAAGCTCTGCAGGCCGTTGATGGTCGAGATGACGACGGTGAACAGGATGATGGGCCGCATGATCGGCACGGTGATCCGGAAGAAGGTGCGGATCGGCCCGGCCCCGTCCAGCCTGGCCGCCTCGTAGATCTGGGCCGGGATGGACTGGAGGCCGGCCAGGTAGATGATCATGTTGTAGCCGGTCCACATCCACGTCATCAGCAGCGCGATGACCAGCTTGATCAGCCACGGATTGCTCAGCCACGGGACGGGCGAGATGCCGACCGTGCCCAGGATCGCGTTGACCAGGCCGAAGTTGTTGCTGAACACCGCGCCGAAGAAGATCGACACGGCGACGATCGAGGTGACGTTCGGTAGGTACAGGGCGATGCGGTAGAAGCCCTTGAACCGGCGTACCGAGTGCAGCAGCGTCGCCAGCACCAGGGCGCCGAACAGGGTGGGGACGGTGGACAGCACCCAGATCGCCAGGGTGTTGCGGATCGACAGCCAGAAGACCGGGTCGTCCAGCAGGAACCGGAACTGCTGGAGCCCCACGAACTGCACGGTGCCCATGCCGTCCCAGCGCTGGAAGGCGAGGTACAGCGAGTAGAAGACCGGGAAGAACGAGAAGACGCCGAAGATCAGGAAGAAGGGCGAGATCGCGAGGTACTGCCGCCAGTGCGACAGCACGCGGCGTCGCCCTGGCCGCACGGTGCCCGCGGGCGGCGTGCGCCGCGGGCGGAAGCGGGCCGGGCCGGGCCCGCCGTGGTGCCGGGGCACCGCGGCGGAACCGGTGACCGGAGGGGAGGTCATCGCTCAGCTCACCCCCTGCCGCCGGGCGATCTGCCGGGCCTGGCCGACCGCGTCCTCCCAGGCGTCGTCGGGCTTCTTGCCCTTGGCCTCGATGTTGGTGAGCTCGGTCATGAAGGGCGCCATGACGGCGGCGTCCGCGGGCGCCTCGTAGCTCGACGGTATGGCCTTGGCGGCCGGGCCGAAGACGTCGATGATCTTCTGTCCCCCGAAGAAGGGGTCGCCGCCCGTCATGGCCGGCATGGCGTAGGCAGCCGGTGCGGCGGGGAAGATCGCGGCGTCGGTGAAGCCGCGGGCGTCGTTCTCCGGGCTGAGGATCCAGCTGACGATCTTGAACGCCTCCTCGGGGTTCCGGCACTGCCTGGGCAGGGCCAGATAGGAGCCGCCCTGGTTGGCCGGTCCGCCGGGCATCGCGCAGACCCGCCACGCGCCCTTGGTCTTCGGGGCCGCCTGCTCGATGTCCAGGGCGTGCCAGGCGGCGCCGAGTTCGGTGGTCAGGTTCCTGCCGACGGCCGCGTTCCAGGTGTTGTCGTTGATCTTGGCGTCGAGACCGAGGGTGTAGGGGCGGACCGCTGTGGTCCACGCCTTGCGGATGTGGTCCTGGTCGCCGATGAAGTGGTTGTCCTGGTCGATGAACCGCTCGGTGCCCTGCCCGACCGCCATGGTGAAGACCGAGCCGATGTTGTTCACCAGGTAGGTGCCGGACAGCTTGTGCTTCAGCTCGGTGCCGAGCGCGAAGTACTCCTCCCAGGTCCCGGCCCGGGCGGCGACGTTGTCGGGGTCGGTGGGAAGCCCGGCCTTGTCGAACAGGTCCGCGCGGTAGAAGAGGGCGGTCGGGCCGATGTCGATGGGGAAGCCGATCTGCCGGCCGTCCTCGGTCCGGGCGAGCTCGGTCTTCCAGTCCAGGTACCGGGACGCGACCTTCTTGAAGCCCAGGTCGTTCAGATCGAGGAAGCGGCCCGCGTTGGGCAGGAAGGACGCCATGTCCTCGCCCTTGATGCCGGTGATGTCCGGCACGGAGGCGCCGGCCGCGAGCGTGGTGGTCAGCTTCTGCTTGAAGTCGCCCCCGATGGAGGAGGCGGTCAGCTTCACCTCGCCGCTGAAGTGCGTCCTGGCGTCGGCCACGACCTTGTCGCTGAGCGCGCCTCCCCAGTACCACAGGGTGAGGTTCTTGCCGTTCTTGCTGCCGGCCGAGCCGGAGCCGCTGCCGCAGGCGACGGTCAGACCGGAGGCGGCCGCGGTGAGCGCGGCGGCCTGGAGGAAGCCTCTACGAGAAAGGTCCACGGGTCACTCCTGTTGTTCCTGTTCGACGTGCCGGAGGGATGTGGGTCAGTGCGGCCCTTCGCAGACGCGCGGAGAGACGGGGGTGCGAGGGGCGGGCGGGGTGACGGGGGCGTGGTGCACGGGCGGCCCGGGATCGGCGGGCATGCGGTCGGACAGGAACCCGTAGGCGGCCCGCACCTCGGGGTCGGTCTGTGAGCGCCACCAGCGTGCGACGCCGTACCAGCCGGGGGCCGCGAGGGCGCCGCCGTGATGCCGGACGGACAGCCCGGCCGCGAGGGCGGCGAACCGCAGCCGCTCCGCCAGCGGCCAGCCGCCGAGGGACGCCGCGACGAAGCTCGCGCCGAAGACGTCCCCGGCGCCCGTCGCGTCCAGCACCTCGGTGTCCAGGGCCGGGACCTCGGCGTACTCGCCGGTGATCTGGTCGACGGCGAGGGCGCCGTCGCCGCCGCGGGTCACCACAGCGACCGGGACCAGTTCGGACAGGGTGCCGAGCGCGGCCATCGCGCTGTCGGTGCGGGTGTAGGCCATCGCCTCGGTCTCGTTCGGGAGGAAGGCGTGGCACAGGGCCAGCTGGTCCAGGAGGGCCCGTGACCACTCCTGGGTGGGGTCCCAGCCGACATCGCCGTAGATCCGCGTGCCGTTCGCCGCGGCCTTGGCGAGCCATTCGCGGGGCTGGGCCTCGAGGTGCACCAGGGCGGTCCGCGCGTCGGGCGGGTCGCCCATCAGCGCGTCCTGCGTGTACGGCGGTTCGTGGCCGTGGGTGAGCAGGGCCCGGTCGTGGCCGTATGCGACGGAGACGGTGACCGGGGTGGGCCAGCCGTCCGCAGTCCGGGAGAGCGAGAGGTCGACGCCTTCCTGATCGCGCAGGACGTCCCGGCAGTGCTCGCCGTAGAAGTCGTCGCCGAACACCGTGGCCAGGCTGGTGCGCAGGCCGAAGCGGGCGGCGGCGACCGCGAGGTTCGCGATGCCGCCCGGGCCGCAGCCCATGCCCCGGGTCCAGATCTCCTCGCCCGGGGTGGGCGGCCCGCCGAGCCCCGTGAGGACGAGGTCGTAGAAGAGCAGCCCGGTCAGCAGCACATCGGGCCGGTCGTCGTCCACGGATGTGTCCTCTCACTCGCGGCTTCGACGGAGATCGTCAAAACTCTTCATTTCGGTGACCGGAATCGTGCGCTGCTTCGCGAGATTGGTCAATACCCGAGCAGAAATAAGCATGGCGATGATTGGAGATGACGAGTAATGTGCACGCCGTGCTGGCAGAACGACGACACCAACTCATCCTGCGGGCCCTGCGGGCCGGTGGTCCCGCGGCCGTGACCGACCTCTCCGAGCAGCTGGGCGTGAGCCCCGCCACGATCAGGCGTGACCTGGTGAAACTCGAAGAGGACGGACTGCTCACGCGCGTCCACGGCGGCGCCGTCGTGGAGGAGGGCGACCAGCCCTTCGCCGAGGTCGCCGAAGTGCGCGTGTCCGAGAAGGACGCCATAGCCGAACGCGCCGCGGCGATGATCAGGGACGGCCAGTCGGTGCTGCTGGACATCGGGACGACCGCCTACCGCCTGGCCCGGCAGCTGCACGGACGGCGGCTCACCGTGATCACCAGCAACCTGGTGGTCTACGAGGAGCTCGCCGACGACGAGGGCATCGAACTGGTCCTGCTCGGCGGCATGGTCCGCCGCGAGTACCGCTCCCTGGTCGGCTTCCTCACCGAGGACAACCTGCGCCAGCTGCACGCCGACTGGCTCTTCCTCGGCACCAGCGGAGTACGGCCCGGCGGGCAGGTCATGGACACGACGGTCGTGGAGGTGCCGGTCAAGCGGGCCATGATCAAGGCCGGCGACAAGGTGGTGCTGCTCGCCGACGCGGCGAAGTTCCCCGGGCACGGGATGGCGAAGGTCTGCGGTCCCGAGGACCTGGACGCGGTGGTGACGAACGCGCCGGTCGACGCCGCGACACGAACCTCCTTCCAGGAGGCGGGCGTCGAGGTCGTCGTGGCGGGAAAGGTGCAAGCGTGAAACTGACGATTCTGGGCGGCGGAGGATTCCGGGTCCCCCTGGTGTACGGAGCGCTCCTCCAGGACCACGCCGAGGGCCGGGTGACCCATGTCGTCCTGCACGATCTGGACGCCGGACGGCTGTCGGCGGTGACCCGTGTCCTCGCCGAACAGGCGGCCGGCGTCCCCGACGCCCCCGGGGTCAGTGCCACCACCGACCTCGACGAGGCCCTGCGCGGCGCCGACTTCGTGTTCTCCGCGATCCGCGTCGGCGGCCTGGAGGGACGCGCGCACGACGAACGCGTCGCCCTGGCCGAAGGGGTGCTGGGCCAGGAGACGGTGGGCGCGGGCGGCATCGCCTACGGCCTGCGCACGGTCCCGGTCGCCGTCGACATCGCCCAGCGGGTCGCCCGGCTCGCTCCCGACGCCTGGGTCATCAACTTCACCAACCCGGCCGGACTGGTCACCGAGGCCATGTCCCGCCACCTCGGCGACCGCGTCATCGGCATCTGCGACTCCCCGGTCGGCCTGGGCCGCCGGATCGCCCGGGTGCTCGGCGTGGAGAACCCCGGCGAGGCGTGGATCGACTACGTCGGGCTCAACCACCTCGGCTGGGTGCGCGGCCTGCGCGTCGCCGGCCGGGACGAACTCCCGCGCCTGCTCGCCGACCCCGACCTGCTCGGCTCGTTCGAGGAGGGCAAGCTCTTCGGCGCCGACTGGCTGCGCTCTCTGGGCGCGATCCCCAACGAGTACCTGCACTACTACTACTTCAACCGCGAGGCCGTCCGCGCCTACCAGCAGGCCGAGAAGACCCGCGGCGCCTTCCTGCACGACCAGCAGGCCCGCTTCTACGCCGAGATGCGCAACCCCGACGCCCCCGCCCTCGCCCTGTGGGACCGCACCCGCGCCGAGCGCGAGGCCACGTACATGGCCGAGAACCGCGAGACCGCGGGCGCCGGCGAACGCGACGAGGACGACCTGTCCGGCGGTTACGAGAAGGTGGCCCTCGCCCTGATGCGGGCCATCGCCCGGGACGAGCGCACCACCCTGATCCTCAACGTGCGCAACCGGCGCACGCTGTCCGTCCTGGACCCGGAGGCCGTCATCGAGGTCCCCTGCCTCGTCGACGCCAACGGCGCCCACCCCGTCACCGTCGACCCGCTGCCCGACCACGCCACGGGCCTGGTCTGCGCGGTCAAGGCGGTCGAACGCGAAGTGCTGGCCGCGGCCGGCTCCGGCTCCCGTGCCACCGCCGTGAAGGCCTTCGCCCTGCACCCGCTCGTCGACTCCGTCAACGTCGCCCGCAGGCTGGTCGAGGGCTACACCGAGGTCCACCCCGGGTTGGCGTACCTTAGGTGAACGCCGCTCGGTAAGCGCTTTCCCCCCCACCGCTTCCCGTCTGCTCGTTCTTCCCGCTTCCTGGAGACATCCCATGCACGACGAAAGCCGCCGCATCGAGGAGCGCGTGCAGCGCCTTCACGACCAGCGCATCAAGACCGCGGTCTACGCGGCCGCCGTCCCCTTCGAGGTGGAGGCCTGGCAGGCCCCGGGGGAGCCGGTCCCGTTCGAGGAGGCCGCCGCGGCCTCCTACGAACCGTTCACGATGGGCACGCCGTGGGGCCCGCCCTGGGGCACCACCTGGTTCCGCATGCGCGGACGGGTGCCCGAGGACTGGGCGGGCCGCCGGGTCGAGGCCGTCATCGACCTCGGCTTCGTCGGCGACTGGCCCGGCAACCAGGCCGAGGCCCTGGTCCACCTCACCGACGGCACCCCCCTGAAGGCCGTCAACCCGCTCAACCAGTACGTGGCGATCGCCAACCCCGCCCAGGGCGGGGAGACGGTCGACTACCTGGTCGAGGCCGCCTCCAACCCGGACATCCTGGCGGACAACTTCTCCAAGGTGACGCCCCTCGGCGACCGACTGACCGCGGGCGACAAGCCCCTCTACACCTTCCGCAGCGCCGACCTCGCGATCCTCGACGAGGAGGTCTGGCACCTCGACCTCGACGTGCAGGTGCTGCGCGAGCTCATGCTGGAGCTCGGCGAGCACGACCCACGCCGGCACGAGATCGCCCATGCCCTCGACCGTGCGATGGACCTGCTCGACCTGGACGACGTCTCCGGCTCGGCCGCCGCCGTCCGCAAGGCGCTGAAGCCGGTGCTGTCCAAGCCCGCGCACGCCAGCGCGCACACGATCTCCGGCGTCGGTCACGCCCACATCGACTCCGCCTGGCTCTGGCCCATCCGCGAGACCAAGCGCAAGACGTCCCGCACCTTCTCCAACGTCACCTCGCTCGCCGACGAGTACGACGACTTCGTCTTCGCCTGCTCCCAGGCCCAGCAGTACGAATGGGTCCGCGACAACTACCCCAAGGTCTGGACCCGCATCCAGGAGGCGGTCAAGAACGGCCAGTGGGCGCCGGTCGGCGGCATGTGGGTCGAGTCCGACGGCAACCTGCCCGGCGGCGAGGCCGTCGCCCGCCAGTTCGTCCACGGCAAGCGGTTCTTCATCGAGCACTTCGGCATCGAGACCAAGGGCGTGTGGCTGCCCGACTCCTTCGGCTACAACGCGGCCTACCCGCAGATCGCCAAGCTCGCCGGCAACGAGTGGTTCCTCACCCAGAAGATCTCCTGGAACCAGACCAACCGGTTCCCCCACCACACCTTCTGGTGGGAGGGCATCGACGGCACCCGCATCTTCACGCACTTCCCGCCCGTCGACACCTACAACGCCCGTTTCAGCGGCGAGGAGATGTCCCGCGCGGTCCGCAACTACCAGGAGAAGGGCGGCGCCTCCCGCTCCCTGGCCCCCTTCGGCTGGGGCGACGGCGGCGGCGGCCCCACCCGCGAGATCATGGAACGCGCCCGTCGGCTGGCCGACCTGGAGGGCTCCGCGAAGGTCGTCGTCGAACACCCCGACGCGTTCTTCGCCAAGGCCCTCGCGGAGTACCCGGACGCGCCCGTGTGGGTCGGCGAGCTCTACCTGGAGCTGCACCGCGCCACCTACACCTCCCAGGCCCGCACCAAGCAGGGCAACCGCCGCAGTGAGCACCTTCTGCGCGAGGCGGAACTCTGGGCGACCACGGCAGCCCTGCACGCACCGGGCTACACCTACCCGCACGAGAAGCTGGACCGGCTGTGGAAGACGGTGCTGCTGCACCAGTTCCACGACATCCTGCCCGGCTCCTCCATCGCCTGGGTGCACCGCGAGGCCGAGGCGGAGTACGCCCGGGTCGCGGAGGAACTGCACGCGCTGACCGCCGAGGCGGTGTCCGCCCTGGGCGCCGGCGAGACCCGCGTCTTCAACACCAGCCCCTACGACCGCGCCGACGTGGTCCGCACGGCCGACGGCGCACCGGTCTACGTGAAGGTGCCCGCGAACGGCTCCGCACCCCTCACCGACTGCGCACCCCAGCGGCCGGTGACGGTGGACGGCCGGGTCCTCGACAACGGACTGATCCGCGTGGAGGTCGCCGAGGACGGCACGCTGTCCTCCGTCCGCGACCTGCGTGCCGGCCGCGAGGTCCTCGCCGAGCCGGGCAACCTGCTCCGCCTGCACACCGACCTGCCCAACTACTGGGACGCCTGGGACATCGACAAGCACTACAAGAACCGCTACACCGACCTCCTGGACGCCTCGTCCGTCACCGTCGTCGAACAGGACCCGCTGATCGGCGCGATCCGCGTCGAACGGTCCTTCGGCAAGGGCTCCACGATCACCCAGACGATCACCGTCCGCGCCGGCAGCCCCCGCGTCGACATCGAGACGGACATCGACTGGCACGAGACCGAGAAGATCCTCAAGGCGGCCTTCCCGGTCGACATCCGCGCCCCGCACTCCTCCGCCGAGATCCAGTTCGGCCACGTCCAGCGCCCCACCCACACCAACACCAGCTGGGAGTCGGCCCGCTTCGAGGTCTCCGGCCACCGCTGGGTGCACCTCGGCGAACCCGGCTACGGCGTGGCCGTCATCAACGACTCCACCTACGGCCACGACGTCTCCCGCACCGTCCGCGAGGACGGCGGCACCACGACCACCGTCCGGCTCAGCCTGGTCCGCGCCCCGCGCATCCCGGACCCCGAGGCCGACCAGGGCCGCCACTGCTTCACCTACGCGCTGCTGCCCGGCGCGACCATCGAGGACGCCGTCGCCGAGGGCTACGCCCTGAACCTGCCGCTGCGTGTGGCCGACGCGGCCGGCGCCCCCGAACCGGTCGTCTCCACCGAGGGGGAGGGCATCACCGTGGAAGCCGTCAAACTCGCCGACGACGCCTCCGGAGACGTCGTCGTACGGCTCTACGAGTCCCGTGGCGGCCGTGCGGCCGGCATCCTGCGCACCGGGTTCCCGCTCGCGGGCGCCCAGATCACCGACCTGCTGGAACGGCCCCTGGAGGACGCGGAGATCACCGACGGTTCCGTCGCCGTCGCGCTGCGCCCCTTCCAGATCCTCACCCTGCGCCTGCGAAGGGGCTGACCTCACGGCCACACGCCCGTGATGCGAGGACGCCGGCGCTCGGGGCATCTTCGTCCACCGGCTCCTCCACGCCGCCGACGGCGTGGAGGACCCCCGGTCGTTCCTGCCTGGCCACGGACAGCGGGGGACCGCACACCCCGCACGCCTTCGCCGCCGCGCCGGGGGCGAAGGCCGACGTGCCGTTCGTCTTCACCCCGGGCGCGGGACGCCTCGACTGTCTGCGGCTACTGGGCCGGGTGATGCGCGGCGAGGCCGACCCCCAGGAGAACAAGGACTCCTCGGAGCGCTTCGACAACCACTACGTCGACAGCCCGGTGTGGCGTGCGGCGCTCGCGGCCAGGCCCGGGAGCGCCGCCGTCCGAGGCGCCGGTGCGGCGGCGCCGGACTGCTCGGGCGCAGCGGGCGAGGGCACCGCCGGGAGCGGCTCCTGCACCGCAGGGAGCTGCTCCGGCCGCTGGTGCGGCAGCGACACCGGCCGCAGCGGACGCGGGCCCGACACCACCGTGTAGTCCTGGCCCAGGAACGGCGGCTCCATCTCGCCCGGATCCTCGCCGAGGGCCAACTGCACCGCGGCCCAGGGCGCGTTGACACCGCACTGGGACAGCTGGTGCAGCCCGCCCGCCGGGCGGGTGTTGACGTCCATCAGCACCGGCCGGTCGCCGAACATCCGGAACTGGATGTTGGACAGGTAGTGCAGACCGAATCCCTCCGCGATCCGCCGGGCGGGGTCCAGCCATTGCTCGTGCAGCGTGAAGCCGCGGCGGCGGCCGTTCTTCGTACGGCCCACCGCCAGCCGGACCCGGTTGTCCGGGCCGGTGAGGCAGTCCACCGACACCTCGGGCTGCTCCAGACGCGGCATCACCAGCCAGTCCACCGGCTCCCCGTCCCGCCGCAGCGCCTCCAGCACCAGGTCGAGCGGCACGTACGGGCTCGGGAAGCCGCTCAGATGCGTCAGCGAGAAGGACGTCCGCGTGATCACGCGGAAGCCCACCCCGCCGGCCCCGGACGCCGGCTTGAAGCACGCCTTGTGCCCGCCTGCCTCCAACTCCTCGACGGCGCCGACCAGTTCGTCCGCCGAGCGGACCCGGTACCAGGGCGGTACCGGCACGCCGATCGCCTGGACCGCCTCGTAGGCGATCACCTTGTCGTGGAAGACGGCCACGGCCTCGGGCGGCGGCGCCAGGACCGCCGTGCCGGCCGCCTCGAACTCGGCGCGGTGCGCCACGATCGCCGACTGGTGCAGCCGGGGCACGAACACGTCGATGCCCCGCCGCGCGCACTGGGCCAGCGCGTACTCGACGTAACCGGCGGGGGAGAGGTTCTCGGGCTCCAGCTCCGCGGTGTCGGCGGCGGCCAGCACCGGTGAGTCGGGGTCGCCGTGCGTGGCATGGATCTCGACCGCCCGGTCGCTGGGATTCCTCCGCAGCTGATCCATGAAGAACACGTTCTCCGCGTACGTGCGGTTGAGCCAGACGCGTACGCGAGAGACCATGCAGGCCGCCTTTCACGGTTCGCGGGCAGGGCTGAGCAGCCCGTGCCCGGGCAGGAGAAGGGTAGGGACACCAAACCGCCCCTGTGGAAGGGACGTTCGGAGCGGTGGTGTTGGGCCAGATCATACGGCTTCGGCGGGCCCCCTCGTGCAACGCGCGTGTGAAGGAATTCTCCGGCCCCCCGTGCCCCCGCGCCGCCCTTGTCCCGGCCCCCCGGATGTGATCTCTTGGTGGCGTCCGGATGGGGGAGGGGCGAGAGGTGACGTCGACGGCCGGTCGCGCCGCACAACTGCTGGCCATCAGCGATCTGCACATCGGGTACCGGGAGAACCGCGCCCTGGTCGAGGGCATGCGGCCCGGCACGGACGACGACTGGCTGCTGGTGGCCGGGGACGTCGCCGAGACCGTGGCGGACATCCGCTGGGCCCTGGAGACGCTCGCGGGCCGCTTCCGCAAGGTCGTCTGGGTGCCCGGCAACCACGAGCTGTGGACCCATCCGAGCGACGCCGTCACGCTGCGCGGAGTCGCCCGCTACACCCATCTCGTCGAGATGTGCCGCGACCTCGGCGTGACGACACCCGAGGACCCCTACCCGGTGTGGGAGGGCCCCGGCGGCCCGGTGGCCGTCGCCCCGCTGTTCCTGCTGTACGACTACTCGTTCCTGCCGGCCGGCTGCACCACCAAGGAACAGGGCCTGGAGTACGCGCAGGGCACCGGGATCGTCTGCACCGACGAGTACCTGCTGCACCCCGATCCCTACCCGAGCCGGGAGGCCTGGTGCCGGGCCCGGGTCGCCGAGACCGAACGCAGACTCGCCGCACTGCCCGGCGACCTGCCGGTGATCCCGGTCAACCACTACCCGCTGCACCGGCATCCGATGGACGTGCTGTGGCACCCCGAGTTCGCCATGTGGTGCGGCACGGACCTGACCGCCGACTGGCACCGCAGATTCCGCGTGCCCGCCATGGTCTACGGCCATCTGCACATCCCCCGCACCACGTTCCACGAAGGCGTGCGCTTCGAGGAGGTGTCGGTGGGCTATCCGCGCGAATGGAAGAAGCGGACCCGGCCGCCGGGGCGGCTGCGGCGCATCCTGCCGGAGGAGGGCGAGGAGCGGTGATCGAGGAACTGCTGCCGCGGACGGTGGTCACCGTCGAGACGTACGGCGACTCAGAGGCGGACACCCCGCTGTACCCCGAGGAGGAAGCGCTCCTGACGCGGGCGGTCGCCAAGCGGCGCAGGGAGTTCGCCGTGGTGCGCTCCTGCGCCCGCACAGCCATGGAGAAGCTCGGCGTGCCGCCGCAGCCGATCCTGCCCGGGGAGCGCGGTGCCCCCGGCTGGCCGGCCGGGCTGGCCGGCAGTATGACCCACTGCGACGGCTACTGCGCCGCCGCGCTGGTCCGCGCCACCGACCTGGCGTCCCTCGGCATCGACGCCGAGGTCCACGGACCGCTGCCCGAGGGCGTCCTGCCGTCGGTGTCGCTGCCGGCCGAGGCCGGCCGGCTGCGGCGGCTCGCGGCCGACCATCCCGGCATCCACTGGGACCGGCTGCTGTTCAGCGCGAAGGAGTCCGTCTACAAGGCGTGGTTCCCCCTCACCGGAAAGTGGCTGGACTTCATGGAGGCCGACATCGACCTCACCCCCGACGGCACGTTCCGCGCGGACCTGCTCGTCCCCGGGCCATGGGTGGGCACCCGCCGCCTGGACCACTTCGAGGGCCGCTGGACGGCGGGGCGGGGCCTGATCGCGACGGCGATCGCGGTCCCGCACGCCTGAGCCCGCCCCGCCCGGAACCCGCCCCGCCGGGACCCGCCCCGCCGGGACCCGCCGCGCCTGGATCCGCCCCGCCGGGACCCGCCCCGCCGGGACCCGCCGCGCCTGGATCCGCCCCGCCGGGACCCGCCGCGCCTGGATCCGCCCCGCCGGGACCCGCCGCGCCTGGATCCGCCGCGCCTGAGCTCCGCCGCGCCTGAACCCGTCGCGCGGGACCCGCCCCCGAGGCGTATCCCGTTCAGCTGCCCGGCTCCGGGCACCACTGCTCCAGGAGGCGGAAGAACTCCTCCTCGTTGCCGGTCAGGCCGGCGCGCTCCAGGGCCTGCTCCGCCTCGGCGAGCACGGCCGGCGGGACGAGCGGTGGTCCGCCCTCCCGGTCGAAGGCGGCCCGCACGGTGTGCAGCAGCCGCAGATAGGCCTGGACGGCGGTGCGTTCACGATCGGTCAGAACGGCGGTGGGCATCGATCGGCTCTCCCCGTGTCGGCGTCGTCGGTCCCGCGCCTCACGGCGCGTGCGCCCCGCACAGCGGTGACGCCCCTCCAGCTTGCCGCCCACCACTGACAATCCGGCCCGGCAGCCTTCCGGTTCGCCCGCTCGGCGCAGGCCGCCGCAGCACGTCACCGCGCCGGGCGGCCCGTCAGCCCTGCGGTCCGCGGTACCCCAGTGACGCCTCGATCCGCCCCGCCAGATGGTCCCGCTGCACCGGCCCCCGCGACGACGAACCGGCCAGCCACGCACGGCACTTGCTGGCGAGCAGCAGGCCGAAGCTCTCGGCCTCCTTCTCGTCGTCGAAGTCGAAACGGGTGCGGGCTGCGACCTTCAGCACGGTCGCCTGGAGGTCGGCCCCGTCGTCGAGCAGCCGGGCCGCCACGGCCGCGCCCTCCACGTGGTGGGAGCAGTGCCCCGCCTTCATGTGCCACAGCTCATGGCCCAGGATCACCAACTGGTGCTCGGGAGCGGTGCGTTCCTCGATCACCACGAGGTCCTGCTCGGCCATGTCGAGCCACAGCCCACTGGCCGTTCCGGGCGGGAACGCGGCCGTGCGGAAGCGGACGGGACGGCCACGGCGTCTGCTCATGCCGTCGCACAGGGCGGCGTACAG
Source organism: Streptomyces sp. NPDC059696 (assembly GCF_042733745.1). Taxonomy (NCBI): domain Bacteria; kingdom Bacillati; phylum Actinomycetota; class Actinomycetes; order Kitasatosporales; family Streptomycetaceae; genus Streptomyces; species Streptomyces sp. NPDC059696. The sequence goes on from NZ_JBHWFG010000007.1 coordinate 160,262, forward strand.
CTCGTCGGGCCGGGCCGGCGCGGGGAGGGTCAGCTCCGCGACCAGCTCGCCGCACAGACGGCGCATTTCCCTACCGATGCCCACAGTTCTCCCCACGGTCACGACTCGGGCCGCTTGACGCTCTCCAGGAGCATGTCCAGCCACTCCGCGACCTTGTCGCGGTGCTGGTCGGTGGGCAGTTGCGCGGCTCGCCAGGCGATGCCGCGCACGCCGTGGTCCTGCAGCAGCCGCTCCAGCGGGTCGTCCGCCGCGGCGGCAGCCTGCCGCTCACGGTCGGCGAGCTTCTGCAGCAGCTCCTGCTCGGTGTGCTGGAGGGCGCTCACGAGTGCCTCGGGGTCTTCGGCGGTCAGAAAGCCCGCGTGCACCCGGAAGAACCGCTGGAGGGCGTCGCAGTGCTCCATGGTCGGCCGCCGGTCGCCGTTGATGAGGGCGCCGGCCTGCTGGCGGGACATGCCGGCGCCGTCGGCGATCTCCTGCTGGGTGTACTTGCGGCCGTTGGGCTTGAGCCGGGTCCGGCGCAGCAGGTCCAGCCGCTGCAGGAACCGGGCCTGGACGTCGGGCTCGCCCGCCGGACGGCCACAGAGCAGGGCCTTGACCACGGGCTCCGGGACGCCGGAGGCGACGGACAGCCTGCCGACGTCGAAGACCTCGGCGTGGGGCACGCCGAGCCGGTCGGCGAGCGCGCCGACACGGGCGACGACGGCCGGCAGCACGGCCGTAGGCGTGACGCCCGGACCTTCGACGAAGCCACCCGTCACCGACAGATCTCCTACGTATCTCACAGGCTTCTCACAAGTGGATGCCGTGACCTACCCCGGCGTGAACTTCCCGGAGCGTAGCCGGTGCTTCGAACTCACATCCAGGTCTCGCCACAACTGTGGCCAATTTCAGCCGTCAACAGCCTCGGAATGCCACGATAGTTGACACGCCTCAGCTCGGAGCAGCAGGATCGGGGCGCCGCGTCAAGGCCGCACAGGCAAGAGGGGTGACCTCCCGATGGCATATCAGGCAGGAGGGCAGCGGCCGGCACCGCGGCCCGTCCCCGAGACTCCCGAGGCCCAGGCCTACCTGGAGGACTACGCCGGGCTCCTGGAGGGTGTCACCCTCCCCTCGCTCGTCGTCGACCACTGCTGGGACGTGATGCTGACCAATGGCGCCTTCCGGTCACTTTTCCGTGAGGTCGGCCCGCATCCCACCGCGATGCCCGACGACAACTTCCTCAGGTTCGTCCTCTTCCACCCGGACGCGCCCACGGTGCTCGGCGACCACGAGGCGAGCTGGTGCCTGCCGATGCTCGCGCACTTCGCGCGGACCGTGGACGCACACGGCCCCGACCACGGGCTGCAGGCCATCCGCCGCGACATCGCCCAGGACCCGATCATGGAGGCCGCCTACCGGCACGGTCTGCCGCACTGGATCCGCGCGGTCGGCGAGGGCGCCGTCGAGCAGGACGGAGCGGTCCGGCCCCTGGTGCACCCGGATCCCCACCGGGGTGCCACCGAGTGCCGGATCGTCGTCGAGACGTCCCGGACGCTCGAGGAACTGGGCTGTGCCCGGCTCACGTTCGTCCTGCGCGAGGCCCGCCGCTCCGCGTCCCGCGAGCGCCGCTCCCGCCGCGCCGCCACCCACCTGAGGGTCGTCCCCACAGCCGACTGATCCCACGGGCTGTCTGCCCGCCGAACGCTCGCGCAGCCCCCGTCCGGCCGGCATCCCTTCCCGGCCCTGGAGTCGTCCCTCCTTGTCGGCACCCTGTTCCCGCCGTGTGGTGTGTGACATAGTACTGCCGTGAGCGAGTCGCTGACCTGCGATGTCGTGGTGGTCGGTGCCGGAGTGGTCGGTGCCGCCACCGCCCTGTACGCGGGCCGGGCGGGCCTGGACACCGTCGTGGTGGACCGGGGGCCGGTGGCCGGTGGCACGACCGGAGCGGGGGAGGGGAACCTCCTCGTCTCCGACAAGGAACCCGGGCCCGAGCTCGAGCTGGCCCTGCTGTCCGCCCGGCTGTGGGCGGACCTGGCCCGGGAAGGGCTGGGCCGGGCCGTCGAGTACGAGGCCAAGGGCGGTGTCGTCGTCGCGGGTACGGACCGGGCCCTGGCCGGGCTGGAGGAACTCGCCGCCGGGCAGCGCAAGGCCGGGGTCGAGGCCCTCCCGGTGCCGCCCGACGCCCTCACCGACCTGGAGCCGCACCTGGCTCCCGGCCTCGCGGGCGGCATGCACTATCCGCAGGACGCGCAGGTGATGCCCGCCCTCGCGGCGGCGCACCTGCTGCGTGCCTCGAAGGCCCGGGTGCTCACCGGGCGGGAGGTGACCGGGGTCCTGCGCGGCCCGGGCGGAGCGGTGCGCGGTGTGCGGACCGACCGGGGCGTTCTGCACGCCCCCGCGGTCGTCAACGCGGCCGGCACCTGGGGCGGCGAGTTGGCGGCCCGCGCCGGGGTGTCCCTGCCGGTCCTGCCCCGGCGGGGCTTCGTGCTGGTCACCCAACCGCTGCCGCCCCGCATCCGGCACAAGGTGTACGCCGCCGACTACGTGGCCGACGTCGCCAGCGACTCGGCGGCGCTGCAGACCTCCCCGGTGGTCGAGGGCACCCCGGCCGGACCGGTCCTCATCGGCGCCAGCCGCGAACGGGTCGGCTTCGACCGGTCCCTCTCGCTTCCGGCGCTGCGCGCGCTGGCGGCCGGGGCGACCCGGCTGTTCCCCTTCCTCGCCGGGGTCCGGGCCCTGCGGGCGTACGCCGGATTCCGGCCGTATCTGCCGGACCACCTGCCCGCGATCGGCCCGGATCCTAGAGCACCCGGGCTGTTCCACGCCTGCGGGCACGAGGGCGCGGGCATCGGACTGGCCACCGGCACCGGGCATCTCCTCGCACAGGTGCTGAGCGGCCACACGCCCGACCTGGACCTCGTCCCCTTCCGGCCCGACCGCTTCACCGAGGAGGCCGCATGAACCCCCTGGAGCTCGCGGGGGCCAGGCCCGGTCCCGCCTTCACGGTCACGTTCGACGGGTGGCCCGTCGAGGCGCTGCCCGGGCAGACGGTCGCCGCCGTGCTGTGGGCGGCGGGCGTCACCTCCTGGCGTTCCACCCGGTCACAGGGCCGTCCGCGGGGAGTGTTCTGCGGGATCGGCGTCTGTTTCGACTGTCTGGTGACCGTCAACGGCCGCACCGACCAACGAGCCTGCCTGGTGCCGGTGCGGCCGGGGGATGTGATCACCGCCCAGGAGGGCACAGGGCACGGCGAGATGGGCACACAGGGCGGAACAGGACGGGGTGAGACCGGGGTGCAGGGCGGCTCGGGACGGGGTGAGACCGGGGCGCAGGGCGGCTCGGGACGGGGTGAGACCGGGGCGCAGGGCGGCTCGGGACGCGGTGAGACCGGGGGCAGGGCGGCGGCACCGGCCACGAGGAGTCGCGCCGTGCGGACTGAACTCGCCGTGATCGGCGCCGGACCGGCCGGGCTCGCCGCCGCCCTGGCCGCCTCCGCGCGCGGCGTGCGGGTCACGCTCGTCGACGCCGCGACGCAGCCCGGCGGTCAGTTCCACCGGCAGCCCGCCGCCGGGCTCGGGGCCGGGCGGCCCGAGGCGCTGCACCACCGGTGGCGGACCTGGGAGCGGCTGCGGGACGGGCTCGCCGCCCATGCCGTAGATGTGCTGACGGACCATCACGTCTGGAGCGTGGAACGCACCCCGGACGGATTCACCGTGCACGCGCTGCTCGGGCCGCGGCAGGAGCAGTCCGTCGAGCTGCGCGCCCGCGCCGTGCTGCTGGCCACCGGCGGTTACGAGAAGGTGCTGCCCTTCCCCGGCTGGACCCTCCCCGGCGTCGTCACGGCCGGCGGCGCCCAGGCCATGCTCAAGGGCGCACTGGCCGTGCCGGGGCGCCGAGCGGTCGTCGCCGGGACCGGGCCGCTGCTGCTGCCCGTGGCGACCGGACTCGCGGCCGCCGGGGTCGAGGTCGCCGCGCTCGTCGAGTCGGTCGGCCCGGGTCGCCTCTCCCGCCACGGCCGGGCCCTGGCCGGCAAGCTCCCGGAAGGCGCCGGATACGCCGCCCGGCTGCTGCGCCACCGCGTCCCGGTGCTCACCCGCCACACCGTCGTCCGTGCCCACGGCGACGACCGGCTGACCGGCGTCACGGTCGCCCTCCTCGACGCCGAGGGCCGGGTCCGGCCCGGCACCGAGCGGCACCTGGACTGCGACACCCTCGCCGTCGGCCACGGCATGCTCCCGCACACCGACCTCGCCGAGAGCCTCGGCTGCCGCCTCTACGGGTTCACCGTGGCCGTCGGCCCCGAGCAGCGCACGGACGTGCCCGGCGTGTGGGCGGCCGGCGAGGCCACCGGTGTCGGCGGCGCCGACCTCGCGCTCGCCGAGGGGCACATCGCCGGCAGCTCCGCCGCCGCCCACCTGCGCGGCACCGTCCCCGGCCCGGCGCCCGCCGCCTACAAGGCCCGGTCGAGGCTCAGGCGGTCCGCCGCCGCCCTCGACTCCGCCTACGCGCCGCCCGCGCACTGGCCCGAGCAGATCACCGACGACACCGTGGTGTGCCGCTGCGAGGAGGTCACCGCCGGGGCCGTGCGCGAGGCCCTGGACCTCGGCGCGGGCGACGAACGCACCGTGAAGCTGCTCACCCGCGCCGGAATGGGCTGGTGCCAGGGCCGGATGTGCGGCACCGCGGTCGCCGGTCTCGCCGGCTGCCCACCCACCCCGGGCAAGCGCCCGTTCGCCCGCCCCGTGCCGCTCGGCGTCCTCGCCCGGCAACACCCCCAGGAGGGACCGTCATGACCGCACCCCGCCCCTGGCGCGGCGTCCTCGTCGCCACCGCGCTCCCACTGAACGACGACCTCTCGGTGAACTACGACCGGTACGCCGAGCACTGCGCCTGGCTGGTCGCGGGCGGCTGCGACGGCGTCGTGCCGAACGGCTCCCTCGGCGAGTACCAGGTGCTCACACCCGAGGAGCGGGCCCGGGTCGTCGAGACGGCCGTCGCCGCGATCGGCGGGGAGCGCGTGATGCCCGGCGTCGCCGCCTACGGGTCGGCCGAGGCCCGGCGGTGGGCCGAGCAGGCCGCGGAGGCCGGCTGCCACGCGGTGATGCTGCTGCCCCCGAACGCCTATCGCGCCGACGAGCGTTCCGTCCTGGCCCACTACGCCGAGGTCGCCCGGTCGGGCCTGCCGGTCGTCGCGTACAACAACCCGATCGACACCAAGGTCGACCTCGTGCCCGAACTCCTCGCCCGGCTCCACGGCGAAGGACACATCCACGGGGTGAAGGAGTTCTCCGGCGACGTGCGCCGGGCCTACCGGATCGCCGAACTCGCCCCCGAACTGGACCTGCTGGTCGGCGCGGACGACGTCCTGCTGGAGCTGGCCGTCGCCGGGGCCAAGGGCTGGGTCGCGGGCTACCCGAACGCGCTGCCCCGCTCCTGTGCCGAGCTGTACCGTGCCGCCGTCGGCGGCGACCTGGACACCGCGCTGCCCCTGTACCGGCGGCTGCACCCCCTGCTGCGCTGGGACTCCCGGGTGGAGTTCGTGCAGGCCATCAAGCTGTCCATGGACCTCGCCGGCCGCCACGGCGGCCCCTGCCGCCCGCCGCGGGTGCCGCTGTCACCGGAGCAGGAGGCCACCGTCCGAGCCGCCACCGAGAAGGCCCTCGCGGCCGGATCGAGCTGAGGACCATGCGCAGCAGACTCGTCCTGCACGCCGTCGACTCGCACACCGAGGGCATGCCGACCCGCGTCATCACCGGCGGCATCAGCACCGTGCCGGGCGCCACCATGAACGAACGGCGGCTGTGGTTCCGCGAACACCGCGACGACATCAAGCAGTTGCTGATGAACGAGCCGCGCGGCCACTCCGCGATGAGCGGCGCGATCCTCCAGCCGCCGACCCGGCCGGACTGCGACTGGGGCGTCCTCTACATCGAGGTCTCCGGCTATCTGCCCATGTGCGGGCACGGCACCATCGGCGTGGCGACCGTCCTGGTCGAGACCGGCATGGTCGAGGTGACCGAGCCGGTCACCACCATCCGGCTCGACACCCCGGCCGGGCCGGTCGTCGCCGAGGTGGCGGTGAAGGACGGGGGCGCACAGGCGGTCACCCTCCGGAACGTGCCCTCCTTCGCCGTCGCCCTCGACCGCGAGACCACCCTCGCCGACGGCCGGACGGTGACGTACGACCTCGCGTTCGGCGGCAACTTCTACGCCGTCCTGCCGCTGGAGCGGTTCGGCCTGCCCTTCGACCGGTCCCGCAAGGACGAGATCCTCGCCGCGGGCCTGTCCCTCATGGCCGCCGTCAACGCCGAGGACCCGCCCGTCCACCCCCAGGACCCGTCCATCCACGGCCTCCACCACGTCTACCTGGCAGCCCCCGGCTCGACCGCCCGCCACTCCCGGCACGCCATGGCCATCCACCCCGGCTGGTTCGACCGCTCGCCCTGCGGCACCGGCACCAGCGCCCGCATGGCACAGTTGCACGCCCGCGGCGAACTCCCTCTCCACACCGAGTTCGTCAACGAGTCCTTCATCGGCACCCGCTTCACCGGCCGGCTGCTCGGCACCACCGAGGTCGCCGGTCACCCGGCCGTGCTGCCCAGCTTCACCGGCCGCGCCTGGATCACCGGCACCGCCCAGTACCTGCTGGACCCCGAGGACCTGTTCCCCGCGGGATTCGTCCTGTAGAGCGCACACGAGCAGACCACGAGAGGAACCCCGAACCGTCATGGCCCCCCAGCACACCCCCGCCCTGCCCGTGCTGGGCAGCAGGAAGCCCAGCCACCGGGAGCGGGTCGCGGACGCGCTGCGGGCCGCGCTGATCGCCGGTGAACTGCGGCCCGGCGAGGTCTACTCGGCCCCCGGACTCGCCGCCCGCTTCGGTGTCTCCGCCACGCCCGTGCGCGAGGCCATGCTCGACCTGGCCAAGGAGGGGCTGGTCGACACCGTGCCCAACAAGGGCTTCCGGGTGACGGCCGTCTCCGAGCGGCAACTCGACGAGTACACGCACATCCGCGCGCTGATCGAGATCCCCACCACGGCGGAACTGGCCCGCACCGCCGACCCCGCTGCTCTCGAGGCGTTGCGCCCGGTCGCCCGGGAGATCGTCACCTCCGCCGCTGCCGGGGACCTCATCGCCTACGTCGAAGCCGACCTGCGCTTCCACCTCGCTCTGCTGGCCCTCGCCGGCAACAGCCACCTCGTCGACGTCGTCCGCGACCTCAGACGCCGCTCCCGTCTCTACGGCCTGACGGCCCTGGTCGAGCAGGGGCGGCTGGAGGCGTCGGCGGAGGAGCACCTGGAGATCCTGGACGCGCTGCTGGCCCGCGACGAGGAGGCCGTCCGCGCCGTGATGACCCGGCACCTCGGACACGTCCGGGGCCTGTGGGCCGCGCCCTGAACATGCCGGGCGGGGGCGGGCCGGCCGGGCGGGCCGGTTCACAGATCCAGGACGAGCCGCTTCCCGCGGCAGCGGGACACACAGATCATCATGGTGTCGCCCGCCGCGCGCTCGTCGTCCGTCAGCACCGAGTCGCGGTGGTCCGGCTCGCCGTCCAGGACGTCCGTCTCACACGTGCCGCAGGTGCCCTCGGTGCAGGAGAACAGCACCTCCACCCCCGCCGCACGCACCGCGTCGAGCACGGACACGTCCGGCGCGACGGTGAGCGTCGTGCCGCTGCGCGCGAGTTCCACCTCGAACGCGGTGGCGGCGCCTGTCTCCCGCTCCTTCGGCCGGAACCGCTCCAGGCGCAACGCCGCGGACGGACACCGGGCCTCGACGGCGTCGAGCAGCGGCCCCGGACCACAGCAGTAGACGAGAGTGCCCTCGGGCAGGTCGTCCAGCACGGACGGCAGGTCCAGCAGGCCCGACTCGTCCTCGGGAGCGATCGTCACCCGGTCCCCGTAGCGGGCCAGTTCCTCCGCGAAGGCCATGGACCCGCGACTGCGCCCGCCGTACAGCAGCGACCAGTCGGCGCCCGCCGCCTCGGCCGCCGCGAGCATCGGCAGGATCGGTGTGATGCCGATGCCGCCCGCGACGAAGCGATACCGGGAGGCGGGCTCCAGACGGAAGGTGTTGCGGGGCCCGCGCACCCGTACCTCGGCGCCCTCCCGCACGTGCTCGTGCACATGGGCCGAGCCGCCCCGCCCGGGGTTCTCCCGCAACACGGCGATCCGCCAGGCCGACCGGTCCGCCGGATCGCCGCACAGCGAGTACTGCCGCTCCAGACCCGGCGCCGGGACGACGTCGACATGGGCGCCCGGCTCCCACGCGGGGAGCGGCTCGCCCAGCGGATGGCGCAACGTCATGGCGAGCACGCCGTCAGCAGCGAACTCCCTGCGCTCGACGACGAGTTCGGACTCGTACATGCTCATCGGCTGTTTCCTCGCGGCTCGTCGACCCGGTGCCCCCGCGGATGGGCGAGCATCCACTCCCACATCTCGACCGGGTCCTGCGCGGTGTGCTCACGGCCGCAGTGGCACGTGCCGTGCAGGGTGTCGGTGCCGGGCAGCCAGGCGATGCGGTAGATCTCGCCGGTCCCGGCCGTCACCGGACCGTCTCCTCGGGCTTGGCGCCCTGCTCCACCAGCCGGGCGAGGATGCGGCGGGCGGCCAGACCACCGGTGTCGATGTTGATGCTCAGCTCCTGGTAGCCGGTGCGCTCGGTGCCGAGCGTCTTTTGCAGCAGGTTGAGCGCGGTGACGTCCTGCATCACGACCGTGTGGTTGTTGCCCCGCAGGAACTCGGTGACCTCGGCGTCGTCGGTCGCCCAGTCGCGGGAGACGGCCCAGAAGTCGTACACCGTGCCGTCGCCGGACGGCGTGATGGCGTACGTGATCTCGGTGTGGAAGCCGTTCGGGTCGCTGCCGTCCGCCCCGGGCAGCACCCCGACCGGGGCGATCCGGCTGTGCAGCAGATACAGGCAGGGCGCGTGGTACTCGATGTCCTGCCAGCGGGTGATCCGGCCCTCGATGCCGGTGGACTCGGCGTAGAACGGCGGGCACGCGGCGTCGTCCATGTGCCGGCTGACCCGCACGATCCCGGCGCCCTCGTCGACCTCGGTGGTGATCGGCGTCTCGGCGACCTCGGGGGTGCCGATGTAACCCCCGTGCAGATACGTCTCGTGGGACAGGTCGAGGAGGTTGTCGACGAGCAGGCCGTAGTCGCAGTCGATGGGCTCCATGCCGCGCACGGTGACCCAGCCGGGGGAGTCCAGGTGCCGGGCCCGGGGGATGGACCGCGGGTCGGCGAGCGCCGGGTCGCCGATCCACACCCAGATCAGCGAGTCCTGCTCGACGACCGGGTAGGAGGCGACCCGGGCGGTGCGCGGCACCCGTTTCTGCCCCGGCACGTACACGCACGTGCCGGTCGTGTCGTAGGTGAACCCGTGGTACCCGCACACGATCCGGTCCCCGTCCAGCCGCGTCGGCGCCTCCGACAGCGGGTAACGGCGGTGCACACAGCGGTCGTGCAGGACGACCGGCGTGCCGTCCTCCTCCGTCCGGTAGAGCACGAGCGTCTCACCGAGGACGGTCCGGCCGAGCAACTCCCGCCCCACCTCGTGACTGTAGGCGGCGACGTACCACTGGTTCCTGGCGAACGCGGTCATGTGAGGCATGGGTGCCGGCTCCCGTCTCTCGGTCGTGGCGACCATCGTCGGGAAGGGCTTCACCGGGGCGCAACACCACTTCCGCCCGGTGGAAGGACCAGTGCGAAACGCCTGTTCAGCGCCGGTCGTCACCCCCCGGGTCCTGACCCCCGGCGGCTGGGGCCCACCGCCTCGGTCGCCCCGGCCCCGGTGCGGCCACGGCAGCAGGCCCGGTGCGTCACTCGGTCCGCAGGGCGGTGGCCGTACGGGCCCGGGCCGCCCACCCGGCCGGGATCACGGCGCCCAGCATCGCCAGTACGACGCCGCCCAGTCCCAGCAGGAGCAGCTCGACCGGCCCGTACACATCGAGGACCCGCGACGGCATACCGGTGCCCACGGCCCGCCCCATCACCGGCATGACCACGCCGTGCAGCAGGTACCCCGCCGGCACGCCCAGCAGCCCGCCGGCCACGCCGATCAAGGACACCGAGGCGAGCACGAGGCCCACCGTCTGCTGCGGCGACATGCCGATCGCCTTGCACACGCCCAGGTCGTGGACGCGTTCGCGGGTGTCCAGGAGGACGGAGTTGAGCACGCCGAGACCGGCCACGGCGATCAGCATGAGGGTCAGCAGTACCGCCATCGCGTCCATGACGAGGATGACGCCGCTCCGCTCGGACGCCACGACGGTCGTGGCGTCACCGCCCATCGGCTGCACCACCGCAGCGAGCCTCCGGGCGAACTCTTCCGCCGAGACGCCGGACTTCACGTCGACGAGGAACGTCTCGGGCTGCGCCGACGGGAAGTCGGCCATGTCCGCGTGGACCTCCAGCCCATGGCCGGAGGTGTCGAAGGACTCACCCACGATCCGCAGATCGGCACTCTCCTTCCCGAGCGTCATCCGCACCGTGTCGCCGACCTTGGTGCTGGTCCGCTCCAGGAAGCGCGTGGGGACGACCACCTGGCCCTTCCCGGTGATCCAGTGCCCCGAGAGCATCGCGTGGCTGCCGGAGCGCGAGTCGCCCTCGTAGAGGCCGGCCTCCACCGCGCCGGAGACCCCGGCCACGGCGACCTCCGTCCGGAGCTTGCCGTAGTACGACTCCAGCCCCGCCTCGGCCGTGACGGCGGCCCGTACCTTCTCCGGGTCGGCCACCTTGGGCCCTGGCGAGCCGTCCGCCGGGCTCGGGGCCGCAGGGGACGGGCCCGCCGCGGCGCCGCCTCCTCCGGGAGGTGGGGGCGGCGGCGGAGCGACGTTGTTCATCCTGACCGTCGTGACCGAGACCGCGGCACGGCTCTCGGGGTCCTGGGACGCGCCGACCTCATTCAGGGACGAGGTCAGTCCCACCGCGAACGTCGCCGCGACCGTGCCGAACGCCACCGCCAGCAGCATCGCGAGGGCACGCACCGGGTGCGTGAAGGCAGTGGCGAGGCCGTACGTCACCGGCCGGGGCAGCGGCAGCCGTCCCAGGGCCCGGTGTGCCCACTGCCCGCGGCCCGGGCGCGGCGCCCGGCCGACCGCGATGGCCTCGACGGTGTTCAGCCGTCCGGCGCGCCGCGCGGGGATCAGCGCCGCGAGCCCGACCACGAGCAGCGCGGCGGCCGGTACGGCGACGTCCACCCACCAGGCCACCGACAGCGGGACGTTGCCGTACACCGACTCCGTGTCCGCCAGCAGCGGCACCGCCGACAGGTTGCCCACCACGACACCCAGGGCGATGCCGACCGTGGCCGGGATCAGCGCCTGCGCCACATACGCGCGGACGACCTCGCGCGGCGTGAAACCGATGGCCTTGAGGATGCCGATCCTGCGCAGACTCGTGCCGACCGCACCGCTGATCACACTGCTGACGATGATCACCGACATGACGATGCCGAGCACGCCGAACGCCATGACGAACGGGACGGTCGCCGCCGCGCCTTGGTCCGCGGCGCGCTTGGTGTCCAGCCAGGACTGCGTGCCCAGCAGGGCCCCGGAGTCCACGGCGGAGGCGAGCTTCGCCCGCGCGGCGAGGATCTGCCGCTTCGTGCTCGCGGAGTCGAAGCGGTAGAGCATCTGGGTCGTGAGGGGGCTGCCCGGCGCCGCCAGCGCTTCGACCTGCTCCGGTGTCGCCCACGCGTCGGCGGACTTGCCGACCGACACGGCGAACCCCACGACCGACAGCGTCGGGGCGTTCGGGCTGTCCGACGTCTTGAGGGCGGAGCCGATGCCGACGGAGGGGCCCCGGAAGGAGGCGTCGACCACGATCTCGCCGGGCTTCTGCGCCCACCGGCCGGACTTCAGTTCCACGCGGTCGACGTCGGCGTCCGCGCCGGACCGTCCGACCACCGTCAGCGTCGGCATCCGCAAGCCCGTCCGGTCCACGGGGCGCAACGCCGTGGACGGGTACGGCCCCGCGCTCGCCGTGACGCCGGCCAGCTCCTCGGTGCGCTCCAGCTGCGCCGCACGCGCCCTGGCCGGGTCGAACTGCGCCGTGATGTGCGCGCCCCGCTGCTTCCTGAACGCGTCGTCGAAGGGAGCGGCCGCGGCGACCATCAGGGCCCCGGCCACCACGGCGGAGGCCACCGCCATCATCGTGGCCACGGCGATCACCAGGGTCTGCACCCGCCTCCGGCCGACCCCGGAGCGTACGACCCGGCCCAGCGCGCCGTTACCGCAGAGACTCATCGGACGGCCTGCGTACGGGTGTCGAGGGCGAGGTGACCGTCCACCAGGTGGATCGTGCGGCCGGCGCACGCCTTGGCCAGGGCCAGGTCGTGCGTCACGAGCACGATGGTCTGTCCACCGCGGTGCAGATCGATCAGCAGCTTGCGCACCTCGGCGCCCGAAGCGGAATCCAGCGCACCCGTGGGCTCGTCGGCCAGCAGCAGCTCGGGACGGTTGACCAACGCCCGGGCGAGACCGACGCGTTGGCGCTCACCTCCGGACAGCCGGCCCGGGTAGGCGCGTGCGTGCTGCTGGATGCCCAGCATCTCCATCAGCTCACCCGCGCGGGCCGCGGCCGCACGCCGGCTTGTCCCGGTCAGCTGGGCCGGGAGCTGGATGTTGTCGGTGACGGTGAGGTCGTCGAGGAGGTTGAAGAACTGGAAGGCGATGCCGACGTGCTCGCGACGGAACCTGGCGAGGGCGTGCTCGCTCAGCTGGTCGATCCGCCGCCCCGCGACGAGCACGGAACCCTCGGTCGGCTTGTCCAGGCCGGCGATGAGGTTCAGCAGCGTGGACTTGCCGCTGCCGGAAGGACCCGTCACCGCGACGGCCTCACCCCTGGCGACGCTGAGCGTGAGCGGTCCGAGCGCCGGCGCACCGGCGGCGTCGTAGCGCTTCGCCGCGCCTTCCAGCTCGATCACGTGATGCATGCGGTCGTCCGTCCTCACTGGCACGAGAGGCATGTGCCGTTGCCGGTTCCGTTGCCGGTTCCGTGACGGTAGGGCCCGCGGTACGCCGGGCGCGTCGGCCGCGCAACCGACATCGCACCCTCCTCGCGTACGAGCCGGCCGGGGAGTCCTACCTGAGGAGTAGGCCTCGCAGACCATGTCCTGGTCGGACAGGCGGACGCGGACCGAGCGCGGAGCGCATCACAATGGGCGGATGGAGACCGAAGACCGGACCGGCCGGCTTCACCAGCTCATCGACGCGCTGCGCCCCGAAGCCAAGTCCGCCCCGCACTCGGAGCGGGCGGTGCGCGTGGACGTGGTGCTGGCGGTGGTACTGACCGCCGTCGCTCTGTTCGTGGCGGTGCGGTACCCCGGCAACGGGCCGGTGGATGCGAACCCTCCCAAGATCGATGCGGGCACGGGCGTGCCCGCGCCGCCTTTGCCCGGCCCCGACCGGGCGCCCGCGGAGGAAGACGCTCCGCCCGTCCCCTGGGCCATGATCATCCTGTCGGCACTGCCGCTCGGTCTGAGGCGCCTGTACCCGCTGGCCACGTTCGTGACGGTGCTGGCCGCGGCGCTGGCCATCGGCGGCTCCGCCTCCTGGATCACCGTCCTGGCCTGTGTCGTCGGCGCCTACAGCGCGATCGTGTACAGCCGTTACCGGATACTGGCGATCGCCGTCCTGGTGACGGCCGCCGCGCTGTCCGGTTACGCGTTCCGCGACGCCGACCCCCTGCTCCCGGGCTGGTCCAGCCCGGGCTTCGTGCTGCTGGTGGCCGGGATGCTCGCCAGCCTCGTACGGTTCTTGCACCTGCGACTTGCGAGCAGCCGGGACCGGGTCGCCGAACTGCAGCAGGCCCAGGAGGAGGCCATGCGCCGGGCCGTCGCGGAGGAGCGTGCGCGGATCGCCGCCGAACTGCACGACGTCGTGACCCACAATGTCAGCGTGATGGTCATCCAGGCGGGCGCGGCCCGCACCGTGATGGACGTGGCCCCCGGGCAGTCCAAGGAGGCGTTGCTCGCCGTCGAGGCGGGCGGCAGGGCCGCCATGGCCGAACTACGGCATGTGATGGGCCTGTTGGCGGCCCCGGATAACGAGAGCTCCGACGGCCTGGAACCGCAGCCTGGGCTGGCTCGGCTCGACGCGCTGGTCGCCCGGGTACGGGCCGCCGGGACGCCCGTGCGCGTCGGCGTGTCGCTGCCGCCGCAACCGCTGCCGCCCGGGGTGGACCTCGCGGCGTACCGGGTCGTGCAGGAGGCACTGACCAACACGCTCAAGCACGCACGCGACGCGGAGGTGTCCGTCACCATCGGACACACCGACGACTGCCTGGAGATCGAGGTCACGGACACCGGGGGCGTGAAGGACGCCCCGCCGGTGGAGAGCAACGGCCGCGGCCACATGGGTCTGCGCGAGCGACTGGCCGTGTACGACGGCGAACTGACGGCCGGTCCGACGCCGGACGGCGGCTACCGGGTCGCCGCCCGCATCCCGCGGAGCGCGGCTTGAACGGGCAGCGGCCGCCGCTGCGCGCCGTCATCGCCGACGACCAGGCCCTGGTGCGCACCGGTTTCAGGATGATCCTCGCCGCGGACGGCATCGAGGTGGCGGCCGAGGCCGCCGACGGGGCCGAAGCCGTCGCAGCGGTGCGGCGCACGCGGCCCGACGTCGTCCTCATGGACATCCGGATGCCGGAGATGGACGGCATCGAGGCAACCCGGCGCATCCTCGGCGGTGACGGTCCCCAGGAGGCCCGGGTCGTCATCCTCACCACGTACGACCTCGACCAGTACGTCTACGCCGCGCTCACGGCCGGTGCGAGCGGCTTCCTGCTCAAGGACGTCACCCCGGAACACCTGGTGTCCGCCCTGCGCATGGTGCAGTCCGGCGACGCCCTCCTCGCGCCCACGATCACCCGTCGGCTGATCGAACGCTTCGCCGTGCCCGACGAACCCCGGACCGTCGCACCGCACCGCGACGTGTCCGGTCTGACCCCGCGAGAGCTGGAGGTGCTCCGCCTGCTGGCCACGGGCCTCAGCAACGCCGAGTTGGCCGACCGGCTCTTCCTGAGCCCCACCACCGTCAAGAGCCACGTCGGCCGCATCCTGTCGAAGCTGGACCTGCGCGATCGCGTCCAGGCCGTCGTCTTCGCCTACGAGACGGGTCTGATCGCCCCGCGCGGTGGCCATGAGCACCCTTCTGGTTTCCGCATCAAAAAGTGAAAGCGAAACAGAATTCCCGACTACGCCGTGATGGCCGATGGATTTATCGTGGACGTATGGAGACAACAACCGAGTTCTATACCGTCAAGAGGGGTGACACCCTCAACAAGATCGCGTCCATGTTCCATGTGACGCTGGGCCAAATTCTCGAATGGAATCCACAGATCGAGAATCCGGACATCATTTTCCCGGGTCAGAGGATTCGCGTCTCGGCGCCGGAGACGCAGGGGGCGTACGAACCCTTCCCGGGTGCCGACTTCTTCCAGTCCTCCGTGACCAGTCCCGTCATCGAGGCCATGGGTTACCGCCTCATCGAGGAGGGCTGCTCGGCGTACGCCGGCGGACCCGACTCGCAGTGGAGCGAGGCGGACCGGAAGTCGTACGCGAAGTGGCAGCACAAGCTCGGCTTCTCGGGCCCGGACGCCGACGGCACACCGGGCCGCCGGTCCTGGGACAGACTGCACGTACCCGCCGTGTACGAGTGATCGGAACCGGGAGCGGGACCGCCCGTCCGCGCCGGCGGTTCACGAGGGGGTCGCGCGCCGGCCCGCCCCGGACCGCTTGGCGCGCACGGGCCAGAGCGCGTATCGCCTATCTCGAGGCGGAACTGGAGCGCGAGAGCACGCGACGGGTCCGCGGCGACCGGACAGCGCTCATCAACGGAATGCGGGGGCATCTCGACAGAGCCCGCGCAGCCGCGGACGAGGATTTCGGCTGGCGAAAGCCGTGGTCCGGATCGGCGGCCCGGGAGGGGGTGTGCTCGAATATCCGCAACGCCGAGGTGTTGCTTATTCAACTGGTGTCCGACGAAGAAGCCGCGGGCCGCGCCGGCGAGGTCATGGCACTGGTCAAGGATCACCTGGCCGCGGACGACCCCCGCCGGGTGCGGCTCGCCCAGAGACTGCGGTCCATCATCTCCGGCGACCTGGCCCCGAGCGACCGGGACCTCATGGGCCGGGCGCTCGACGCCGCGTACAGCAGCCTGGACGACGAACTGGCCCGGGTGCGCAGCCTGCGCAACATCCTCTGGGCCGCGACGGTCCTCGTGATGATCGGCGTGGTGAACCTGGCCCTCTACGGGTGGTTCTCACCCAGCTCGCTGAGCCTGTGCTTCTCGCCCTCGGGCGGCTCCGGAGGCGCGGTCACCGTCGTGTGCCCGACCGCCGAGTACCACAACGAACCGGCCGACACCGACCCCAGCGGACGGGCCGGCCCCACGGACATCCTCACCGTCGAGATCGCCGGACTCGCCGGTGCCGCCCTCACCGTCATCGCCTCGCTGCGGCGCATCCGGGGCACCGACTCGCCGTACATGCTGCCCCTGGCGTCGGCGGTGCTGAAGCTGCCCACCGGAGCCCTGTCGGCCTTCCTCGGGCTGTTGCTGATCCGCGGCGCCTTCGTCCCCGGACTCAGCGACCTCGACAGCAGGGCGCAGGTCCTCGCCTGGGCCGCGGCCTTCGGCGCCGCGCAGCACCTGGTGACCCGGCTCGTCGACGACCGCGCCCAGATGACGCTGTCGGAGGTGGGCAGGACCACCGACGCCGTGGTCGACCCCGAACGGGTCGCCGTGAAGGAGGGCCTGCCGGCGTCCGGCCCCGGGTCACCCAACGGTGCGGGACCGCACGACGAACCGCACGACGAGCCGCACGCGGCCGACGGCAAGGACGGTGAGCCGGTCCCCGACGGCGTACCGCCTCACCGCCGCAGCGGTGCGTGAGCCGTCTCCGGCAGCCGCAGGTACACCACCGACGACACCAGACAGATCACCGCGACGTACCACGGGAACAGCCCCGCGTGCCCCTGCTCCTTGAAGAGCGTGCCCATGTACGGTGCCGTGCCGCCGAACAGGGCCACCGTCAGGGAGTACGGGAAGCCGATGCCCGCCGCCCGGACCCGGGGCGGGAAGATCTCCGCGTTCACCGCCGCGCTGATCGAGGTGAAGCCGGTCAGCAGCACCATGCCGGCGCACTGCACGAGCAGCAGCACGGCGAACGAGTCGCGCAGGGCGTGCAGCAGCGGCACGGCGAGCAGAGCGAAGCCCAGGCCGAAGAAGAGCAGGAGGGGGCGGCGGCCCCAGCGGTCCGAGAGCAGGCCGCCGAGCGGTTGCAGCAGCGCGAAGAGGGCCAGTGAGATCGTGCCCGCGAGCAGCGCGTCCGACTTCTCGATGCCCGCGTTGAGTTCGGCGTACGTCGGCAGGTACGACGTCCACGTGTAGTACGCGATGGTGCCGCCCGCCGTGATGCCGCCGATGAGGAGCGACTCGCGCGGGTGCCGGCGCAGCGCCTCGAACAGGCCCGGCCGAGGGGCCTGCTGCTGCTCGGCGCTGCGGGTCTCCTGCGCGCCCTGCCGGATCCAGAAGCCGAAAAGGCTCAGCACGGCCCCGAGCAGGAACGGCACCCGCCAGCCCCAGCCGTTCATCTGTCCGTCGTCCACCGTGTCCACCAGCAGTGTCGCGATACCGGAGGCGACCAGCTGGCCCACGGTCGTCGACACGTACTGGACGCTGGAGAACAGCCCGCGCCGGCCGGGACCCGCCGACTCCACCAGGAAGGTCGTCGAGGCGGCGAACTCGCCGCCCACGGACAGGCCCTGGAGCAGCCGGGCGAGGACGAGGATCACCGGCGCGAGCACGCCGACCGCGGCGTACGTCGGGGTCAGTCCCACCAGCAGGCTGCTGCCGCCCATGAGCAGGATCGTGACCGTGAGGGCGGCCCGCCGCCCGTGCCGGTCCGCGACCGCGCCCATCAGCAAGCCGCCCACCGGCCGCATGAAGAAGCCGACCGCGAACACCGCGAACGTGGACAGCAGCGGCACCAGCGAGTTGTCCGCGCTCTTCGGGAACACCTGGGCGGCTATGTAGGTGGCCAGAAACGTGTAGGCGTACCAGTCGTACCACTCCACCGCGTTGCCCACGGAGGCGGCGAGGAGCTGGCGAACGGGCCGTTCGGTCGGCGGGGAAACCGTCTGCGTCTCTGTCACGCCCCTCACCCTCCCCTGCCGACGCCCCGGCACACCGTCCGTACCGGCGACTTTCACACGAGTGTCACGCGCCCCTTCCTTGACGTTTGGTGTCCCTGAAACACTCCTTCCGCGCAGATTCCGTCACGTTCCGGCCATCCCGCACCTCAGGATGAGAGGTCTGTCCTTCATGTCCGAAGTCAACCGGCGCCGCTTTCTCCAACTCGCGGGTGCCACCACGGCCTTCAGCGCCCTGTCCGCCAGCATCCAGCGCGCCGCCGCCCTGCCGGCGAACCACCGCACCGGGTCGATCGAGGACGTCGAGCACATCGTCGTCCTGATGCAGGAGAACCGTTCCTTCGACCACTACTTCGGCACCCTCGGAGGCGTCCGCGGCTTCGGCGACCCCCGCCCGGTCACCCTCGACAACGGCAAACCGGTCTGGCACCAGGAGAAGGACGGCAAGGAGATCCTGCCGTTCCACCCGGACGCCGACGACCTCGGCATGCAGTTCCTGGAAGGCCTGCCGCACTCCTGGCCCGACGGCCACCAGGCCTACGACGGCGGCAAGTACGACCGCTGGGTGCCCGCCAAGGGCACCACCACCATGGCGTACCTGACCCGCGAGGACATCCCCTTCCACTACGCCCTCGCCGACTCCTTCACCGTCTGCGACGCCTACCACTGCTCGTTCATCGGCTCCACCGACCCCAACCGCTACTACATGTGGTCCGGCTACACCGGCAACGACGGCACCGGCGGCGGCCCGGTCCTCGGCAACGACGAACTCGGCTACGGCTGGACGACCTACCCCGAGCGCCTGGAGCAGGCCGGCATCTCCTGGAAGATCTACCAGGACATCGGCGACGGTCTCGACGCCCAGGGCTCCTGGGGCTGGATCCAGGACGCCTACCGCGGCAACTACGGCGACAACTCGCTGCTGTACTTCAACAAGTACCGCGACGCCAAGCCCGGCGACCCCTGGTACGACAAGGCCCGCACCGGCACGAACGCCAAGGCCGGCGACGGCTACTTCGACGCGCTCAAGGCGGATGTGAAGGCCGGCAAGCTGCCGCAGATCTCCTGGATCGCCGCCCCCGAGGCCTTCTCCGAGCACTCCAACTGGCCGTCGAACTACGGCGCCTGGTACATCGCCCAGGTCCTGGATGCCCTCACCTCCAACCCGGAGGTCTGGTCCAAGACGGCCCTGTTCATCACCTACGACGAGAACGACGGCTTCTTCGACCACGTCGTGCCGCCGCTGCCCCCGAAGGACGCCTCCCGCGGCCTGTCGACCGTCGACGTCTCCCTCGACCTCTTCCCGGGGAACGCCAAGAACACCGCCGGTCCCTACGGCCTCGGCCCCCGGGTGCCGATGCTGGTCGTCTCGCCGTGGAGCAAGGGCGGTTACGTCTGCTCCGAGACGCTCGACCACACCTCGATCCTGCGGTTCATGGAGCGCCGCTTCGGCGTGCGCGAGACCAACATCTCGCCGTGGCGCCGGGCGATCTGCGGTGACCTGACGTCCGCGTTCGACTTCTCCCGCAAGGACGCGCGCCCGGCCCCGCTGCCCGGCACGGACGCGTACGAGCCGCAGGACCGCGAGCGCCACCCCGACTACAAGCCCGTCCCGCCGGCCGACCCGCGCATGCCCCGGCAGGAACGCGGTGCGCGCCGCACCCGGCCGCTGAAGTACGCCCCGCACGTGGACGCCTCGGTCGACGCGGCGGCCGGGAAGCTCACCCTCGCCTTCGCCTCCGGAGCGAAGGCCGGCGGCGCCTTCCACGTCACGTCCGGCAACCGCACCGACGGCCCCTGGACGTACACCACCCAGGCCGGCAAGACGCTCTCCGACACCTGGAACTCGGCGTACTCCGGTGGCTCCTACGATCTGACCGTGCACGGCCCGAACGGCTTCGTGCGCGTCTTCAAGGGCTCGAACAGGGCGGCCGGCTGCGAGGTCACGGCCCGCCACACCGGCGACGACATCGAGCTGACCTTCACCAACAAGGGCTCCGGCACGGCCCGCCTGAAGCTCGTGAGCGGGTACGGCGGCCGTCCCTCGACCCTCACCGTCCGCCCCGGCGCCAGGCTGCACCGGACCGTGGACCTTGCCGCCACCCGCCGTTGGTACGACCTGACCGTCACCGCCGAGGGCGACAAGGCGTTCCTGCGGCGGTTCGCGGGACACGTCGAGAACGGGCAGCCGGGCGTGAGCGACCCGGCGATCATCACCGCGTAGCGGGAGTGAGGTGCCCCGGATCGTGCGGCCGGGGCACCAGCACCGGTTCGGCGGTGGCCGAGCCGGGCTCCAGCGCCAGGACGGCGGCCACCGGATGGTCCTCGTGCACGGGACGGTCCTCGTGCACGGGACGGTCCTCGTGCACGGGAGGGCTCTCGCTCACCGGACGGCCCTCACCCACCGGACGGCTCTCGCTCACCGGACCGTCCTCGTTCAGCACCCGGTCGTGGTCCGCCGGGGAGGCAGTGGGGGCCGTGGGGGCCGCCCTGGTGAGCAGCACCACGCCCCGGGACGCCAGGCCTGCCCCGGCGACCGCGAGCAGCAGGCCCGCCGGACCGCCCTGGAGGCGTTCACCCAGCAGCGCCAGGCCGATCACCGCGGCGGCCATCGGGTTCGACAGGGTCACCATGGCGAGGGGGCCGCCCAGCCCGCCCCGGTACGCGGTCTGCGACAGCAGCAGCCCGCCGGCCGCGAACGCCGCCACGAGCAGGGCCACACCGAGCACCTGGACGCTCAGCACCGGCCCGGACCGGTCCGTCGCGGCCACCGTCACCGTCTGCGTGAGGGCCGAGGCGACCCCGGAGGCGAGACCGGACGCCGACGCGTGCCGCAGCCCGGGACGGGCCCCCGGCCGGGACAGCATCCCGATGAGCGCCGCCGTGGCACCCGCCACCGCCAGCGCCTCGGGAACGCTCAGCACGTCGTCCGGCACCGGACCGGACGCCGTCACCAGGATCGCGCCCAGGCCCAGCAGCGTCAGAGCGGTGCCCCGCCACTCGACCGCGCTGACCCGCCGGCCCGCCAGCCGCGCCCCCATCGGCACCGCCGCGACCAGGGTGAGCGCGCCGAGCGGCTGGACCACGGTCAACGGGCCGTACCGGAGGGCGACGACGTGCAGGAGGGCGGCCGCCGCGTTCAGTCCGACCGACCACCACCAGGCGCCGGCCGCGAGCATCCGCAGCGTGCCCGCGCCCCGGGAACGGGACGCCAGCCGCTCCTGGGCGACCGCGGCGGCGGCGTAGGCGACGGCGGAGACCAGGGACAGGGCGACGGCGGTCACGAGGGCGCTCATCGGCCGGCCCCCGCGAGTGCCTGCTCGTCCCGCTGCGCCGGTACGAGGCCGCCCTGCGCACGCCCGGCCGTGCTCGCCGTGCGGTGCGGCAGGTGAATGAAGGCGAGCGCGAGAGCGAGCAGGGCCGCCGCCACGAGCGCGTCGAGCCAGTAGTGGTTGGCGGTGCCGACGATCACCAGCAGGGTCAGCAGGGGGTGCGCGAGCCAGAGCCACCGCCACCGCGAGCGGGTCGCGACGATCAGGCCGACCGCGACCATCAGGGCCCATCCGAAGTGCAGCGACGGCATCGCCGCGAACTGGTTGGACAGCGAGTCCGTCGCGGGGTCGCCGTACACCGACGGCCCGTACACCCGCGCCGTGTCGATCAGGCCGGCCGCGGCGAGCATGCGCGGCGGGGCGAGCGGGAACAGCAGGTGCAGCACCAGCGCGGCGGCCGTGACGGCGGCCAGCACGCGGCGCGCCCAGACGTAGTGGACCGGCCGCCGCAGATAGAGCCAGACCAGGAAGGCGACGGTGGCGGGGAAGTGGACGGCCGCGTAGTAGGTGTTCGCGACGTGCACCAGGCCGTCGCCGTGCAGGAGCAGGGACTGCACCGCCCCCTCGCCGGGCAGTCGGACCGTCCGTTCGAAGTCCCACACACGGTGTGCGTTGCGCAGGGCCTCACCGGTGTGGCCCGTGGCCAGTTGCCGGCCGAACTTGTAGACGAGGAAGAGCCCTGCGACGAGCAGGAGCTCCCGGACGAGCGGCGGTCGCGCTAGCGCGTCGGACCCCGCCGGCGCAGGCTCGGTGCGGGCATTCATCCCCCGGCCCCTTCGGTGACGGTGGTGCTCTTATCGGTACGAGAGCGTACCGATACGCCAGTGTACCGATACGGCTGCGTACCGGTACACTGGTGTATCGATAGACGTACGACACACCTCCGGCCGGGAATTTCCG
Source organism: Streptomyces sp. NPDC059696 (assembly GCF_042733745.1). NCBI lineage: Bacteria > Bacillati > Actinomycetota > Actinomycetes > Kitasatosporales > Streptomycetaceae > Streptomyces > Streptomyces sp. NPDC059696. Next base: position 182,630 of record NZ_JBHWFG010000007.1, read on the forward strand.
GCCGCCGACCCAAGCCAGGAGCACCGCCATGACGTCGCAGGCTGCGGACCGGCCCGAGCCGGTCGGTGCCACGCGCCGCTCCAAGATCACGCCGGAGCGTGAGCAGGAGTTCTACGACGCCGTGCTGGAACAACTGGGGGAGTGCGGCTACGACTCCGTCACCATGGAAGGCGTCGCCGCGAGCACCCGGTGCAGCAAGTCCACGCTCTACCGCCAGTGGAAGACCAAGCCCCAGCTGGTGGCGGCGGCGCTGCGCTCCCACCGGCGGACGCGCTGCATCGACACCGGCTCGCTCGCCGACGACCTGCGCGAGGCGGCCCGGGCGGCCGGCGAGCTGTCCGGCCGGGACACCAAGCTGCTCCAGGCGCTGGCCCATGCCGCGGGCCAGGACCCGGAGTTGCAGCGTGCGCTGCGCGAGACGCTGATCGAGCCGGAGATCGCCGCGCTGAGGGAGATCATCCGGCGCGGGGTCGAACGCGGAGAGGTGCCCGCCGACCATCCGGCACTGGAGTACATCCCGGCCCAGCTGCTCGGGGTCCTGCGGGTGCGGCCCGTCCTGGAGGGCGAGTGGGCCGACCCCGACTACCTGGTCCGCTTCGTGGAGGCCGCCGTCTTGCCGGCCCTGGGCCTGACCTGAGACCCGGGCCGCCGTCCGTGGGATGACCGGACGGTGACCCGACCGCGCCGACCCGTGGGGACGGGGGCGGCGCGCACCCCCGGCCGGGTGGGGTGCCCCTGTGAGCGGCGGGGGTGCCCCACCCGGCCGGCCGGCGTCCGGGGGGGGCAGAGGCGTCAGACGTCCTGGCCGTTGCCGCTGCCCGTGGACACCTTGATGCCCTTGGTGATCTCGTCGAGCACGGTCTCCTTCTGGTCCGCGTCGACACCGAACCGTACGACCACCATCTGCTTGGTGTTCGCGGGGGAGGGGAACGCGAGCGACTCCACGATGCCGTCGGCGCCCTTGCTCGTGACGGCCTTCCAGCGGACCAGGTAGCCCCGCTGCCCGGCCACGGTCACGGCCTTGGAGCCGAGGACGTCGTGGGAGGTGATGCCGCCGTAGGACTTGCCGCCGTAGGACTCCTCGGCGTTCTTCGCGATGTCCGCCTTCGCGATCTCCTCGGCGGTGGTGCCCTTGGCGCCGAGGAGGAGGGCCGGGGCCGAGTAGGCGCCGCCCTTCGTGCACGTCGAGGAGGTGTCGCCGGGGCACTTGTAGGAGTCGTCGGACGTCACCTGCGCACCGGCGTTGGCCTGCTGGCCGTACCAGCCCTTCGGTATCGGCAGACTGATGCCGCTGACCGTGTCGGTCACCGACCCGCTCCTGATCTTCGGCGGCTGCGACTGCTCGGGCCGCGGACTCTGCCCGCCGGACCCGCCGTCCCCGCCGGACCCGCCGTCGCCACCGGACCCGCCGGAGCCCCCCGGCCCGCCCGGACCCCCGGGCGCACCGGGCCCGCCGGGCGCCTGCGAAGTGGGCGAATCGCCCTTGCCGCCGTCGTCCGCCAGCGCGTACACGCCCACACCGATGCAGGTGAGGACGACGACCGCCGCGGCGACGGCGGCCCCTATGCGCAACCGCCGCCCCTGCCCGCCCGGAGGGGCGGCGGGATAGGCGGGGTAGACGGGATGGGCGGCGGGATGTCCGCCGGCTGCCGGATGGGCGCCGCCGGGGTGCCCACCGATTCCCGGCTGCGGAACGGACCCCGGGTACCCGCTGCTCCCCGGCCCCCAGCCGCCGCCCGGGTACCCGCCACCACCGGGCTGCTGCGCACCCGCCGGCAGTCCGGTGCTGCCCGGCTGCCCGGCGTTGCCCGGCAGTCCGGTGCTGCCCGGCAGTCCAGCGTTGCCCGGCTGCCCGGCGGCCCGGTGCTCCGCCGGGGGCTCGGCGCCGGTCGGTTTCCCCGCCTCCGGCGATCCTGCGCCGGCCGGCTCTCCGGCCCCCTGCTCCCCGGCCCCCGGCGCCCCGGCCCCCGGCTCCTCGGGTACGGCCTTGGCGGGCGACGTGCCGCCGGGGGGCTGGTCGGTGGAGGGCCGGCCGGTGGGTGCGAGGCCCGTGGGTGCGGTGCCCGTGGACGCCGGGCCTGTCGGGGGACCCCAGGTCGCGGGCGGCTGTGCCGGGCGGATGCGGTCCGTCCAGGCCTTGCCGTCCCACCAGCGCTCGGTGGCGGGCCCGTCACTTGTCTGTCCGGGATCGGCGTACCACCCGGGAGGAGTCTCCTGCGTCATGCCCCCACCGTATGAGGCGTCGGTGAAAGAGGCATGAGAGGAGTCGGAACCGGCTGTTCCACCACCGGTCGCGTCGGGCCCCGCCCGCCCCCTTCCTCCTCCTGGCGGCCGAAATGTGCCGCTCCGGCGAGGCGGAGGAAGGCGGGAGCGCGAAGCGGACACGGCGTCTTCGCCGGAGCCTCGTCCCCTGCCCGCACGCCCTCGGCGTGACGGACCGCGCCTCGGCGATCGCCAGAGGGCGGCCGTGGACGCCGGACCCGTACGCCCGCACCGCTGAGGGAACGTCACCTCCCCTGACTTTGCCCGCCGTTGACCTCAAGACGGCTGGTGACGGGACAAGTGCGTCGCCGGGCCGTACCCGATGTCACCCGTCACGGCAAGAGGTGCCCCGACCACCCTCCACTCGGGCAATCGGACGGCTACGCTCGACATCTGTACGTCGTTCGGGCGACTTGGGGAGGTAGCGGGATGACGGAGGTACGGCCCACGGCCGCCGCCTCGGCTTCCCTGTGGGAGCGCGACGAGGAGGTCGCCGCCGTCGAGCGGGCGGTCGACCGCCTGTGCACGGACCGTTCCTCGCCCGGCGCACTGCTGCTCTTCCGCGGCGAGGCCGGACTCGGCAAGACCGCGCTGCTGGCCGAAACCCGCCGCATCGCCGAGGCACGCGGCTGCACGGTCTGGTCGGCGCGCGGCGGCGAGACCCTCAGGTCGGTCCCCTTCAACGTGGTACGGCAGTTGCTGCAGCCGGCCCTGGTGTCGATGCTGCCCGAGGAGGCCCGCGAGTACCTCGGCGACTGGTACGACATCGCCGGCCCCGCCCTCGGCATAGCGGACCCCGGCGACCGGCAGGCCGACCCGCAGGGCGTGTGCGACGGCCTGGTCGCGGCCGTGCGGCGGCTCTCCCGCCGGGACTGGCCGCTGGTGCTGCTGATCGACGACGCCCACTGGGCGGACCACGAGACCCTGCACTGGCTCGCCGGACTCGCCGAGCGCCTCGACGAGATGTCCGTCCTGGTCGTCGTCACCCGCCGCCCCGAGGAGGTCACCGGCGGGAGCGCCCGCCACCTCGACGCGGTCGCCGCCGCCGCGGACGGCCCCGCCACCACCCTGAGCGCCCTCACCCCGGACGCCACCGCCGGACTCACCCGCGCCACCCTGGGCGAACACGCCGACGCCGCCTTCTGCCGCGAGGTCTGGGCCGTCACCGCCGGCAACCCCTACGAGACCGTCGAACTCCTCGCCAAGGTGCAGGACAGCGAACTCGAACCGGTCGAGGCCCGGGCCGGCGAACTGCGCGACCTGAACCGCTCCGCGCGTGGCGGCGGCCTCGTCGCCCGCCTGGAGGAACTCGGCATCGACGCCACCCGGTTCGCCTGGGCCGCCGCCATCCTCGGCACCGGCATCTCCATCGACCTGGTCGCCAAACTCGCCACCCTGCGGCCCGACGACGCCCGCCGCTGCGCCGAACTGCTGCGCACCGCCCGCATCCTCACCGCGCCCGACCCGGCGACCGGCCGCAGCGCCGAGGGCGACCTGGAGTTCGTGCACCCGCTGATCGCGACCGCCGTCTACAACTCCATCCCCGACGCCCTGCGCACCGCCATGCACGGCATCGCCGCCCGGATCGTCGCCGACGAGGGGCACGGCGCCGCGGCCGCCGCCCGTCACCTCCTGGAGGTCCACCCGGACGACGACGAGGAACTCGTCGGGCAACTGCGCGAGGCAGCCCGCGAGCACCTCGCCGTCGGCGCCCCCGACGCGGCCCGCCGCTGCCTGGAACGCGCCCTGAAGGAGCCACCGCGGCCCGAGTCCCACCCGCACGTCCTCTACGAACTCGCCGAGGCCACCTTCCTCACCGCGCCCGCCCGCACCATCGGCCACCTGCGGACCGCGCTCGGCATGCGCGGCCTCGACGGCGACCAGCGGGTGGACGCCGTCTTCCGGCTCTCCCAGGCACTCCTGCACAACAACCAGTTGGAGGAGGCCGTCCGCACGGTCGAGGCGGAGGCGGCCCGGCTCCAGCCGGGACCCGCCCGGATGCGGCTGCAGGCCGTGCACTTCATGTGGGAGGGCATCCACGCGGGCGAGGCCACCTCACCCGGCCGCTCCCAGCGCCTCGCCGAACTCGCCGGCACCTGCACCGGCCGGGACAACTCCGAACGCGCCCTGCTCATCCTGCGCGGCTTCGACGCCCTGATGCACGGCGAGAACGCCGAGGAGATCGCCGAACTGTGCGACCGCGCCCTCGTCAACGGCCGGCTCGCCCCGGGGCTCGGCTGGACCGACACCGAGTGGGGCATCGAACTGCTGCTGATGCTGGCCAACGCGTACGGCTTCACCGACCGCCTCGACCGCGCCGAGGCCCTCTACAACGAAGCGCTGCGCGCCTACGAGACGGCCGGCTGGAGCGGCGGCCACCTCGCCCTCGCCCACGCCTACGTCGGGATCGGCCACCGCAGGCGGGGCCGGCTGAATGAGGCGGAGGCGTCCCTGCGTGAGGCGCTGCGCCTCGCCGAGCGTGTCGGCCGCGGTCTGCCCCTGTACTGGTCCGCCACCTGCAGCCTGGTCGACACCCTGCTCGCCCGCGGTCACGTCCAGCAGGCCTGGGAGGTCGCCGAGCGGTACGGCTTCGCACCGCCCTACCCGTCCACCATCGTGCTGCCCGACCCGCGCTCCGTGCGCGGCAGGCTGCTGCTGGCCGTCGGCCGCACCAAGGACGGCATCAACGAACTGGAGGCCGCCGAGAAGGCGGCGGCGGCCCGCGGCCACCACAACCCCGTGCTCGTCCCCTGGGCGGCCGACCTCGCCCGCGCCCTGCGCACCGAGGACCCGGCCCGGGCGGCCCGGCTCGCCGTCGACGTACGCCGCCAGGCCGAGCGCTTCGGCACCGACACCGCGATAGGAGAAGCCCTGCGCTGCGCCGCCGACCTGGAGACGGGGCAGCGGGCGGTCCGGCTCTACGGCCAGGCGGTCACCTATCTCGAGGCCTCGCCCTGCCAGTACGAACACGCCGCCGCCCGTATCGAGTTCGGCATCGCGGCCCGCTCGTCCGCCGACCTGCACCGCGGCATCGACCTGGCGGTCTCGTGCGGCGCCGACGGACTGGCGGAGCGGGCACGGGCCGCGCTCGGAACCGGTACGGGCCCGACCTGACGCCCACCCGGAGCAACCGGCCGGCGGGGGCACACGACCTGCCGCCCCGCGGCTCTCACGCGGTGCCGTCGTCCTCGGACAGCACCCGCTGGGCCGTCGCGAACGCCGAGTTCGCCGCCGGTACGCCGCAGTACACCGCCGTCTGCAGCAGCACCGCCCCGATCTCCTCCGGGGTGAGACCGTTGCGGCGGGCCGCGCGCACGTGCAGGGCCAGCTCGTCGTAGTGGCCGTGCGCGACCAGCGCGGTGAGGGTGATCATGCTGCGTTCGCGGCGCGACAGCGTCGGGTCGGTCCAGATCTCGCCCCACGCGTAGCGCGAGATGAAGTCCTGGAAGCGCGCCGTGAACGGCGTCTGCCGGGCCTGGGCCCGGTCGACGTGCGGGTCGCCCAGCACGGCGCGCCGTACGGCCATGCCCCGCCGCGCGCCCTGGCCGAAGTGGGCGCGCAGGGCGGTCAGCACCGCCTCCGGGCACTGCGCGGGCGCCAGATGGGAAGCGCCCGGCAGCTCCACCAGCGTCGCACCCGGCACGGCGTCGGCGATCTCCCGCAGGTGCGCGGGCGGAGTCGCGGGATCCTCCCGGCCGGCGACCAGCAGGGTCGGCACGGTGATCTCCGTGAGCCGCTCCCGCAGGTCGAACGCGGCCAGCGCGTCACAACAGGCGGCGTACGCCTCCGGATCGGCGTCCCGGTGGTCCTGGATCAGGCGGGGCACGGTGAAGTCGCCGGCGAACCAGCGCGCGCCGGCGCTCTCCGTCAGCCCGGCGAGTCCTTCGCGGCGGACCAGCGCGGCCCGCTCCTCCCAGGGCCCGGAACCGTTGAAGTGCGCCGACGAACAGATCACGGCGAGCGACGACAGCCGCCGCGGATGGTGCACCGCGAGATGCAGCCCCACGGCCCCGCCCAGCGACACGCCCGCGTAGGCGAACCGCTCGATGCCCAGCGAGTCGGCGAGCGTCAGCACCTGCCCGGCGAGGTCAGCGACCGTCGCGCCCGCCCGGACGAGACCGGCCGCCGAGCCACCGTGCCCGGGCAGGTCCCAGCGCACCACGCGATGGGTGAGGGACAGTTCGGGCGCCACACCGTCCCACAGGGCGTACGACGTGCCGAGCGAGGGGCCGAGCAGCAGCGGGGGCGCGGAGGCGGGCCCTTCGGCATGGTGGTTCAGGAGTGTCAACGTCGCTCCAGGGCGCGGTCGGTGAGGGCTCCGGCAGAGCCCGTGTAATGAGCCGGGTCGAGATCCACCCCGGCCGACTCGGGTGCCTCGGACAGCGGTTGCCCCGCGGAGGCCAGCCGCGTGAGGAGTTCCTTGGCGCGGGCACGGCCCAGGACCGGGGCGAGCTCGGCGGAGAGCCGCTCGGAGACGATCAACCCGTGGGTCAGGTCCAGGTGTTCCCGCATGACCTCCGGCCTGACCCGCAGCCCCCGCACCAGTTCGGCGGCGTCCCGGGCGGCCCCGCCGACCAGCCGCAGCAGATCCCGCAGCGGCTCCCACTCGGCGTGCCAGGCCCCGGCCGGGCGTTCGTCCTCCGCTGCCATCGCCCCGTACAGGGTCGCCGCGAGCTGCGGCGCCCGCCGCGCGGCGGAGGCGATCAGCGTGGACCGTACCGGGTTGGACTTGTGCGGCATGGCGGACGAACCCCCGCCGCTGCCCTCCGCGACTTCGGCGATCTCGGTACGCGACAGGGTGAGCACGTCCACGGCGAGCTTGCCGAGCGCGCCCGCCGTGCAGGCCAGACACCCGGCGAGGTCGGCGACCGGCGTCCGCAGGGTGTGCCAGGGCAGGTCGGGTGCCCGCAGGCCGAGTTCCCGGGCGTACACCTCCGGCAGTGCCGTCGGGTCGCTCGCGCCGTACGCCCCGAAGGCCGCCAGCGTCCCTGCCGCGCCCCCGAGTTGGGCCGGCAGCGACTCCCGGACGGCCCGCACCCGGTCCCGCGCGTCCAGCACCAGCGACCGCCACCCGGCCGCCTTCAGCCCGAACGTGGTCGGTACCGCGTGCTGGGTGAGGGTCCGCCCCGGCATCACGGTGTCGCGGTGCTCGGCGGCCAGCCGGGCCAGTGCCTGCTCGGTGCGGCCGAGGTCGGCGAGCACCACGTCCAGGGCGCGCGCGGCGACCAGCATCGTCGCCGTGTCCATGATGTCCTGGCTGGTCGCGCCGCGGTGGACGTAGGGACCGTATGTCTCGCCCACGGCCTCGGTCAGATCCGCGACCAGGGGGATGACGGGGTTGCCGCCCGCGCGGGCGCGCCCGGCGAGGGAGCGGAGGTCGAAGGCGGCGGCACCGGCGGCCTCGGTCACCACCGTCGCCGCCTCGACCGGGGCGAGCCCGGTCGCGGCCTGGGCGCGGGTCAGCGCGGCCTCCGCGTCGAGCAGGGCCCGCAGATACGCCTCGTCGCCGGTGGCCGAGGCGGCCGCCGAGTCGGCCCAGCCGGGGGCGAGCAGGCCGGTGTCGCCGGGGTGCGCCGTCACGTGAACTCCAGGAAGACCGTCTCGCCTTCGCCCTGAAGGCGGATGTCGAAACGGTACGTGCCGTTGCCCTCCTGCGTCGCGATCAGCGTGTCGCGGCGGGCGTCCTCCAGCGCCGACAGCAGCGGGTCGGCCGCGAGCACCTTCGCGTCGTCCGGCAGGTAGATCCGGGTGTACAGGTGCACGAGCAGCCCGCGCGCGAACACGCACACGCTCAGGTACGGGGCGTTGCGGCCCCGCGCACCGGGCCGCAGGGTGCGGGCGTACCAGTGGCCGTTCGCGTCGGTCTGGACGCGTCCCCAGCCGGTGAACTCCACGCCGTTGCGTCCGAGGAACCCCCCGGAGGCCGCGTCGCGCCGCATCGAGCCGTCGGCCGTGGGCAGGTTGCCGTCGGGGTCGGGCCCCCACAGCTCGATCAGGGCGTCCGGCAGCGGTTCGCCCGCGCCGTCGGTGACATGACCGTGCACGGTGACGGTGTCCGGGTGCCGGAGGGGTGCGATGTCCTCGCCGCCGCTGAACGGCAGGGCGTGGCCGTAGAACGGGCCGACGGTGTGCGACGGGGTGGGCAGCACGCCGTCGGGCCGGCTGGTGTCGATCCTCGTCATGGCAGGTCAGCGCCCCTCTTCGATCCAGGTGGCCCGCGGGCCGTCCAGCACGATGTCCCAGTGGTAGCCCAGGGAGAACTCCGGCACCGACAGGCTGTGGTCGTACGTCGCGACCAGCCGCTGCCGCGCCGCGTCGTCCGTCACGGACTGGATGATCGGGTCGTAGGGGAACAGCGGGTCGCCCGGGAAGTACATCTGGGTCACGAGCCGCTGGGTGAACGCCGTGCCGAACAGCGAGAAGTGGATGTGCGCCGGCCGCCAGGCGTTGACGTGCTGGCGCCAGGGGTAGGGGCCCGGCTGGACGGTGGTGAAGCGGTAGTGGCCGTCGTCGTCGGTGAGGGTGCGGCCCACGCCGGTGAAGTTGGGATCCAGCGGGGCGTCGTGCTGTTCGCGCCGGTGGGCGTAGCGGCCCGCCGAGTTGGCCTGCCAGATCTCCACGAGCTGGCCGCGCACAGGGCGGCCGTCGCGGTCCAGCAGCCGCCCCGAGACGGTGATGCGCTCGCCGATCGGTTCGCCGTCGTGCTGCCGGGTGAGGTCGTTGTCGATCTCGGTGACGTCCCGTTCCCCGAAGGCGGGGGAGGACAGCTCCACCAGCTCGGGGTCCTTGCTGACGTCGATGGTGACCGGCGGCTGCTTGGGGTGCCGCAGCACCGAGGACCGGTACGGCGCGTAGTCGCGGCGCGGCTGGTGCTCGACGGGTCCGCCGTCGGCGAGCCGCTTGTCGTACGCGGCCCGTGCGGCCGCGATCTCCTGATCGATGTCGTGCTGTGTGAGAGTCATGGGGGTCCCTGAAAGGTTCTTCCGGTTGTCGGACAGGGGGGCGTGCCCCGAAGGGGTGTGGGGAACCGCGCGACCGGCCAGGCACGGCCCGCAGCCGTGCGCATCGCTCAGCGTTCCAGGACCAGGGCGAGCCCTTGCCCCACCCCGATGCACAGCGTGGCCACCCCCACACCACCGCCGCGCCGGGCCAGTTGATGAGCGACCGTGCCGGCGAGCCGCGCCCCCGACGCGCCCAGCGGATGCCCCAGCGCGATCGCACCGCCCTGCGGATTGAGGATCGCGGGATCGAAGTCGGGCCATTCGGCGACGCACCCCAGCACCTGCGCGGCGAACGCCTCGTTCAGCTCCAGTACGGACAGGTCGCCGAACCCCCTGCCCGCTTTCGCCAGTGCACGGTTCACCGCCTCCACGGGCGCCAGCCCGAAGTACTGCGGGTCGGTCGCCGAGACACCCGTCGCGCCGACGCGGGCGAGCGGCTCGCGGCCCGTCGCCCTCAGCCCCACCTCGTCCACGAGCAGCAACGCGGCCGCACCGTCGTTGAGCGGGGAGGCGTTGCCCGCCGTCACCGTGCCGCCCTCCTTGCGGAAGGCCGGCTTCAGCTCGGCCATCGCCGCCAGGGAGGCATCCGGCCGGACGCACTCGTCGGCGGCGACGACCACCGGCTCGCCCTTGCGCTGCGGAATCGCCACGGACACCAGCTCACTGTCGAACAGCCCCTCGGACCGCGCCCGCGCCGCCTTCTCATGGCTGCCCAGCGCGAACTCGTCCTGCTGCTCGCGGCCGATCCCGTGCTGGTCGGCGATGAGTTCGGCCGACTCGCCCAGCGGGATCGTCCACTGCGGCTCCATGCGGGGGTTGACCATCCGCCAGCCGAGGGTGGTGGAGTACAGCTCGGTGTGCCCGGCCGGGAAGGGCTTGTCGGACTTCGGCAGCACATAGGGCGCCCGGGTCATCGACTCCACGCCACCGGCCACGGCGATCGAGGCGTCCCCGACCGCGATCGCGCGCGCTGCCTGGACGACCGCCTCCAGACCCGACGCGCACAGCCGGTTGACCGTCACGCCGGGAACGGACGTCGGAAGACCCGCCAGCAGCGCGGCCATCCGGCCCACGTTGCGGTTCTCCTCGCCGGCCCCGTTCGCGTTGCCGAAGTACACGTCCTCGATGCGGGCCGGTTCCAAGTCGGGGGTGCGGGCGAGCAGTTCGCGGATCGCGTGCGCGGCCAGATCGTCCGGGCGGACCGAGGCCAGTCCGCCGTTGTAGCGGCCGATCGGCGTGCGGACCGCGTCGACGATGTAGACGTCCCTCACTGCACACCCTCCGGCACGCTCAGTGCGGCGTCGGTCCGGGCGGCGATCTCCCCGGCTGTGACCCCCGGCGCGGTCTCCACCAGGACGAGCCCGCCGTCGGTGACGTCGAGGACGCCGAGGTCGGTGATGATCCGGTTGACGCACTCCTTGCCGGTCAGCGGCAGGGAGCAGTCGGTGAGGATCTTCGGCGCGCCGTCCTTGGCGGTGTGTGTCATGACGACGACGACCGTCCGGGCGCCGTGCACCAGGTCCATCGCCCCGCCGATGCCGGTGATCAGCTTGCCGGGCACGGCCCAGTTGGCCAGGTCGCCCCGCTCGGACACCTGCATGGCGCCGAGCACGGCCACGTCGATGTGGCCGCCACGGATCATGGAGAAGGACAGCGCCGAGTCGAAGAAGGACGCGCCGGGCAGGACCGTCACCGTCTCCTTCCCGGCGTTGATCAGGTCCGGGTCGACGGCGTCCTCGGTGGGGTAGGGGCCGGTGCCGAGGATGCCGTTCTCCGATTCGAGGACGACCTCGACACCGGGCGGAAGGTGGTTGGGGATGAGCGTGGGCAGGCCGATGCCGAGGTTGACGTACTGACCGTCGCGCAGCTCCCGCGCCGCCCGGGCGGCCATCTCCTCGCGTGTCCAGGCCATCAGGACCTCACCGTCCGCTGCTCGATCTTCTTGTCCGCCGCCTGCTGGGGGGTCAGGGCGAGTACCCGCTGCACGAAGATGCCGGGCAGGTGCACCGCGTCCGGGTCGATCCCGCCGGGCTCCACCAGCTCCTCCACCTCGGCGATGGTGACCTTCCCGGCCATCGCCGCGAGGGGGTTGAAGTTCCGGGCGGACTTGTTGAAGACGAGGTTGCCGTGCCGGTCGCCGCGCGCGGCCCTCACCAGGGCGAAGTCGGTGCGGATACCCCGCTCCAGCACGTACTCGGTGCCGTCGAACTCCCGGACCTCCTTCGGCGGTGAGGCGAGGGCGACCCCGCCCTGACCGTCGTAGCGCCAGGGCAGTCCGCCGTCGGCGACCTGGGTGCCGACACCGGCCGGGGTGTAGAAGGCGGGGATCCCGGCGCCACCGGCCCGCAGCCGCTCGGCCAGCGTGCCCTGCGGGATCAGCTCCACCTCCAGTTCCCCGGCCAGGTACTGCCGGGCGAACTCCTTGTTGGCGCCGATGTAGGAACCCGTGACCCGGGCGATCCGGCCGGCGGCCAGCAGCACCGCAAGGCCCGACTCCATCGCCCCGCAGTTGTTGGAGACCACCGACAGGCCGGTCACGCCACGCTCGTACAGCGCCTCGATCAGCACGTTCGGCACACCGCTGAGCCCGAAACCGCCCACCGCGAGCGACGCGCCGTCCGGCACGTCGGCCACCGCCTCCAGGGCCGTGGCGACCACCTTGTCCATCCGAGAAGCCCCATCTCTTCCGAGCGATCCGACCCGATTAATCAGGGCACTGAGTATTTTCGCGAGCTGCCCTCACGCTGCCACCGTGATGAAGGGGCCGTCAAGACCTCGTCCCATGCAGCGGTAAACCTCTGCGCACTCGGCAGACAGGGGGCGGGATGCTGAGTAGTGTTCAGTGCACCAACGAATCGAGCGAGGAGTGTCCATGGCGGCCGCGGACCTCACCACCCACCCCGGGCACCTGGCCCGGCGGCTCCAGCAGGCGCACTATCTGCTGTGGAACGCGATGGTCTCCGAGGAGATCACCTCGCCCCAGTACGCGGTCCTCAACACCCTCGTCGCCGAGCCCGGCCTGGACCAGCGCACGGTGGGGGAGCGGGTGGGGCTCGACCGGTCCACCGTCGCCGAGGTGATCAGCCGGCTGAGCCGGCGCGGGCTGCTCGACAAGGTGCGTGACCCGCAGGACGGCCGGCGCTCGCTGCTGCGCCTGACGGACGAAGGGGTGCGCACGCACCGCAGGCTGACCGTGCGCACCGCCCGCATGAACCAGGTGTTCCTCGCCCCGCTGACCGCCGACGAGCGGACGGTGTTCTTCGACCTCATCCGGCGCGTCGCGGACGCGGCCGAGGGACTGCGCCATCCCGGGGAGCCCGTGGCGGCGCCCCGCTGACTGGGGTCCGGGGCGGCGGGGCCGGTGAGGTTGCCGGGCCGGTCAGGGTGCCTCGGCGAACACCACCCACACCTGGCCCTCGGCGAAGTTCACCGGCGTGCCGTCGCCGGTCGTGAAGGAGGTGCCGTCCGTGGCCTTCTCCCGCTTCCAGTGCACGTCCCAGGCACGCCCGTCGCGCAGCACCTGAGCCTTCCCCGAGCCGACCGTCTCGGTGTAGGGCGTGTTGTTGCCGAGGAAATCCCGGAAGGACGACGCGCGCACCTTCACGTACTGCACGACGACCGTCGCGGCCGTCATCCGCTCGCCGTCGGCCGTCGTCGCGGGGGTGCCGTCCATGCCGATCAGCCAGCGCTCACGGGAGTCCGACCAGGTGAAGCCGAAGCGGGCCGCCGGGTAGCGCACCGTCCGGGAGGCCGTCGCCGTGCCGCCGGCGGGCGCCGTCCCGTAGCGGAAGCCGGTGGTCAGGGCCGCCTTGCCCGGGGTCTCGGGCACGATGCGCCGGGGGTTCAGGTAGAGGTTGTGCGGGGCGGGCTTGTCGCTGCCGCGGAAGTAGGCGTCCGCGGCGTTGCCCGGCGTCTCCGCCCGCAGCGGCGCCTTGTCGATCAGCGGGAGCAGCTTCTTCTGCGCCCCGGAGAACGCGAGCGTGGGCCGGTCGAACTGGCGCAGCAGCTCCAGGTCCGACTCGCGAGCGCTGCGCACCGGCCCGACCGTCTTCGGCAGCCGGGTCGCGTACACCGCGATCAGCCGGCTCAGCCCGCCCTCGACCTGCTCCGCGTAGACCACGTCCGCGGCGTCGACGCCCGTGTGCGGGCGGGCCGCGGCGGCGTTGTCGATCTTGACGACGAGCGCGGAGGGCCCGGTGGCGGACGGGGCCGTGCTGTGCTGCGCGTCCTTCGGTGCCCCGCGGCCGTCGTCGCCCGGTCCGCTGCCGGCGGTGCAGCCCGCCACCAGGGCGGTCGTCACCGCGGCGGCCAGCAGCGCCGCCGCCCTTGTGGCGCGCCGTGCGCGCGCCCCTCGTCTCATGCTCACCGTCGCCACCGCGCCCCATGTCCTCGATGTGTCTTGATTGTGCGCTTATCTGAACATCGATGGCCATAGTCGATCGTTCCAGCCGGGCGGGTGTCCGCGCCGCGTCCGCCGATCGGCTCAAGGTTCAGCGCGGGGTGTCCGGGTACCCGGGCGTCGCCGTACGACCGGCGCGCACGCTGACGGAGGGAGCGCGAGGCGATGAGGGCAGTGACCTGGCAGGGCAAGCGGGACGTCCGGGTGGAGAACGTGCCCGATCCGACGATCCAGGAACCGACGGACGCGATCATCCGCATCACCTCCACCGGGCTGTGCGGATCCGACCTGCACCTGTACGAAGTGCTCACCCCGTTCATGACCCCCGGCGACATCCTCGGCCATGAACCCATGGGCATCGTCGAGGAGGTCGGTGCGGGCGTCCAGGACCTCCAGGTCGGGGACAGGGTCGTGGTCCCGTTCCAGATCGCCTGCGGCAACTGCTGGATGTGCCTGACCGGGCTGCCCACCCAGTGCGAGACCACCCAGGTGCGGGGCGAGGGCATGGGGGCCGCCCTGTTCGGCTACACCCGCCTCTACGGCGCGGTGCCCGGCGCCCAGGCCGAGTACCTGCGCGTCCCGCAGGCCCAGTTCGGGCCGATCAAGGTCCCCGAGGGTCCGGCCGACGACCGGTTCCTCTACCTCTCCGACGTCCTGCCCACCGCCTGGCAGGCGGTCGCCTACGCCGACGTCCCGAAGGGCGGCAGCGTCGCCGTGCTCGGTCTCGGCCCCATCGGCGACATGGCCTGCCGCGTCGCCCGGCTCCAGGGCGCGGAACGGGTGTTCGGCGTGGACCTGGTCCCGGACCGGCTGCGCAGGGCCAAGGCACGGGGTGTGGAGACCTTCGACCTGAGGTCCTTCGACGACGAGAAGGAACTCGTCGAGGCCATCCGCGACCGGACCGACGGCCGCGGCCCCGACGCCGTGATCGACGCGGTCGGCACCGAGGCCCACGGCAGTGCCGCCGCGCGCATGGTGCAGAACGCCGCCGCGATCCTGCCCCGGAAGCTCGGCGGCCCGATCGCCGAGCGGTTCAGCGTCGACCGCCTCGCCGCGCTGCACACCGCCATCGAACTGGTACGCCGCGGCGGCACCATCTCGCTGTCCGGCGTCTACGGCGGCATGGCGGACCCGCTGCCGCTGCTGACCCTGTTCGACAAGCAGATCCAGATACGCATGGGGCAGGCCAACGTCCGCCGCTGGACCGACGACATCATCCCCTTCCTGACCGACGACGACCCCCTCGGCGTGGACGACTTCGCCACGCACCGGGTGCCGCTGTCGGAGGCCCCCCACGCGTACGAGATGTTCCAGCGCAAGCAGGACGGCGCGGTGAAGGTCGTCATGCAGCCGTGAGGGAACTCCGGCCGTGAGGGCCGTCCGGCGCCGCTGAGGACAGCGCCGCTGAGGACCCTGCCACCATGGGCTCCCCGAGCGCCATCGACCCCTAGGCGCCCAGGATCTGCGCCAGGTCGTAGCGGACCGGCTCCTCCAGTTGCGCGTACGTGCAGCTCTCGGGGGTCCGGTCCGGGCGCCACCGGCGGAAACGGGCGGTGTGCCGGAAACGCTGCCCGTTCTCCATGTGGTCGTACGCCACCTCGGCCACCCGCTCCGGCCGCAGCGGCACCCAGGACAGGTCCTTCCGTCCCGACCAGCGGCTCGGCGCCCCCGGCAGCCGGGCCTTCTCATGGGCCGCCTCCTCGGACCACGCCGCCCACGGGTGCCCGCTCACGTCGTCCAGGCGCAGCGGCTCCAGCTCCTCCACCAGCTCGGCGCGCCGCTTCATGGTGAAGGAGGCGGACACCCCCACGTGCTGGAGGGTGCCCCGGTCGTCGTACAGGCCGAGCAGCAGCGAACCGACGACCGGGCCGCTCTTGTGCAGGCGGTACCCGGCGACCACGACGTCCGCCGTCCGCTCGTGCTTGACCTTGAACATCGCGCGCTGGTCCGGCCGGTAGCGCACGGCGGGCGGCTTGGCGACGACCCCGTCCAGACCGGCCCCCTCGTACTCCTCGAACCACTGCCGCGCCACCTCGATGTCGGTGGTCGCCGGCGCCAGGTGGACCGGCGCCCGCACCCCCGACAGCGCTTCGGTGAGCCGCTCCCGCCGCTCGGTCAGCGGCGCGTCCATCAGCGACTCGCCGCCCAGTGCGAGCAGATCGAACACGACCAGTGAGGCCGGCGTCCGCTCCGCCAGCATCCGCACCCGGGAGTCCGCCGGATGGATCCGCTCCGTCAGCGCGTCGAAGTCCAGATGTCCCTCGCGCGCGATCACGATCTCCCCGTCCACCACGCACCGCTCGGGCAGCCGTTCCCGCACGGCCGTCACCAGTTCGGGAAAGTACCTGGTCAAAGGCTTCCCGGTGCGGCTGCCCAGCTCGACCTCGTCCCCGTCGCGGAACACGATCGCCCGGAAGCCGTCCCACTTCGCCTCGTACTGCATGCCCTCGGGAATCGCCGCGACGGATTTGGCGAGCATCGGCAGGACAGGGGGCATCACCGGCAGATCCATGGGTCGATTCTGCTCTGATACACCCCGGTCCGCCCGATATGCGAGGTGCGAGGGCTCGGCCTACCGTGTCCAGCATGGGTGACGCGGTGGAACTGGAGGTGGACGGCCGGACCGTACGGCTGTCCAGCCCGGACAAGATGTTCTTCCCGGAGCGCGGCTTCACCAAGCTGGACCTCGCCCGCTACTACATCGCCGTCGGCCCCGGCATCCTGCGCGCCCTGCGCGACCGGCCCACCACCCTGGAGCGCTACCCGGAGGGCGTGAACGGCGAGAACTTCTTCCAGAAGCGCGCGCCCAAGAACATGCCCGGCTGGATCCCGACCGCCCACATCACCTTCCCCAGCGGCCGCAGCGCCGACGAGATGTGCCCCACCGAGGCAGGGGCGGTCGTGTGGGCCGCCCAGTTCGGCACCCTCACCTTCCACCCCTGGCCGGTCCGCCGCGACGACGTCGACCACCCGGACGAGCTCCGCATCGACCTCGACCCGCAGCCCGGCACGGACTACGACGACGCCGCCCGCGCCGCCCACGAACTGCGGGCCGTGCTCGACGAGTTCGGCGGACTGCGGGGATTCCCCAAGACCTCGGGCGGCCGGGGCCTGCACGTCTTCGTGCCCATCGAACCGCGCTGGACCTTCACCCAGGTGCGGCGCGCCGCCATCGCCGTCGGCCGGGAGATGGAACGGCGGATGCCCGAGCAGGTGACCATCAAATGGTGGAAGGAGGAGCGCGGCGAGCGCATCTTCATCGACTACAACCAGACGGCACGCGACCGCACGATCGCCTCCGCCTACTCCGTACGGCCCCGCCCGCACGCTCCCGTCTCCGCGCCCCTGCGCTGGGACGAGGTCGGCATCGCGCACCCCCAGGACTTCGACCTCGCGACCATGCCCGCGCGCTTCGCCGAACTCGGCGACGTGCACGCGGACATGGACGACAAGCGCTACTCCCTGGAAGCCCTGCTCGACCTCGCCCGCCGGGACGAACACGACCACGGGCTGGGCGACCTGCCGTACCCGCCCGAGTATCCGAAGATGCCGGGGGAGCCCAGGCGGGTACAGCCGAGCAGGGCCCGCAAGGAGAAGGAACCTCCTAAAGCTCCTTGATCCGGATGTCGCGGTACGAGACCACGTCCGTGGTGCTGTGGACCTGGAGCCCGATGTAGCCGGAGGCGAAGCGCCGCCCGTCCGTGCCCGGGTCGTCCGAGCGCGGCGGGCTGAACTCCTGGCCGCCGGTGTTGTCGAACTCGTTGATCAGCACACCGTTGCGCAGCACCGAGTAGTGCTGGCCCTCCACCCGGATCTCGTAGTCGTTCCAGGTGCCCTTCTGGGTGACACCGGCACCGGCGAGACCGACGCGGTCGAACCCGTAGACCGAGCCCGTCTTGTACATGTCGCCGTCGGGCCGGTCGAGCACCTGCACCTCGTGCCCGTACTTGATGGCGACCCACTCCGGGCGGGACTCCTCCGGGTGGTCGTGGACCCACGGGAAGCGCACGAACACACCGGAGTTGGCGTTGCCGGTGCCCGGGGCGTCGTCACGCCACTGGAGCTTCAGCGAGAAGTCGCCGTACTTGCGCTGCGGGAACCACAGCATGCCCATGCCCGGCGTCGTGGTGCCGGAGGTGATCGTGCCGTCCGGGTTCAGCCCGAACGAACCGCCGCCCACCTGCTGCCACTTGGCCAGGGACTCGGCCGTGCCGTCGAAGAGCGCCCGGTAGCCCTCGGTCTGTCCCGGCTTTCCGATGCCCGACTGCCGGGCGGCCTTGCGGATCGCCTTGGACTCCCGCTCGTCGATCACCCCTTCCTTCAGCAGCGCCTCCAGGACGGAGTCCACGTGCTTGAGGAACAGCGCCTGGGACGTCCACTCCTTCTCGTCCTCGATCAGCTCGCCGATCCGGCAGCGGTTGTCGGTGACCCGGTTGCGCACGCCCGAGTCGACCGTGCCGACGATCACCGTCAACCGCTCGTCGTACTCCGGGCAGTCGGGTGCCGGGACCTGCCCGGAGACGACGGTGAAGGTCACCGTGCGGGCCGCGGCGGTGTTGCCCGCCTTGTCCGTCGCCCGGTACGCCACGGTGTGCGCGCCCGCCCGGTCGACCACCACCGGCGCCGAGTACGCCAGGTAGGGGCCGCCGTCCAGCGAGTACTCGATCCGCTCGACGCCCGAGCCGTGCTCGTCGGTCGCCGTGACCGTCACCCGGGCACTGTTGACGTACGCCCCGTTCGCGTTCTTCGTGCCCTCCACGGTCACGCCCGTCACCGGCGGGGTGGTGTCCGCGGGCGGCGCCGCGACGACCGTGAACCTCACGCTCTTCTCCGCCGCCACGTTGCCCGCCTTGTCGGTGGCCCGGTAGCGGACGGTGTGCTCACCCGCCTGGTGGACCATCACGGGCCCGGAGTAGGGCTGCCAGGCCCCCGAACCGACCGCGTACTCGATGGTGTTGACCCCGGATCCCGTGTCGGAGGCCGAGACGGTGACCGTCGCCATGTCGATGTACGCACCGGCGGCGTCGCGCTCGCCGCTCACCGTCGCGGAGGTCTCCGGCGCGGTGGTGTCGTCCGACGGGGGAGCGACGACCGTGAACACGGCGCTCTTCTCGGCTGAGACGTTCCCCGCCTTGTCGAACGCGCGGTAGCGGACCGTGTGGCTGCCGACCTGGTCGACGACGACCGGCGCGGTGTACGGCTGCCAGGCACCGGCCTCCCCGAGCGCGTACTCGATCCGCTCGACGCCGGAGCCGCCTTCGTCACTCGCGTGCAGCGCCACGCTCGCCGAGCCGACGTACTCGCCCTGCGCGTTCTGCGTGCCGCTGACGTGCGCCGACGCCTCGGGTGCCGTGGTGTCCTCGCCGGTGCCCTCGGCCACCGTCAGGATGCCCTGCATCTGGCCGTGACCAGGGATCGTGCAGTGGTAGAAGTACCGGCCGGGCGTGAGCGTGACCTGGGCGGTGTGCTTGCCGCCCTGGGCGTCGTTCGGGTTGGCCAGGATGTTGAGCTGCACGTCGCTGTTGAACTCGGGGTCGCTGGTCACGAACGTCAGCGTGTGCGGCATGCCCGTGGTGTTGCCGGTGGCCGCGCTGTTCTCGAAGACGATCGTGGCCGGGCCGGCGACCGCCGTCTTCGGCGCCGAGAGGTACTTGTCGATGTCGTTGCCGGCCGTCCAGGTGAGCACCTGGTCGGCGGCGGCCTTCGTCTCTGGCTGCCCGGCGGCGGGCAGGGCCTGCACGCCGAGCACCATCAGCAGGGCGGCCAGCAGGGCGGCCCAGACTCTTCGTCGCCGGATCACTCGGTCCCCCTCGCCAACTGGCCGGCGGCGGGGGTGGGCCCGCCGCCCTTGTAGGTGACCCGCCACAGGGCCGACTTGGAGTCCGAGGTGAAGAAGCCGCGCCCGTAGTCGAGGACGTACAGCGCGCCGTCCGGACCGAACTTCCAGTCCATCAGGTTCTTGATGCCGTCGTTGCCGACCGGCACGATCTTCTTCAGCGACTCCGAGTGCACCGGCAGACCGCCGTCGCCTTGCGTCTTCGGGTCCATCAGCACCGCGTTGCGCGGCTGGTCGGCGTCGTAGAAGTCACCGACGAACCACTTGCCGTCCCAGTACGCCGGCCACTTCACGGCACTGTCGGCCGCCACCCGGTCGTACCGGTAGACCGGCCCGTTCATCGCGGCCTGCCCGCCGCCCTTCAGCCAGGGCAGCCGGTAGGTGGCCTCCGCCGGCTTGTACGACGGGACGCCGTTCGCGTCGCGCGGGTAGTCCGGGCCGCCGCCCGAGGGCGAGT
Organism: Streptomyces sp. NPDC059696; assembly: GCF_042733745.1. NCBI lineage: Bacteria > Bacillati > Actinomycetota > Actinomycetes > Kitasatosporales > Streptomycetaceae > Streptomyces > Streptomyces sp. NPDC059696. Next base: position 202,585 of record NZ_JBHWFG010000007.1, read on the forward strand.
ACCAGATGTTGTTGCCTGTCACCGGCGGCAGATTGACCAGGCCGTCGTTGTTCGGCGACTCGTTCTTCGGGTGGTCGCAGTCGTACCAGCCCAGCGGCTTGGACGGATCCGGCAGGTTGCGGTCCCGGTAGGGCTGCTTGTTGCCCATGCAGTACGGCCAGCCCCGGTTGCCCGCCTCGGTGATGGCGGCGAACGTGTCGTACTTGGCCGGGCCCCAGGTCGTCGAGGGCGTGCTCGCGTCCGGTCCGACCCAGCCCGCGTAGAGCACGTCGGTCGCCGGGTCGACGGAGATGCGCGCCGGGTTGCGGACGCCCATTACGTAGATCTCGCCGCGTGTCTTGCCCCCGCCCTCGTCGGGCTCCTTGCCGGTGAAGAGGTTGCCCCGGGGGAGGGTGTACGTCCCGTCCGGCTCCGGGTGGATGCGCAGGATCTTGCCGTTGAGGTTGTTGGTGTTGCCGGCGGTGCGGCGGGCGTCCGCGAAGGACACGCCCTTGTAGTTCGGCTCCGGGTTGTTGCCCGAGTAACCGGAACTGAAGCCGCTGGAGTTGTTGTCACCGGTGGCGATGTACAGGTTGCCTTTGGAGTCCCAGGCCATGCCGCCACCCGCGTGACAGCAACTGTGGATCTGCACCGGCCACTTCAGCAGCACCTTCTCGCTGGACAGGTCCAGTTTGTTCGTGGCCCGGTCGAGCGTGAAGCGGGAGACCCGCCGCTCCGCCATCCGCGTCTCGCGGTTGATCCGCTCGTGCGGCGTGTAGTGCAGATACACCCAGCCGTTCTGCGCGAACCCCGGGTCCAGTTCGATGCCGAGCAGCCCCTCCTCCACCTTGACCAGCTCGTCGCCGCCGCCCTTGTTGCCGAAGACGGTGAGCGCGCCGGCCAGGGTGACCTGCTTGGTCCTCGGGTCGTAGACGTGGATCTCGCCCCTGCCCTTGCCGATGTCGGGGTTGTTCCAGTCCGTGATCACGGGCTGCGAGGAGTCGGCGCCGCCCCGGCCGATGTAGAACACCCGGCCGTCGGGCGCGGTGACCATCCCGTGCGGTTCGCCGATCTGGTCGTTCTGCCCCGGCTGGTTGGGCTTGGTCAGCCGCTCCGCCGCGTAGTGGGCGGTGATGGTCGCCTTGCAGTCGGCCTGCTCCAGCCGGGTCGTCCACATCAGCGCGCCGCGCAGATGGTCGCGGAAGTCGGCCTCGTCGTACGACGACACCGTCCCGCCCATGCCCGTGTAGAAGGACCGTCCGCCGTCGTAGTCACGGCACCAGCTGACCGGATGGTCCCAGCCGTTGGAGCCCGAGCCCGGCTGGTAGGTCGACTCGCGCACCCGGGCCACCGTGTGCACGTCCCCGGAGGGGTTCTTCACCCAGTTCAGCCACCGGTCCGGGCGTTTCCACTGCATCGGCAGGCCCTTGGTGGCGGGGTGCCGGCGGTCGCCGACCTCCACGGTCGCGCGCTGCACGGCCGTCGGGCTGGAGGCGGCCGGGCGGGCACCCACCAGGCCGGTGAACCAGTCCGAGTACGGCTCCGCGCGCGCCGCGTCGTGAATGCCGACGAACCCGCCGCCGGCCTCCATGTACGCCTCCAGGCCCGCCTCCTGCTCCGCGTCGAGGACATCGCCCCCGCCGGTCAGGAACACGACCGCGTTGAAGCGGCCCAGCTTCGTCTCGTCGGTGAACACCGAGGCGTCGCCGGTGGCCTGCACCTTGAAGCGGCGGTTCGCCGGGCCCGTCAGACCGATGTCCTCGATGGCCTCGATCCCGGCGTTCACCACCGGCGACTCCTCCCCGGCCGCCGCGGAACCGTGGAAGATCAGCACCCGTACATTCGCGCCGCCCGGCGGCGACTTGATCGACATCGTTGTCAGCGGGGGTTCGGGGAAAGGACGCGCGTGCGCGGCCGGACCCGACAGCAGCCCGGCGGTCACGACCCCGGCGGCGACGGACGCCGCCCAGACGCGTCTCGACTTGCTCCACCCTCGTAAGTGCATGGGCACCTCCTCGGTCACAGCAACACCGCCAAGGAAGCTAAACCCCTTTGCATGTCTCGCCAATACCTATGACCGGGATGGCGTCAACTTTGTCTTGAGTGTGGATAAACGGGAGAACGGCCGGTACCGTCGCACCGGTTCATCACAGGTACGCCTCCGTCAATGCCTTACCAGGGTGGGGAGTTCCGCATGGACAGACGCAGCTTCAACCGGCGGGTCCTGCTGGGCGGCGCGGCCGTCGCGACATCGTTGTCCGTGGCGCCGGAGGCCGTGAGCGCAGCCGGACCGGTGAAGACGGCCCCCGCCGGGGGCGAGGTGAAGCGCATCAAGCTGTACGCCGAGAAGCTCCCCGACGGGCAGATGGGCTACGGCCTGGAGAAGGGCAAGGCGACCGTCCCGGGCCCGCTGATCGAACTCAACGAGGGCGACACACTGCACGTCGAGTTCGAGAACACCATGGACGTGGACGTCAGCCTGCACGTCCACGGCCTGGACTACGAGATCACCAGCGACGGCACGAAACTGAACCGCAGTCATGTCGAGCCGGGCGGCACCCGCACCTACACCTGGCGCACCCACGCCCCGGGTCGCCGCAAGGACGGCACCTGGCGCTCGGGCAGCGCGGGCTACTGGCACTACCACGACCACGTCGTCGGCACCGAACACGGCACCGTGGGCCTGCAGAAGGGCCTCTTCGGCCCGGTCGTCGTCCGCCGCAAGGGCGACGTCCTGCCCGACCGCACCCACACGGTCGTCTTCAACGACATGCGCATCAACAACAAGCCGCCGCACTCCGGGCCCAACTTCGAGGCCACGGTGGGGGATCGCGTCGAGTTCGTCGTGATCACGCACGGCGAGTTCTACCACACGTTCCACATGCACGGTCACCGCTGGGCGGACAACCGCACCGGCCTGCTGACCGGCCCCGAGGATCCCAGCCAGGTCATCGACAACAAGATCACGGGCCCGGCCGACTCCTTCGGCTTCCAGGTGATCGCGGGGGAGGGGGTCGGCGCCGGCGCCTGGATGTACCACTGCCATGTGCAGAGCCACTCCGACATGGGGATGGTGGGACTGTTCCTCGTGAAGAAGCCGGACGGGACCATCCCGGGGTACGACCCGCACGAGCACGGCGAGCCGGCGGACGGCGGCCACGAGCACGAGGAGGAGCCGGCGGACGGCGGCCACGAGCACGAGGAGGAGCCGGCGGACGGCGGCCACGAGCACGAGGAGGAGCCGACGGGCGGCGGCCACCAGCACTGACAGGCGCTCCGCGCGCTCCCCCGAAGGGGCGAGAGCGCTCTCACCACGCTGCGTACCGGGGCTATCCTGAGCGGCAGCCGCAGGTGAGGAGCCCCGAAGTGACCGACACAGCGCCACGCCCCACGCTGGAGGCCGTGGCCGCCCGGGCCGGGGTCTCGCGGGCCACCGTCTCCCGTGTGGTCAACGGCGGAGACGGCGTGCGCGACGTCCTCGTGGAGCGCGTCCGCAGGGCCGTGGAGGAGCTCGGATACGTGCCCAACCAGGCCGCCCGCTCCCTGGTGACCCGACGGCACGACGCGGTCGCGGTCGTCGTCGCCGAACCGGAGACCAGGGTCTTCGCCGACCCGTTCTTCGCGCTCCAGCTGCGCGGTATCAGCAAGGAACTCACCGCCCACGACAACCAGCTCGTGCTGCTGCTCACGGAGGGCCGGGACGACCACGCCCGGGTCGGCCGGTACCTGGCCGGCGGGCATGTCGACGGCGCCCTCGTCTTCTCCCTGCACCTCGACGACCCGCTGCCGGAGCTGACGCAGCGGGCCGGCGTGCCCACGGTCTTCGGCGGCCGGCCCGGCTGGAGCGGGGACCGGCGCGACGTCGTCTACGTCGACAGCGACAACCGCGGCGGCGCCCGTGACGCCGTACGGCACCTGGCGGGGCTCGGCCGCACCCGGATCGCGCACATCACCGGCCCCCTCGACCAGACCTCCGCCGCGGACCGCCTCGACGGCTACCGGGACGTCATGGTGGACGCCGACCCACGGCTGATCGCCGCATCGGATTTCACCCCGGCCGGAGGCGAGCGGGCGATGCGCGAACTGCTCGACCGGTGCCCGGACGTGGACGCGGTGTTCGCCGCGAACGACCTCATGGCCTCCGGCGCGCTGCGCGTCCTGCGCGCGTCGTGCCGCCGTGTCCCCGACGACGTGGCCGTGATCGGCTTCGACGACATGCGGCCCGTCGCGGAACAGACCGACCCTCCTCTCACGACGGTCCGTCAGGACATAGAGGAGATGGGCCGCCTGATGGCCCGCCTTCTGCTGCGCGGCCTCGACCGCGACGCCCCACAGGAGGGCGTCGGGGCGACCCCGTCGAGCGTGGTACTGCCGACGACGCTGGTGCGACGCGCATCCGCCTGAGGGGTCCCTCCCCTCGGAGCGTCCGGCTCGCTCGGAGTGGCAAGACCCCTGACAGACCGGCGAACGGGACGGTCCGACGGGCGCCCTCGGCGGCCTCAGCCCTGCCGTGACGCGCTGTGGATCACCGCGAAGCGGGCGCCGTAGGGGTCGGCGAGTGCGGCGAGGCGGCCGACGGACGGCATGTCGGTGGCCGGGAGGCGGACCGTGCCGCCCAGCTCCGCGGCCCTGGCGACCGTCGCGTCCGTGTCGGCGACCTCGAAGTACGGCAGCCAGTACGCCTCGTCCTCCGCAGGAGCCTCCGCCAGAGGCACGACCCCGCCGAACATCGCGTCCTCGCTCTGCCCGGCGGGGTGGAACGTGGTGTACGCACCGCCGGCGAAGTCGGCGCCGAAGGTCTCCAGGCCCAGGACGGAGTGGTAGAAGGCCGCCGCGGCCGGGACGTCCGCCGTGTGCAGCTCGACCCAGCACAGGGAGCCGTGCTCCTGGACGACCTCCAGCCCCTTGGTGCGGCCCGGCTGCCACAGGCCGAAGGCCGCCCCCGCCCGGTCGGCGAGGATCGCCGTCCGGCCCAGGTCCTGGACGTCCATGGGCTGCACCGTCACCGCGCCGTGCGCCTGCTCGGCCGCCCGCGCCGTGGCGTCCGCGTCCGGCGAGTGGAAGTACACCGTCCAGGAGGGCGGGCCCTGCTCCGGCGTGGTCTGCATGCCTCCGGCGGCCGTCCTGCCGCCGAGCCGGAACAGGCCGTAGCCCCCGACCTCCGGGCCGCCCGGCTGGAACCGCCAGCCGAACAGCGCTCCGTAGAAGGCGGCGGCGCCGTCGATGTCGGGAGCGCCGACATCGATCCAGTTCGGAGCGCCGGGGACGTAACGGGTGGTGAGCATCGTCGCCCTCCTCGCACAGGGGCCCGTCGTCTGCACTGCCGAGTCTGGCACCGCCCGGTGACGAACGCCGCCGGAGCGCGGCCGGTGCGCGTGGTGGCAGTTCCCGCGCGCCGCCGTGCGCCGTCCTGTCCGGCGGGCGATCATCGAGCGGCCGGAGGGCCGTGAACGCGGTGTTGATCCCGCGTTGATCGAACGTTTTTCACCGTCCACGACGCTCTCGGGCATGCACATCGACACCATCACCTCGCCCGAACTCGAATGGCAGCAAGAGGCGTTGTGCGCGCAGACGGGGGCGGACTTCTTCTTCCCCGAGCCGGGCAGTTCGGTGCGGGAGGCGAAGCGGATCTGCGGTATGTGCCCGATCCGCGCGGCCTGCCTGGCGTACGCGCTGGACCACGACGAGCGCTTCGGCGTCTGGGGCGGCCTTTCGGAGAAGGAGCGGCTGGAGCTGCGACGCGTGGCGCGGTAGCCGCGGCCCTGGGCCGCCCGGCGCGGGCGCACAGGGCACCGGTACCGCACCGGGCACCGGTACCGCACAGGGCCCCGGCCGCGCGTCGCGGCCGGGGCCCTGTCTCCGTGCGTGCCGGTCGGCGTCAGGCGCCGGCCCGGGCCGCCATGCGGGCCTTGCGGGTGGCCAGCTTCTCGTCGAACTTCGACGCCTCGGCGTCCAGGCCGCCCATGAACAGACCGAGCTCCTCCTGCGCCTTGCGGCCCTCGGGGCCCAGGTTGTCGATCTCCATGATCTTCAGGAAGCGCAGCACGGGCTGGAGCACGTCGTCGTGGTGGATGCGCATGTTGTAGATCTCGCCGATCGCCATCTGCGCGGCGGCCCGCTCGAAGCCGGGCATGCCGTGGCCGGGCATCCGGAAGTTCACGATGACGTCGCGCACGGCCATCATCGTCAGGTCGGGCGCCAGCTCGAAGGCCGCCTTCAGCAGGTTCCGGTAGAAGACCATGTGCAGGTTCTCGTCCGTGGCGATGCGCGCCAGCATGCGGTCGCAGACCGGGTCCCCGGACTGGTGGCCGGTGTTGCGGTGCGAGACGCGGGTGGCGAGCTCCTGGAAGGCCACGTAGGCGACCGAGTGCAGCATCGAGTGCCGGTGGTCGTGCTCGAAGCCCTCACTCATGTGGGCCATCCGGAACTGCTCCAGCTTGTCCGGGTCCACGGCGCGCGAGGTGAGCAGGTAGTCCCGCATCACGATGCCGTGCCGGCCCTCCTCCGCGGTCCAGCGGTGCACCCAGGTGCCCCAGGCGCCGTCGCGGCCGAACAGCGAGGCGATCTCATGGTGGTAGCTGGGCAGGTTGTCCTCGGTGAGAAGGTTGACGACGAGCGCGATGCGTCCGATCTCGGTGACCTTGGACTGTTCCTTCTCCCAGGCCTCGCCGTCCTCGAACAGACCGGGGAAGTTGCGCCCGTCGCTCCAGGGCACGTACTCGTGCGGCATCCAGTCCTTGGCGATCTTCAGATGCCGGTTGAGTTCCTTCTCGACCACTTCCTCCAGGGCGTACAGCAGCTGAGCGTCGGTCCAGGCGCCGGCCGGGCTGCCGAGGTGGGGAGTGGTGATCGTCATGGACTCTCCAGGGGACAAGCGTACGAGCGGTGAGCGGTAAACCTACGGCATCGTAGGCTACGTCTCCGTAGGTTACGAAGCCGTAGATTAAGGGTGCTGTAAAGGCCACTGATCAGCGGGGTCGCCCTGGAGCACGACGCAGCTCCCCCGGACCCGCAGGTCGAAGGGGTGAAGGGGAAGGGCACGGTCCGCTCAGACGTACAGATCCCGCAGCCGCACCGAGAGACACGTCACACATCCCTCGAGCTTCTCGAACTCGCTGATGTCCACGACGACCGGTTCGTACCCGAGGTCGGCGAACAGCTCGGCGGTCTTCGGCGCGCTCGCCGCCATCAGCAGCTTGTCACCGCCGAGCAGCACCACGTGCGACCCGGCCTCCTCGGGGACCGGCAGGAAGCGCCCGAACAGCGACGGCGTGTCCATCTTCGGGATGTGTCCGATGACCGTGCCGTCGGGCAGCGCCGTGACCGCCGACTTCAGGTGCAGCACCTTGCTCACCGGCACCGAGACGACCCGCGCGCCGAGCGGTTCGAACGCGGCGCGCAGCTGCCGGACGCCGTCGGCGTTGGTGCGGCCGCCCCGGCCCACGTAGACCGTGTCGCCGATCTTCAGGACGTCCCCGCCCTCCAGGGTGCCCGGCTCCCAGATCCAGTTCACCGAGCAGCCGAGACCGGCCACGGCCTCCTCGACCCCGGCGGTCTCGTCCCGCCGGGAATCGGCTCCCGGACGCGCGATCAGGGCCACGTTCTTGTACATCACGACCGTGTCCTCGACGAACACCGAGTCCGGGCAGTCGTCCGCCGGGTCCACCTCGATGGTCTCCCAGCCGTGCGTGCGCAGGGCCTCCACGTACGCCGACCACTGCTCGGCGGCGAGACCGGCGTCGATCCGCTCCCGCTCGATGTGCGTCACCAGCCCCTCGGCGAGACGCGGGCTGGGGCGGCGGACGAGGGCCTTCTTGCTGGGCACGAGCGGGACTCCGTATCGGATGGGACGTGTCGGGACCGCACCGACGGAAGTCTCCGGGATCGACCGGAGCCCGTCGGGGCGTCGGCCGACCATCATGCAGGGCGAACGGGGGAGAGGACAGCCCCGTGGATGGCCGGAGCGGGCCGGATCACCGCCGAGTCACCCGACCCACCGCACCACGGGTACCCCACCACCCACCCGGGCAACTCATCCCACCGCCCCGGCACCGTCACCTGCCCGGTAACACCCCACGGCCCCGGCACCCTCACCTGCCCGGTAACACCCCACGGCCCCGGCACCCTCACCTGCCCGGTAACACCCCACGGCCCCGGCACCCACCCGCCGCCCGGCAACCTCCCCTGGCCCCGGCACCCAGCCGGGCGCCCGGCAACATCCGACGGTCCCGGTAGTCCACCCGCATGCCCGGCCCCCGCAGCGGTGGCGCACCACCGCATGCCCGGCACCTCACCCCACGGCGGTGGCACTCCACCCGCATGCTCGGCCTGCTCCCTGGCGATCCCTCCCGCGCCCGGGCCCCCCGACCCCCGTGCGTCCCCCGCTCACCGGTGGTGCCGCACCGCCCGCCGTAGATGCTCCGCCGTGAAGGATCCCTCCGTCTCCAGCAGTTGGCGGGGCGTCCCCTCGAAGACGATCTCGCCGCCGTCCCGGCCGCCGTCCGGGCCGAGGTCGATGACCCAGTCGGCGCGGGCGACCACGTGCAGGTTGTGCTCGACCACGACGACCGTGTTGCCCGAGTCCACCAGCCGGTCCAGCAGGGCGACGAGTCCGTCCACGTCCGCTATGTGCAGACCGGTCGTCGGTTCGTCGAGGACGTAGACCGCCCCGCTCCGGTGCAGCCGTGTGGCCAGCTTGATCCGCTGCCTCTCGCCGCCGGAGAGCGTCGACAGGGGCTGCCCGAGGGTCAGATACGTCAGTCCGACGTCCCGCAGGGCGCGCAGCCGGCGCCGTACGCCCGGGTCGTCGAGGAAGTCGAGCGCCTGCTCGGCGGTCATCTCCAGGACGTCCGCCACGGACTTGCCCCGCACGGTCAGCCGCAGCACCTCCTCCCTGAAGCGCCGCCCCTCGCAGGCGTGGCAGGTCGTCGTCACCGGGTCCATGAAGGCCAGGTCGGTGCAGAGGAGCCCCCGGCCCTCGCAAGTGCCGCAGGCCCCGCCGGAGTTGAAGCTGAACAGACCCGCCTCCCTCCCCGTCTCACGGGCGAAGATCCTGCGGACCGTGTCCATGATCCCCAGATACGTGGCCGGGGTGGAACGGCCCGAGATGCCGATCGACGACTGGTCGACGACCACGGCCTCGTCGTGCGCCGCCGTGAACTCCCCGACCAGGGTGCTCTTCCCGGACCCGGCGACCCCGGTCACCGCCGTGAGCACACCGACCGGGAACCGCACGGTCACGTCCCGCAGGTTGTGCCGGCTGGCGCCCTTCACCCACAACTCCCCGGCGGCCTCCCGCACCTCGTCCTTGACCGCCGTGCCGCGGCGCAGGCACCGTCCGGTGAGCGTGCCGGACGCCGCCAGCTCCCGAGCCGTCCCCTCGAACACGACCGTGCCGCCGCCCGCCCCGGCCCCCGGCCCCATGTCGACGACGTGATCGGCCAGCGCGATCACGTCCGGGTCGTGCTCGACGACCAGCACGGTGTTGCCCTTGTCGCGCAGCCGCAGCAGCAGGTCGCCGAGGCGGCCCACGTCGCGCGGGTGCAGTCCGACGCTCGGCTCGTCGAAGATGTACGTCATCCCGGTCAGGCTGGAGCCCAGGTGCCGCACCGTCTTCAGACGCTGCCCCTCCCCGCCGCTGAGCGTGGCCGTCTCCCGGTCGAGGCTGAGGTAGCCGAGGCCGATCGCCTCGATGCGCTCCAGCGCGGTGACGGCGGCCGAGGCGATCGGCCCGGCCACCGGGTCGTCGATCTCCTTCAGCACGGCGATCAGGTCGGTGACCTGCATGCGGGTGCAGTCGGCGATCGACCGGCCGTTGACGCGCGTCGCGAGCGCCGCCGCGTTCAGCCGGGCTCCACGGCACGCCGGGCAGGTGCCGTCCACCAGGTACGCGCTCACCAGGTCCCGGGTCTTCTGGCTCATGCCCGACAGGTCCCGCTTCAGGTACAGCCGCTCGAAGCGGACCGCCAGCCCCTCGTAGTCGGTGGTCCAGGTGCCGCCGCTGCCGGTGACGGTGACCTTGCTCCCGGGCCGCCCGTACATCAGGAACTCCCGTTCGGCGGACGTGAACCGCCCGACCGGCTTGTGCGGGTCCAGCTCGGTGCTGTTGGTGTACGTCTGGCCCTGCCAGGTCCCGGCGGCGAACGGCGGGAAGCGGACCGCCCCGCCGGCGAGGGAGCGGGCCGGGTCCAGGATCCGGTCCCAGTCGGGCCGCACCGTCCGGCCGAGGCCGTCGCACTCGGTGCACATGCCCGACGGGTCGTTGAACGAGTACGCCGTCGCCGGCCCGGCGCTCGGCGTGCCGTGCCGGGAGAACAGCACCCGGATCACCGAGTAGACGTCCGTCATGGTGCCGACGGTCGACCGGGAATGACCGCCGACCTGCCGCTGGTCGACGACGATCGCCGGGGTGAGGTGCTCCAGGCCGTCCGCGTGCGGCCGCTCGAACTTGGGCAGCCGGTTGCGGACGAACCACGGGTACGTCTCGTTCAGCTGGCGCTGCGACTCCACCGCGATCGTGTCGAAGACGACGGACGACTTCCCCGACCCCGAAACGCCGGTGAACACGGTCAGCCGGCCTTTCGGGATCCGCAGGGTGACGTCCTTGAGGTTGTTCTCGCGTGCTCCGGTCAGGGTGATGGCATCGTGCGCGAAGTCGGTCATGCCTCCGACGCTAGGAGGAAAACCCGACAGCCTCTGGCGTGATTTCCCGCAGTTCTCCTTCCTCCAGCAGCAGCCAGCGCGTGATGCCGACGGACTCCAGGAACGGCAGGTCGTGACTGGCCACGACCAGCGCTCCCTCGTACGACTCCAGGGCCGTGGTGAGCTGCCGGACGCTCGCCATGTCGAGGTTGTTGGTGGGCTCGTCCAGCAGGAGCAGCTGCGGGGCGGGCTCGGCCAGCATCAGCGCGGCCAGCGCGGCCCGGAAGCGTTCGCCGCCGGACAGCGTCGCCGCCTTGCGGTCGGCGCGGGCGCCCCGGAACAGGAAGCGCGCAAGCCGCGCCCGGATCCGGTTGTTGGTGGCGCCCGGCGCGAACCGGGCCACGTTCTCGACGACGGACAACTCCCCGTCGAGGACGTCGAGCCGCTGGGGCAGGAACCGCAGCGGGACGTGCGCCCGCACCTCGCCCGACTCCGGGGGGAGCTCCCCGGTGATCGTGCGCAGCAGCGTGGTCTTGCCCGCGCCGTTGCGCCCGATCAACGCGACCCGCTCCGGTCCGCGCAGCTCGACGCCGCCCTTCACCCGGGCGCCGTAGCGGAGCCCGAGATCCTGGAGGGTGAGGACGGTCCGCCCGGGCGGCACCGCCGTGTACGGCAGGTCGACGCGGATCTCGTCGTCGTCCCGTACGGCCTCCACCGCCTCGTCGAGCCGCTCCCGGGCCTCGGCGAGCTTCTCCTCGTGCAGGATGCGGTGTTTGCCCGCGGACTCCTGCGCCGCGCGCTTGCGCGCCCCCATCACGATCTTCGGCTCACGCTTCTGATCCCACATCTTCTGCCCGTACCGCTTGCGCCGGGCCAGTTTGACCTGGGCGTCGGCCAGTTCGCGCTTCTGCTTGCGGAAGTCGGACTCGGCGGCGCGCACCATGCGCTCGGCCGCCTCCTGCTCGACCTCCAACGCCTCCTCGTAGTCGGAGTAGTTGCCGCCGTACCAGCTGATCTCACCGGAGCGCAGATCGGCGATCTGGTCGACGAGGTCCAGCAGTTCACGGTCGTGGCTGACCACGACCATCACGCCCGGCCAGGACTGCACGGCCGCGTACAGCCGCCGCCGGGCGTACAGGTCGAGGTTGTTGGTCGGCTCGTCCAGCAGCAGCACGTCGGGCCGGCGCAGCAGCAGCGCGGCCAGCCGCAGCAGGACCGACTCGCCGCCGGACACCTCGCCGATGGTGCGGTCCAGCTCCACGTGCCCCAGGCCGAGTTCACCCAGGGTGGCGAGGGCGCGCTCCTCGACGTCCCAGTCGTCGCCGACGGTGTCGAAATGCGCCTCGGAGGCGTCGCCCGACTCGATGGCGTGCAGGGCGGCGCGCCGGGCGGCGATGCCGAGGGCCTGGTCGACGCGCAGGGTGGTGTCGAGCGTGACGTTCTGCGGGAGGTATCCGACCTCGCCGGCCACGCGGACGGTGCCGTCGGCCGGTGCGAGTTCACCGGCGATCAGCTTGAGCAGGGTGGACTTTCCCGAGCCGTTGACGCCGACCAGGCCGGTCCGGCCGGGGCCGAACGCGACGTCCAGGCCCTCGAAGACGGGACTGCCGTCGGGCCAGGCGAACGCAAGGGACGTGACGGTGATGGAAGCGGACATGGGGGCCTCGCTCGCGGTTGCTCGAAGCGGTCAGGGGCACACGCGTGTCGAGACACCTGCGACCAGGGGAGGAGGCTCCGTGGGCACGTCACGGACATGAAATTCGAAATGCCCTGCACCGGGAGGACGGCTCGAACGCCGAGGTCGCACGCAGCGCACACACCGAGGGGTGTGACGCGGTGTCTCAGGACCTCAGACGAGCAACGTCCTTCTCCAATCGGCGGCAACAGGACGTTGTACACCGTACGAAGGCGCTGTGAGCGATGTCAACGCCTTTACGGGGAACCCGGTCTTCGTGCTCGAAGGAGGCTCGTGTGCCGAACGAACCGCTCTCGCTGCCGGCCAGGCTCTGTCTGCTGGCCTGGGACACCGGACGGCCGGCGGCCGCCGGCACCGCCCCGCGAACCGACCTGGTGCGGGCCGGTGCCCTCGTCGAGCTGGCCCGGCGCGGCCTGCTGACCGACGTGGACGGCATCGCCACACCGGTGGACCTGGACGCGAGTGCGGGCGATCCGGTCCTCGACGGGCTGCTGGACCTCGTCCGCGAGTCCTTCCCCCATCCCTGGCGCACCTGGGTGACACTGCGGGCGCGGGTGACCTCCGACGCCGTGCGGGAGCAACTGGTGGCGAAGGGGTACGTCCGGGCGGAGAAGAGAAGGGTGCTCGGCGTGTTCCCGTCCGTGGAGTACGCGCTGGACCGGGTGGTCGTCGTGGAGGCGCTGCGGGCGGAGACACGGCAGGTGCTGCGCGAGCCGCGGCGGGGGGAGACCGGCCGGGTTCCGGCCACGGCGGTCTCCGGCCGTGACGCGGCGGTCGCCGTCCTCGCGGCAGCCGCGCACCTCTTCGGCGACGGCCCTTCCGGACAGCGCATCCGCGAACTGACCGAGCGGGCCGCTGAGGCGAGGCCCGGACTGGCCCGCGTCGTCCGCGAGGTGAGCACGGCGCTGACCGAGCGGAGGGCCGGGAACGCGGTGACCGTCTCGCGCTGAGACCACCCGTGGCCGAGTGCGAGCCCGGCCACTCTGCCGCGGCGGGCCCGTCAGGTCAGCACGTGTCGCGCATCAGCTCGGCCAGGCCGTGGTCCAGATCGAGCTGGAGGTGCTCCAGGCCGACGGGCACGAGCTCGCTCGTGGCCTCGAGGAACCGGCGGATCTCGCTCGAGCGGACGTGCACCACGGCGGTGCCCTCGGGCGCGTGGAACTCCAGTACCGTGCGGTCGTAGCCGTAGGGCCGCACCCGCACGTCGCCGTGCCCCTCGGCGCTTTTCTGACCCGCGGCGAGCAGCTCGCGGGAGAAGGTCCAGCAGACGTCGACGCCCTCCAGTGTGGCGGGGGCGGGGAAGGTCATGCGGACCGCGAACGGATCACGCCGGTCGTAGTGCAGCGTCGCGGGAATGCTCGGCATACGCGGCGCCGCGGCGACGAGGCGGGCCTCCACGGGCTGCTCGATGACGATGGACAACGCCTTTGCTCCCTTGTGACGGCTGGACGGGCGTCCGGGCGGATGAGGCCGGGCATGGGAAGAGACGACGGAATCAGCCAATCCGTGCACACGAACTGCGAGTGACCTCTGTCACCGCGTTCATGCACCGGAGTGACGTGACTCTCCTCGTGTGCCCCGCAGGCATGGGTGGGGCGGGGCGGGTGACCGCAGAGGCCGTCTGGACGGCTCCCGGGGCGTGGGCTAGCTTCGCCCGCCATGAGGCGTATGGGGAGCACGCGACGGGCGGGACGGACACGGCGCAGGGCGACCGCGACGGCGGTCTGCGCGGCGGCACTGGCGGCCCTGACCGCCGTACCGGCGCAGGCGCGCCAGCCGGAACACCGGGCGCCGCACTGGGAACTGAAGGACACCGGCGCCCCGGAGGCACGTTTCCGGGGCCTCGCCGCCGTCAGCCGGAACACCGCCTGGGTCGCCGGCACCGCCGGAACCGTTCTGCGCACCACCGACGGCGGCGCGCATTGGCGGAACGTGTCGCCGCCCGGCGCGGGGGAGTTGCAGTTCCGGGACGTGGAGGCGTTCGACGCGCGCCGGGCCGTGGTGCTGGCCATCGGTGAGGGGGAGGCGTCCCGGATCTACCGCACCGACGACGGCGGCACGACATGGACCGAGTCCTTCCGCAACCCCGACCCCAAGGCGTTCTACGACTGCCTCGCCTTCTTCGACAGCCGCCACGGGCTCGCGATGAGCGATCCGGTGGACGGCAGGTTCCGCATCCTGTCGACCGGCGACGGCGGCCGCTCCTGGTCGGTGCTGGCGGACCGGGGCATGCCGGCCGCGCAGGAGGGCGAGGCCGGGTTCGCGGCGAGCGGCCAGTGCCTGGTGACGTCCGGCGCGAAGGACGTCTGGCTCGCCACCGGCGGGGCGGCCCGCGCCCGGGTCTTGCACTCGGCGGACCGGGGCCTCACTTGGCGGGCCACCGACGCGCCCCTGCCCGCGGGAGATCCCGCCCGGGGCGTCTTCGCGCTGGCCTTCCGCGACCGCGCCCGGGGCCTCGCCGTCGGCGGCGACTACCGCCCCGACCAGCCCTCGCCGCGCGCCGCCGCCCGCACCGCCGACGGCGGCCGCACCTGGCGCCCGGCGGTCACGCCCGTGCCCGCCTACCGCTCCGGCGTGGCCTGGCTCCCGCACAGCAGGACCGCCGCCCTCGCCGTCGGCCCCACGGGCACCGACCTCACCACCGACGCCGGACGGACCTGGCGGACCGTGGACACCGGCTCCTACGACACCGTCGACTGCACGCGGGACCACGGGTGCTGGGCCGCGGGCGAGAAGGGCCGGGTCGCCCGCCTGGAGCAGTGAGCATGCCGGGTGCCCTGATCGTCGGCAGTGTGGGTACCCGTTCACCGATCGGGAAAGGAAGTGAGCGGAGATGCCACGCGGTTCGAGCTCCAAGCGGGAGCGCCAGTACGAGCACATCAAGGAGAGCGCGAAGGACCGGGGCGAGAGCACCGGCCGCGCCAAGGAGATCGCCGCGCGCACGGTGAACAAGGAACGCGCCCGCTCCGGCGAGTCCAGGACGGCCAGCCGCACCTCCACGCAGGACATGTCCCCCGGCAAGCGGGGCGGTCAGCGCTCGGGGCAGGGTTCCCAGGGACCCACCTACGACCAGCTGTACCAGGAGGCCAAGCGCAAGGGTGTCGAGGGCCGTTCCAGCATGAACAAGAGCCAGTTGCAGCGCGCCCTCGGCAAGTGAGGCGGACGCCTCGGAGGTCTCGCGGCAGGCCCGCGGCGCGGGTGCCGTCCTGGTCGCCGTGAACTCGGTGACGCGGCAGGCGCGTACGCCCGCGGTCACGAACGGGTCCTGCGCGGTGATCTCCTCGATCCGCGCACGATCCCCCCGCGTCGGCGACGATCACCCGCCGTCGCGGGGGTTGTCGCGCCCGGACGCGAGGAAGACCCCCCGCCGGTCCTGCTCGTCCAGCCACACCGCATGCTCCGCCGGCACGGCGTCGACGGCTTCCAGCGGGGCGGTGTACGCCGGTTCCGGCACGAACGCGACCGGGAGCCCACCCCCGGGCGGCCGTCCGGCCGCCGGGCAGCCCGTAGGCTCGGGCCCACCATGACGACCGTACGCATTCCCCAGGACTGGCCCGCCACCGAGGAGCAGGCCCGCGCCGTGCAGGACGCTCTGCGCGCGCGAGTGATCCTCGACGAACCGGGACCGCCGCCCGGAACGGGACATGTGACCGGGGTCGACGTCGCCTACGACGACGAGCGGGACGTCGTCGCGGCGGCGGCGGTCGTGCTCGACGCGTCGACCCTCGACGTCGTCGCCCGGGCGACCGCCGTGGGCCGGGTCGCCTTCCCCTATGTGCCCGGGCTGCTCGCCTTCCGTGAGATCCCCGCGGTCCTCGCCGCCCTCGACGCCCTGCCCTGCCCGCCCGGCCTGGTCGTCTGCGACGGCTACGGCCTCGCCCACCCCCGCCGCTTCGGCCTCGCCAGCCACCTCGGCGTCCTGACCGGCCTGCCCACCATCGGCGTCGCGAAGAACCCGTTCACCTTCACCCACGACGAGCCGGGCACCCCGCGCGGCAGCGCCTCCCCGCTGCTCGCCGGCTCCGAGGAGGTCGGCCGGGCCCTGCGCACCCGGGACGCCGTCAAGCCGGTCTTCGTCTCCGTCGGACACCGGGTGACCCTGGACAACGCCTGTGCGCACACCCTCGCGCTGACCCCCGCCTACCGCCTCCCGGAGACCACGCGCAGGGCCGACGCGCTGTGCCGCGAGGCGCTGCGGGGGACGCACCCGGCCTGACGGGCCGCACGGCGACCCGGCGATCTGAGTACCGGCCCTGAGTACCCGTACGGATGCCCCGGGCCGGTGCCGTCGGCAGGCTGGGGCGCATGACAACACACCGCGCCCCCAAGCCCGTTCCCGGCCCGGCCCAGACCGTCGAACGGGCCGTCACCACAGGACTGATCCTCGCCGTCCTGGCCGGGCTCGGCTGGATCGCCGGGATGATCTACACCGTCGCCGAGTGGCCGCTGTAGCTCCCGGCGGGCCTCAGCGGGCCGCCGCCACGCGGAACCGGATGCCCGCCGCGCGCAGCCGGCCGATCAGGGCGTTGCCCATCGCCACCGCCGTGGTGACCTGACCCGCCGTCTCCGGAAGGTCGTCGAAGGCCAGGCACAGCGCCGACTCGGCGAGCATCTTCGCCGTCTCGTCGTAGCCGGGATCGCCGCCCGAGACCTCCGTGTACACCCGCGAGCCGCCGCCCTCGCCCACGAAGCGCACCGAGAACCAGCTCTTCGCCCGCTTCTGGGGGCTCGGCCCGTCCCCGGGCTTCAGCCGGTCCGACAGCAGGCGTCGCGCGGGCGCCACCTGAGCCGCCGCGACCAGCGCGCCGACCGCCGCCACCCCGCCCACGGCGACGGGCAGACGCCGTACGGCCGCGTACTGCCGGTAGCGGAAGTCGGGCCCGTAGCGGTCGAGGGCCGACGCCGAGCGCCGCACGATCTGCGGGTCGATGGTCGGCATCGGCAGCGCCCACGCGCCGACCTCCTTGGCGAACCGCGGCGCGCCGAGCGGCGCCGACGCCCGCCGGCCCACCAGCCGCGGCTCGTGGCGCCGCCGGTCGCGCGCCGCCGCCGCCATCTGCCGCTGCCGGGCGAACTGGCCCAGCGCGGAGGCGAAGGTGCCGCCGGAGAACGCCGCGTCCGCCGTGACGAAGCCCTCCACGGTCAGGGGCACGTCCTCGGGCAGCTGCTGCACGGTGAAGTACACGCCCAGGTCGTGCGGGATCGAGTCGAACCCGGCGGCGTGCACCAGCCGCGCCCCGGTCTCCCGGGCGCGGGCGTCGTGCCGGACGTACATCAGGTCCACGAACTCCGGCTCGCCGCACAGGTCGAGGTAGTCGGTCCCGGCGTCCGCGCAGGCGGCGACGAGCTCCTCGCCGTAGGTCACGTACGGGCCGACGGTCGTGGCCAGCACGCGGGCCTTTTCGGCGAGGTCGCGCAGCGAGGCGGGATCGGAGACGTCCGCCCGCTCCACCTCGACCCGCGCGTCGGCGGGCAGTCGTTCGCGCAGCCGCTCCAGCTTCCCGGCGTTGCGGCCCGCGATCGCCCAGCGCAGTCCCTCGGGCGCGTGGGCGGCCAGGTACTCCGCGGTGAGCGCCCCGGCGAAACTGGTCGCTCCGAAGAGCACGATGTCGTACGGACGGTCCGTCCTGCTTTGCCTGCTCATGACACCCCTCGGTCGTGCAGCCCGTGCCGCTGTCGGTGGCCGAGGCTAGCGTGAGGAGTGCGGAGCCCGACGACGAGCCCGGAGGACGACGATGGCCGTGCCCAGGAATGCCCTGAAGAAGTGGGAGAAAGTGCGCGCGTTCGCACTGGGGCTGCCGGACGCCGTCGAGGAGTTCCCCTGGGGTGAGTCCGTCGCCAAGGTCAACAGCAAGGTCTTCGTCTTCCTCGGGGTGCAGGACGGCAGTTACCCCCTGGGGGTGACGGTGAAGCTCAAGGACGAGACGGCGCACGCCCACGCGCTGGCCTCCCCGGGCGCCGAACCCGCCGGGTACGGCCTGGGGAAGGCGGGCTGGGTGAGCATCCCCCTGGAGCGGCAGGGCGCCCCGTCCGCGGAGGTGCTCTGCGACTGGGTGGAGGAGAGCTACCGGGTGAGCCCCGAAGCGGCTGATAGTGGAGCTGGACGGAAGCTGACCCGTCCGGCAGATTGCTAAGCGCTTGCTCGGTCAGCTCTTGTGCCGAGTGGAACACGTTCTTAGCATCACTGGTGTTACATCAGATGTGTCACAGCACTGGGGGCTGGATGACCACGGCAAGGACGCCAGGACACGGCCCGCTCACCGGCGTGCGCGTGGTCGAGCTGGCCGGCATCGGGCCCGGCCCGTTCGCCGCCATGCTCCTGGCCGACCTCGGCGCCGACGTCGTGCGGGTGGACCGGCCCGGCGGCCCCGGGCTCGCGATCGACCCGGCGTACGACGTCACCAACCGCAACAAGCGCTCGGTGGTCGTCGACCTGAAGTCCGCCGACGGCCCGGAGCGGGTGCTCGGCCTCGCGGCCCGCGCCGACATCCTGCTCGAGGGCTACCGCCCCGGTGTCGCCGAGCGCCTCGGCGTCGGCCCCGAGCCCTGCCACGCCCGCAACCCGCGCCTGGTCTACGGCCGGATGACCGGCTGGGGCCAGGACGGCCCGCTCGCCCGGCGCGCCGGGCACGACATCGCGTACATCGCCCCCACCGGCACCCTCGGCATGATCGGCCGGCCGGACCAGGCGCCGCCGGCCCCGGCCAATCTGCTCGGCGACTACGCGGGCGGCTCCCTCTACCTCGTCGTCGGCGTCCTCGCCGCCCTGCACCACGCCCGTACGTCCGGCACCGGCCAGGTGGTCGACGCCGCCATCGTCGACGGCACCGCCCACCTCGCCACGATGATCCACGGCATGCTCGCCGCCGGCGGCTGGCAGGACCGCCGCGGCGCCAACCTCCTGGACGGCGGCTGCCCCTACTACGGGACCTACGAGACGGCCGACGGCCGGTACATGGCGGTCGGCGCCCTGGAACCGCAGTTCTACACCGAGTTCCTCGCCCTTCTCGGTGCCGGCGACCGGGCCGACGCCCGTAAGGACGTCACCCGCTGGGACGAACTGCGCGACGAGATCGCCGTCCGCTTCAAGACCCGGACGAGGGACGAGTGGACGGCCGTCTTCGACGGCTCCGACGCCTGCGTGGCGCCCGTGCTGTCGCTGCGCGAGGCCCCGCACCACCCGCACCTGTCCGCCCGCGGCACCTTCACCGACCACGGCGGCATCACCCAGCCCGCCCCGGCCCCCCGCTTCTCCGCGACCCCGACCTCCGTCCGCACCGGCCCGGCCCGGCCCGGCGCCGACACGGCGGAGATCGCCCGGGAGTGGGACGTCCCCGGGCTGCTCCCAGCGTCCCGAAACCCTCAGTGAAAGGCCCCCTCGTGAGCACCGAAGCGTACGTGTACGACGCGATCCGCACCCCGCGCGGCCGCGGCAAGGCAGGCGGCGCCCTGCACGGCACCAAGCCCATCGACCTGGTCGTCGGACTCATCCACGAGATCCGCGCCCGGTTCCCGGACCTCGACCCGGCCGCCGTCGACGACATCGTCCTCGGCGTCGTCGGCCCGGTCGGCGACCAGGGCTCCGACATCGCCCGGATCGCCGCCATCGCCGCGGGCCTGCCCGACACGGTCGCCGGTGTGCAGGAGAACCGCTTCTGTGCCTCGGGCCTGGAAGCCGTCAACCTGGCCGCCGCCAAGGTGCGTTCCGGCTGGGAGGACCTCGTCCTCGCGGGCGGTGTCGAGTCGATGTCCCGGGTGCCGATGGCCTCCGACGGCGGCGCCTGGTTCAACGACCCGATGACCAACCTCGAGGTCAACTTCGTGCCGCAGGGCATCGGCGCCGACCTCATCGCCACCATCGAGGGCTTCTCCCGGCGCGACGTCGACGAGTACGCCGCCCTCTCCCAGGAGCGGGCCGCCACCGCCATGAAGGACGGCCGCTTCGACAGGTCCGTCGTCCCGGTCAAGGACCGCAGCGGCCTCGTCGTCCTCGACCACGACGAGCACCCGCGCCCCGGCACCACCGCCGACTCCCTGGCCAAGCTCAAGCCGTCCTTCGCCGACATCGGCGAACTCGGCGGCTTCGACGCGGTCGCGCTCCAGCAGTACCACTGGGTGGAGAAGATCGACCACGTCCACCACGCGGGCAACTCCTCCGGCATCGTCGACGGCGCCTCGCTCGTCGCGATCGGCTCCAAGGAGGTCGGCGAGCGCTACGGCCTCACGCCCCGCGCGCGGATCGTCTCCGCCGCCGTGTCCGGCTCCGAGCCCACCATCATGCTCACCGGGCCCGCCCCCGCCACCCGCAAGGCCCTCGCCAAGGCCGGCCTGACCATCGACGACATCGACCTCGTCGAGATCAACGAGGCGTTCGCGGCGGTCGTCCTGCGCTTCGTCAAGGACATGGGCCTGTCCCTGGACAAGGTCAACGTCAACGGCGGCGCGATCGCACTCGGCCACCCCCTCGGCGCGACCGGCGCGATGATCCTCGGCACCCTCGTCGACGAACTGGAGCGCCAGGACAAGCGCTACGGCCTCGCCACGCTGTGCGTCGGCGGCGGCATGGGCGTCGCCACCATCGTCGAGCGCATCTGACCCCCTCCCGACGGATCACACGGAGCACCTCCACATGAGCACTGAGTCCACCACCATCCGCTGGGAACAGGACCGCACCGGCCTCGTCACCCTGGTCATCGACGACCCGGACCAGTCCGCGAACACCATGAACCAGGCGTTCCGCGACTCGCTGGCCGCCGTCACCGACCGCCTGGAGGCCGAGAAGGACTCCATCCGGGGCGTCATCATCACCTCCGCCAAGAAGACCTTCTTCGCCGGCGGCGACCTGCGCGACCTCATCCGCGTCACGCCCGAGACGGCCCAGGAGCTGTTCGACGGCGGCATGGCCATCAAGCGGAACCTGCGCCGCATCGAGACCCTCGGCAAGCCCGTCGTCGCCGCACTCAACGGCGCGGCCCTCGGCGGCGGTTACGAGATCGCCCTGGCCTGCCACCACCGCGTCGCCCTCGACGCCCCCGGCTCCAAGATCGGCTGCCCCGAGGTCACCCTCGGCCTGCTGCCCGGAGGCGGCGGCGTCGTCCGCACCGTCCGGATGCTCGGCATCGCCGACGCCCTGCTGAAGGTCCTCCTCCAGGGCACCCAGTACAGCCCCCGCCGCGCCCTGGACAACGGCCTCGTCGACGAGGTGGCCGACAGCCAGGAGGACATGCTGGCCAAGGCGCGCGCCTTCATCGACGCCAACCCCGAGTCCCGGCAGCCCTGGGACAAGCCGGGCTACCGCATCCCGGGCGGCACCCCGGCCAACCCCAAGTTCGCCGCGAACCTGCCCGCCTTCCCCGCCACCCTGCGCAAGCAGACGGGCGGCGCCCCCTACCCGGCGCCGCGCAACATCCTGGCCGCCGCCGTCGAGGGCTCCCAGGTCGACTTCGAGACCGCGCAGGTCATCGAGGCCCGCTACTTCGTGGACCTCGCGGCCGGCCAGACCTCGAAGAACATGATCCAGGCGTTCTTCTTCGACCTCCAGGCCGTCAACTCCGGCGCCAACCGCCCCCAGGGCATCGAGCCCCGCAAGGTCCGCAAGGTCGCCGTCCTCGGCGCCGGCATGATGGGCGCCGGCATCGCCTACTCCTGCGCCCGCGCCGGCATCGACGTCGTCCTGAAGGACGTCTCCCTGGAGGCGGCGCTCAAGGGCAAGGCGTACTCCGAGAAACTGTGCGCCAAGGCCGTCGCCAAGGGCCGTACGCCGCAGGAGAAGGCCGACGCGCTGCTCGCCCGCATCACCCCCACCGCCGAGGTCCAGGACCTGGCCGGCTGTGACGCCGTGATCGAGGCGGTCTTCGAGGACACCTCCCTCAAGCACAAGGTGTTCCAGGAGATCCAGAACGTCGTGGAGCCCGACGCGCTGCTCTGCTCCAACACCTCCACCCTGCCCATCACCGCCCTCGCCGAAGGGGTCGAGCGCCAGACCGACTTCATCGGCCTGCACTTCTTCTCGCCCGTCGACAAGATGCCGCTGGTGGAGATCATCAAGGGCGAGCGTACCGGCGAGGAGGCCCTGGCCCGCGCCTTCGACCTGGTCCGGCAGATCAACAAGACGCCGATCGTCGTCAACGACTCGCGCGGCTTCTTCACCTCCCGCGTCATCGGCCACTTCATCAACGAGGGCGTCGCCATGGTCGGCGAGGGCATCGAGCCCGCCTCGGTCGAGCAGGCCGCCGCCCAGGCCGGCTACCCCGCCAAGGTGCTGTCCCTGATGGACGAACTGACGCTGACGCTGCCCCGCAAGATCCGCGCCGAGTCGAAGCGGGCGGTCGAGGAGGCGGGCGGCACCTGGACGGCCCACCCCGCCGAGGCCGTCATCGACCGCATGGTCGACGAGTTCGGCCGCACCGGCCGCAGCGGCGGCGCCGGCTTCTACGACTACGGCGACGACGGCAAGCGCACCGGCCTGTGGCCCGGGCTGCGCGAGCACTTCACCGAGCCGGGGTACCGGATCCCGTTCCGGGACATGCAGGAACGCATGCTGTTCTCCGAGGCGCTGGACACCGTCCGGCTGCTGGAGGAGGGCGTGCTGACCTCCGTCGCCGACGCCAACATCGGCTCCATCTTCGGCATCGGCTTCCCGGGCTGGACCGGAGGCGTGCTCCAGTACATCAACGGCTACGAGGGCGGTCTGCCCGGCTTCGTAGCCCGGGCGCGGGAACTCGCCGAGCAGTACGGGGAGCGCTTCACCCCGCCCGCGCTGCTGGTGGAGAAGGCGGAGAAGGGGGAGCGGTTCAGCGACTCAGCCCGCGGCTGACCCGCCGGAGCCCGACGGCCCGGTGAGCCAATCGCCCAGCTCTTCCTTCAGCGACCGCTGAAAGGCGGTGAGGAGCGCCTGCACCACCAGAGGGTGCATGTGCGCGGACAAGGAGCGCACGTCCCGCGCGTCGCGCTCCGCCACCTCGCCGCGGAAGAGCTGGGACATCTCCCGGGCCGCTGCGCGCGCGTGCTCGATGAGGACCTTGCGCGCCGCGGAGATCGCCTCCTGCGAGAGCGGCACGTCCAGCAGCCCGGCGCCCAGCCGGAGCAGACCGAGGTCGGCCTCGTACCCGCCGTCCGCGGGCCGGACCACGCCCATCGCGACGAGCCGCTCGACGTCCTCGTCACCGAGCGGCCGCCCGGCCCGCCGCTCCAGTTCCGCCCGGCTGACGGTCTCGACGGTCTCCGGCGCCCAGGAGGCCACCACGGCCCGGTGGATGGCGAGGTCGTGCGCGCTCAGGTCCGGCGGCAGCTGCCGCAGATAGCGCTCGATGCCGGCCAGCGTCATGCCCTGCTGCTGCAACTCCTCGATGAGCGCCAGCCGGGCCAGGTGCTCGCGCCCGTAGTGCCCCACCCGCCGCGGACCGAGCACCGGCGGCGGCAGCAGCCCCTTCGTGCCGTAGAAGCGGACGGTGCGCACGGTGACACCGGCCCGGGCCGCCAGCTCGTCGATCGTGAGGGTCGGCTCCTCGGTGTCGGTCGTCATGTGCAGCAGTATCGCTGTCTCACCACTGCTGTGAAACCTCGCGTGATCAGGGGGAGCGGGGTGTGAGAAGGAGCGCTCTGTGACGTAGGCCACCGCGTGAGCCCCATGGCGTGGGGGAAGGTGGCCCCTTGGTCTGTGCCTTTACCGAGGGCACGGACCTTATGTACGTCCGGAAGCCGAGCGCGACCCGCTCGGGCGCACCAGAGAGTGGATCCACCGTGAGCAAGGACGCCGTGAACACGGCAGCGGCCACGCCGCGTACCGATGCGGCCGCAGTGCCCGCGGACGCGGGCGACGCCGGCTACAGCAAGGACCTCAAGGCCCGCCACGTCAACATGATCGCCATCGGAGGCGCGATCGGCACCGGACTGTTCCTGGGCGCGGGCGGCCGCCTCCACAACGCGGGCCCGGCCCTGGCGATCGCCTACCTGGTGTGCGGCATCTTCGCCTTCTTCGTCGTCAAGGCCCTCGGTGAGCTCGTGCTCTACCGCCCCTCGTCGGGTTCCTTCGTGTCGTACGCGCGTGAGTTCCTCGGTGAGAAGGGCGCGTACGTCGCCGGCTGGATGTACTTCCTGAACTGGTCGACCACCGGTATCGCCGACATCACCGCGATCGCGCTCTACACGCACTACTGGAGCCTGTTCACCGACATCCCGCAGTGGGTGCTCGCGCTGGTCGCCCTCGCGGTGGTCCTGGTGGTGAACCTGATCTCGGTGAAGATCTTCGGCGAGATGGAGTTCTGGTTCGCGATCATCAAGGTCGCGACCCTCGTCGGCTTCATGCTGATCGGCATCTTCCTGCTCGCCACGCAGCACGAGGTGGGCGGCCAGACCCCGGGCATGAGCGTCATCACCGACAACGGCGGCGTCTTCCCGCACGGCATGATGCCGGTCGTCCTGGTGATGCAGGGCGTGATCTTCGCGTACGCCGCGCTGGAACTGGTCGGTGTCGCCGCGGGCGAGACCGCGGAGCCGGAGAAGGTCGTCCCGCGCGCGGTGAACTCGATCATGTGGCGCGTGGGCCTGTTCTACGTCGGCTCGGTCGTCCTGCTGGCCCTGCTGCTGCCCGGTTCGGTCTACTCGGCCGACCAGAGCCCCTTCGTCACGGTGCTGTCGAAGATCGGCGTCCCGGCCGCGGGCGACGTGATGAACCTGGTGGTCCTGACCGCCGCCATGTCCTCCCTCAACTCGGGCCTCTACTCCACGGGCCGCATCCTGCGCTCCATGGCGATGGCGGGCTCCGCCCCCAAGTTCACCGCCCGCATGAACCGCAGCCAGGTCCCCTACGGCGGCATCCTGCTGACCTGCGGGGTGTGCGTGCTCGGCGTCGGCCTGAACTTCCTGGTGCCGGCCCAGGCCTTCGAGATCGTGCTGAACGTGGCCTCCCTGGGCATCATCAGCACCTGGGTGATCATCATGGTGTGCCACCTGGTCTTCGTCCGCCGCGCCAAGGCGGGCCTGATCAGCCGCCCCTCCTTCCGCCTCCCGGGCACCCCGGTCACGGAGATCGCCACGATCGTCTTCCTGCTGGCCTGCCTCGGCATGATGTGGAACGACCCCGAGGTCGGCCGCAGGACCCTCCTGCTCATCCCCGTGATCGCCGTCATGCTGGTCGCCGGCTGGTTCGGTGTCCGCCGCAGGGTCTCCCGGACGGCGGACCAGGAACTGTCCCGGCTGACGAAGTAACGGCCCGGGGTCATCGGCGGCCGGCGGCTCAGCCCTGGCTGTCGAAGGCCGCTGTCAGGCAGGCGGTGAGGCGCTGGGCGAGGGTGCCGTCGGGGTCCAGGCGCGGGTTGAAGATCGTGACCGTCAGGCCGACGGCACCGCCCGCGGACAGGGCCGTACGCAGCACGCTCTCCAGGTCCTGCCAGGTCAGCCCGTCCGGCTGCCGGTGGTCGACGGCGGGCATGACGGCGTCGTCCAGGACGTCGACGTCGCAGTGGATCCAGTACCCGGCGTCCGCGCCGCCGCCGCTCAACAGCCCGACGGCGCGGCGGGCCGCCTCGGCCGCCCCGAGCGCGCGCACGGTGTGCAGTTCCATCGCGTGCAGGGCGGGCGGCAGCGGCTGCATCCCGTACGCCGCGGACTCCTCCGCGTCCCGGAAACCCAGGGCGACGACGTCGCCGTCCCTGACGAGCGGGCCCCGGCCCTCCAGGTCGGCCAGCACGCGGGGGCCGCGTCCGGTGGCCAGGGCGAGTTCCATGGAGGCCACCTCGCCGGCCGGCTCGGCCGAGGGCTGGTAGAAGTCGCTGTGCCCGTCCAGGAACAGCAGGCCGTGCCGGTCGCGGCGACGCAGCGCGAGCAGGGTGCCGAGCAGCACGCTGCAGTCGCCGCCGAGCACGACGGGGAACCGGCCGGTGTCGAGGACCTCGCCCACGGCGTCGGCCAGAGCGACGGAGTACGCGGCGATGCCACCCGCGTTCAGCACCCCCGTGTCCGGATCCCGCTCCGGGTCGTACGGCGGCGGCTCGACCCGACCCGCGCGCACCGCCCCGAGCCCCTCGGCCAGCCCCGCCCCGAGCAGCGCCTCGGGCAGCTCCTCCACGCCGGTGGGGCGCAGCCCGAGCACGGACGGTGCCTCGACGATCGCCAGCTTGCGCACGTCCGGCTCCCTCGTCAGCAGCCTGGCCCTCACCCGTCACGGGGTATGGGCCCCACCGTAGACGGCGGGGCCCCGTTCAGCAGGCCGGGCGTCACCCTGACGGGGCAGCACGTCGACGCCCCGCGCGACCCGTGCACCTTCGCACGCCCCCCCGGACGTCGGTCCGCGTGCACCTGCGCACGACGCCCGGACGTCAGTGCCCGTGCACCCCGTTCGTCGCGGCGATCCGCTTCCACGACCTGGGCTGGGACACAGCCTGCGCTCCCTTCGCCCCCTTGGCGACCGCGGCGGCCCGCGCAGCCGGCACCCCCGGCTTCGACGGCTGGTACAGCCACGTGTCGAAGAGCCCGGTCAGCGGCTTGCCCGAGACCTCCTCCGCGTACCGCCGGAAGTCCGCCACCGAGGCGTTGCCGTGGGCGTACTTCGACGGCCAGCCCTTGAGGATCGCGAAGAACGCCGCGTCGCCGACCTTGTTCCGCAGCGCCTGGACGGCCAGGGCGCCACGGTCGTAGACCGCGATGTCGAACTGGTTCTCCGGGCCCGGATCCCCGGGCTTCACCGTCCAGAACGGGTCGTCGGCGGGGTGCGAGGCGTACACGTAGTCGGCGAGTTCCTGCGCCGTGCCCTCGCCCTCGTGCTCGGACCACAGCCACTGCGCGTACCGCGCGAAGCCCTCGTTGATCCAGATGTCCTTCCAGCCCTTGAGCGACACCTCGTCGCCATACCACTGGTGGGCCAGCTCATGGACGACGACCGACACGTTCGACCCGTTCGCGAACTGCCGCGGGCTGTAGAACGGCCGGGTCTGGGTCTCCAGCGCGTACCCGGTGTTCGTGTTCGGCACGTATCCGCCGAGCGCGCTGTAGGGGTACGGCCCGAAGTACCCGGCCAGCCAGTCCGCGATCTCCCCGGTGCGTTCGATGCTCGCCCGTGCCGCCCCGGCGTTCGCCCCGAGGTCCCTGCTGTAGGCGTTGAGAACGGGGATGCCGCCGTCGGTGGTGCCGGTCGTGATGTCGAACTTCCCGACCGCGAGCGTGGCCAGGTACGTGGCCTGCGGCTTGTCGGACCGCCAGTTCCAGCGCGTCCAGCCGAGCTTCGAACTCGTCGACTGGAGCGTGCCGTTGGAGATGGCCTGCGTACCTTCCGGGACCAGCACGGAGACGTCGTAGGTCGCCTTGTCCAGCGGATGGTCGTTGGCCGGGAACCACCACGCGGCCGCCTCCGGCTCGTTCGCCGCGACACCCCCGTCCGGGGTGCGGTGCCAGCTGGTGAAACCGAAGGCCCGCTCGGACGACGGCACCCCGCGGTAGCGCACGACGACCGTGAGGGGCGCGCCCTTGGCCAGCGGGGTCTTCGGCGTGATCTCCAGCTCCTGCTCGCCCGAGGTCCGCAGCGCCGCCTTCGCGCCGTTGACGCGCACCTCGCCGACGTCCAGCAGGAAGTCCAGGTTGAAGCGCGTCAGGTCCTGCGTCGCGCGGGCCACGAGCGTCGCCGTGCCCTCCAGTTCGTCCGTGGCCGGCTGGTACTTCAGCCGGAGGTCGTAGTGCGAGACGTCGTATCCGCCGTTGCCGTAGGCCGGGTAGTAGGGGTCGCCGATACCCGGCGCGCCGGGGGAGAGGGGCGCGGCCGATGCCGGGGTCGCCAGCAGGAGAACGGCCGCCGCCAGGGCTCCCGGCGCGATGATTCTGCGGTGCACGCAAGGCTCCAAGTCGTAGGGTCCCGAGGTCTTCCGGGGGTCTGTCCGGAGCCTATTGACTCCCTGTGCCCCTGATCATGTCCATGGCCCCTGCTGTCACACGATCGCCATTCGGCCGACATG
Source organism: Streptomyces sp. NPDC059696 (assembly GCF_042733745.1). Lineage (NCBI taxonomy): Bacteria > Bacillati > Actinomycetota > Actinomycetes > Kitasatosporales > Streptomycetaceae > Streptomyces > Streptomyces sp. NPDC059696. The sequence goes on from NZ_JBHWFG010000007.1 coordinate 230,845, forward strand.
GGACACCACTCCCGCGGCCCCCTCCGGGACACGCCGGTCCGTCAGCTGCCCTCTTCTGCGCAGGAGTTCACCGATGTACCGTCCGGCGCATGCCGAAACGCACGCGCTTCACGACCTGGAGACCGCTCGCGACGGCGGCCACGGCCGCCCTCCTGGCCACGCTGCTCACCCCCGCGGCCGCACAGGCCGCGCCGGCACCGGCCGCCCCGCGCGGGAGCGACCCCGTCCACTCCTACGAGAACGCCATCCGCGAGGCCGTCTGGGTGGACACCGGGCTCGACGGCGACCGGGACGGAAGGACCGACCGGGTCGCCGTCGACATCGTCCGCCCCCGCGAACCCGCCCGGCAGGGCCGCAAGGTCCCCGTCATCATGGACGCCAGCCCGTACTACTCCTGCTGCGGGCGCGGCAACGAGAGCCAGAAGAAGACGTACGACGCGCAGGGCCGTGTCGCACAGATGCCGCTCTACTACGACAACTACTTCGTGCCGCGCGGCTACGCCTTCGTCGGCGTGGACCTGGCCGGCACCCATCGCTCCGACGGCTGCGTCGACGTCGGCGGCCGCTCCGACATCCAGTCCGCCAAGGCCGTCGTCGACTGGCTGAACGGGCGCGCCACGGCCTACACGAGCCGCACCGGCACCACCCGCGCCCGGGCCGGCTGGACCAACGGCCGCACCGGCATGATCGGCAAGAGCTGGGACGGCACCATCGCCAACGGTGTCGCCGCCACCGGCGTCGAGGGCCTGGAGACCATCGTCCCGATCAGCGCCATCTCCTCCTGGTACGACTACTACTTCCAGCAGGGCGCCCCGCTGTACGACTCCGGCCCCGAGTGGCTGTCGGACTACGTCGACAGCCCCGAGGCCCGCGCCAAGTGCCAGGCCGTCCAGCAAAAGCTCGTCGACGGCGCCCCGCGCACCGGCGACTGGACCCCGCTGTGGACCGAGCGCGACTACGTGAAGGCCGCGCGCAAGGTCACGGCCAGCGTCTTCCTGGTCCACGGCATGCAGGACCTCAACGTCCGCATGAAGCACGTCGGCGCGTGGTGGAACGCCCTCGCGAAGAACGGCGTCGAGCGCAAGATCTGGCTGTCGCAGACCGGCCATGTCGACCCCTTCGACTTCCGGCGCGGCGCATGGGTCGAGACGCTGCACCGCTGGTTCGACCACGAACTCATGGGCATCGACAACGGCATCGACCGCGAGCCCGTCGCCGATGTCGAGCGCGCCCCCGACCGGTGGGAGACCTCCAGGACCTGGCCGCCGAGCGGCACCCGGGCCGCCACCCTGCGTCCCGACCGGGGCGCCCGGGCCGGCGTCGGCACCCTCGGACTGCACCGGGGCCACGGCACCGAGACGTTCACGGACGACCCGCGGTCGAGCGAGACCGACTGGGCCGCGCGGCTCGACGAGCCGACACCCGGGAAGGCCGGTTTCAGCACCGGAGCGCTCACCCGCGACCTGCGCCTGGCCGGCTCCTCCCGGGTCACCGTCACCGCCACGCCCTCCACCCCGACGGCCCACCTCTCCGCCGTCCTCGTGGACGTCGGCCCCGCCACCATCCGTGACTACGCCGACGCGGGCGAGGGCATCACGACCCTCACGAACCGCACCTGCTGGGGTCCGAGCACCACCGCCGACAGTTCCTGCTTCAAGGAGACGAAGGCGAAGACCGCCGACGTCGGCTACACGATCGTCAGCCGCGGCTGGGCCGACCTCGGCAACCACGCCTCCGGCCACCAGGGCTCCCCGCTCACCCCCGGCAAGCGGTACACGATCACCCTCGACCTCGCGGCGACCGACCACGTCGTCCCGAAGGGCCACCGGCTCGCCCTGATCGTCGGGGGCACGGACCAGGGCCTCATCGACCCTCCCGCCGACCGGCCGGAACTCGCACTCGACCTCGCCCGCACCTCGGCCCGCGTCCCCTTCGTGGGCGGAGCCACCGCCTTCGCCCGCGCCACCACGGGCGCCGCGTACACCACGCCCGACGCCACGTTCCTGGACGGCGTACGGGAGCCGCGCGCCGCACACCGCGTCCCGGAGGCGAGCCGGTGACCCGCGCACGCGCCCTGATCCTGACCACCGCCGCCCTCACGGCCTCCCTGGTCACCGCACCGGCCGGGGCCGCGCCGGACTCCCCGCCGCGCACCGGCTTCGAGCAGTCCGACGGCGCGCGCTGGACCACCGAGGGCGAGGAGCAGGACTTCCTCACGGCCGTCGACCGGTCGAGCAGCCGCGTCTCCGTGACCCGCGTCGGCACGACGAGACAGGACCGCCCGCTGCGGCTCGTGCGGACCGGCAACCGCCCGAGCCCCACCAAGGTGCTGCTCGTGTGCAGCCAGCACGGCGACGAACCCTCCGGCCGCGAGGCCTGTCTGACCACCGTCCGCGACCTCGCGTACGCCCGTGACAGCCGCACCCGGCGCTTCCTCGACCGCACCACGGTCCTGGTCGTGCCCACCGCCAACCCCGACGGCCGGGCCGCGAACACGCGCGGCAACAGCGACGGCGTCGACATCAACCGCGACCACCTCGCCCTGCGGACCGCAGAGGGCCGCGCCCTGGCCGCCGTCCTGCGCGACGAGCGCCCCGACCTCGTCTACGACCTGCACGAGTACGGCGCCACACCCCGGTTCTACGACAAGGACCTCTTCGACCTGTGGCCGCGCAACCTCAACACCGACGAGGCGGTCCACGACGAGGCCAGGACCCTGTCCGAGGCGTACGTCCGGCCCGCGGCGCGGAAGGCGGGCCGCTCGACCGGGACCTACGGCATCTGGACCGACCCCGAGACCGGCGAGCCGGTCAGACAGGTCGCCGGGGACGGGCAGGAGCGCATTCTGCGCAACATGTCCGGTGTGAAGCACTCCGTCGGACTGCTCATCGAAAGCCGCGTCGACCCGCTCACCGAGGCGGAGAAGGCGGACGAGGCGCTCAACAACCGGCGCCGGGTCGACTCCCAACTGGACGCGCTGCGAGGCATGTTCGGATACACCGAGCAGCGCCGGACGCGTATCGCGACGACGACGGCGCTGGCCCGGCTGGAGGGGTACGCCGACACCGGCCCCGTCTACGTCGGCGGCGCCGACAACGATGCCCCCGAACCGGATGAAATCATCCCGAACCCACCCTGCGGCTACCGGCTCACCGCCGCCCAGTACGCCGAGGTCGGCGACGAACTCGCCCTGCACGGCGTGCGGGTGCGCGAGGACCGCGACGGGGTGCTCGTCCCGCTGCGCCAGCCCCTGCGGGCGCTCGTGCCACTGCTGCTCGACGACCGGGCCGAGTACCACCTGACCGGAGGTTCATCCGAAACCGCATGCTGAGAGGGGTGAAATTCCGCCACACGTGGTAGCAGCGTTACGAGGACCGCGTCCTCACCTGCTGTCCCGATGAAAGGTGCCGCCTGTGACGCAAGAACGATCACCCGACAAGGGCTCCCCGGACGGAGCCACGCTACCGGGGTCGGAAGCGGGTCTGCCCGGCCAGGACCGGCCGCAGACCGACCGCATCGTCTTCGGCGTCACAGCGGCGCTCACCCTGGCCTTCGTGATCTGGGGCGCCACGGCGACCGATTCGCTCGAAAGCGTCTCCACCAGCATGCTCGGCGGCCTGATGCACAACGGCGGCTGGGCGTTCATGCTGGCCGCCTCCGGCTTCGTCGTCTTCGCCCTCTGGCTCGCGATCAGCCGCTACGGCCGGATCCACCTCGGCGCGGAGGGCGAGGAGCCCGAGTTCCGCACCGTGTCGTGGGTTGCGATGATGTTCAGCGCGGGCATGGGCATCGGCCTGATGTTCTACGGCGTGAGCGAGCCGCTGTCCCACTACGGCACGCCCCCGCCGGGTACGAACCCGGCCGACTCCGGCGAACGCATGGAGACGGCCATGGCCACCACCCTGTTCCACTGGACGCTCCACCCGTGGGCGATCTACGCCGTGGTGGGCCTCGGCATCGCCTACAGCACCTTCCGCAGGCGCCGCCGGCAGACCATCAGCGCGGTGTTCACCCCGCTCATCGGCGAGAAGAACGCCAACGGCGGCGTCGGCCGGGCCATCGACGTCCTCGCGATCATCGCGACCGTCTTCGGCTCCGCCGCCTCCCTGGGTCTGGGCGCGCTCCAGATCGGCTCCGGTGTGCAGGAGCTGAAGTGGATGGACAAGGTGAGCACCGGGCTGCTCGTCACGATCATCGCGGTGCTGACCCTGGCCTTCGTGGCGTCCGCGATCTCCGGTGTGGAGAAGGGCATTCAGTGGCTGTCCAACACCAACATGGTGCTGGCGCTGATCCTCGCCCTGTTCGTGTTCGTCGCGGGCCCGACCATCATCGTCCTGGACCTGCTGCCCACCTCCGTCTTCGCCTACCTCGGCGACCTGCCCCAGCTGGCCGGCCGGACCGAGGCGAGCGGCGGCGAGGGCGTGGCCGACTGGCTGGGCAGCTGGACGGTCTTCTACTGGGCGTGGTGGATCTCCTGGACGCCGTTCGTCGGCATGTTCATCGCCCGCATCAGCCGGGGGCGCACGATCCGCCAGTTCGTCGGCGGTGTCATCCTCGTGCCCAGCACGGTCAGCCTGATCTGGTTCGCGATCTTCGGCGGCTCGGCCATGAAGATGCAGGAGGACGGGCAGCTCAGCAAGGAGGCGACCCCGGAGGGACAGCTCTTCGGCGTGCTCCAGCAGTTCCCCGTCGCGACCGTCACGAGCCTGCTCGTGATGATCCTCGTCGGCATCTTCTTCGTCTCGGGCGCCGACGCGGCCTCCATCGTCATGGGCACCCTGTCGCAGAAGGGCGCGCTCGAACCCGGCCGCTTCGTGGTCGTGTTCTGGGGCGTGGTCACCGGTGCGGTGGCCGCGATCATGCTGCTCGTCGGCAGCGGCCAGGGGGATGCGCTGACCGGTCTGCAGAACCTCACGATCCTCGCGGCCGCGCCGCCGTGGCCGTAGTTGTGCACCAGGAGCCGCCCGTCCGGCAGGGTGTCCCGCTCCAGCCGGACCGCGGGCCGGGCGGGTCTGAGGCCCACCCGGTGCCCCAGCACCCGGGCCCCGGCGACCTCCGGCCGCAGGGCCGCACAGCGGCGGACGATCGCCTCGGCGGTCGCGGGGTCGGGCTCCAGCGACCACGCGTCCTCCTCGGAGGTACCGCCGAGGACGAGCCCTCCCGGCTGCGGGAACAGGTACGCGTGGTCCCCGGCCGCGTCGGTGGAGACCAGCCAGGTGTCGACCCCGGGGTTCTCCACGACGACCAGCTGGCCCCGCACCGGCCGTACAGAAGGGTCCGGCACGAGCTCCCGCGCGGCGAGCCCCGTGCAGTTGACCACGACCGGCGCGTCCACCTCCGCGAAGGAGGCCACCGTACGCGTCTCGACCACGCCGCCCGCCGCGACGAACCGGTCCCGCAGCCACGGCAGATGGACCGGCATGTCGATGAGCGGCAGCCGCGCCCACAGGCCCGTGCCCGCGTACTCGCCGGGCGTGGCCGCCCGCAGCCCCGCCACCCGGCCCGCCGGCCACGCGTCGGCCTCGTCGAGGGGCGTCTCGCCCAGTACCCCTTCGGCCATCCGTACGCCGGCCGGTTCGGTGCCCGCCGCCAGCTCCCGGTACACCTCCAGGGACCGCAGCGCCCACGCCCGTGCCGTCGCGAGCGGCTCGATCCGGTACGGCCACCACAGCGCGCCCGCGACGGCGGAGGTGGTCGCCCCCACGGCGTCCCGCGTCCACACCCGGACCCGCCGGCCCCGCTCCGCCAGGGCCAGGGCGGTCGTCAGCCCGATGACCCCTCCGCCGACCACCACGATCTCGTCACTCGGCTCACTCGACATGCCGGGACCGTAGCGGAATCCGTCATGCCGTGCTCACATCACGCGCAGTGTGGGAATACTCACCGTATGTGTGCCGAGTACGCGACCTTCGGCCTGGCGCCCGCGATGCGGGCCGGGGGAGTCAGCAGCGACGGTGGTTACCGGGTCCACCGGGATTTCGTCGACTTCATCGTCGACGGACGTCCCCTGTTGTTCCAGCTCTCCGACCTCGACGCGGTCTCCCCGCTCGCCTCCGACGTCCCGCCCGCGATCTTCACGGCGCAGGTCCGCAGCCTGCTCCTGGAGAGTCCGGCCCCGCTGCCCGACGGACGCTACGTCGTCTACGGCTGCCCCGAGTGCGAGGACCTGGCCTGCGGTGCCGTCACCGCGGTGATCCGCAGCGACGGCGAGGACTTCATCTGGCAGGACTTCGCCTGGCAGACCGGCGACCACGCCGACCTGGAGCTCAACGGCTACCACGGCATCGGCCCGTTCCGCTTCCGCGGCCCCGAGTACCGGACGGCGCTCGGCGCCCTGCTGAACGGCTCCGCGCCCGATCCCCGTCGGCGCGTCCTGCTGATCGGCGCCCGCGTCGCCGTCCTCGCCAGACTGGCCGCCGCCTTACGCACGATCGGCGTCGGCGCCGACATCGCCCAGGACGCCGACGGCGTACCGGCCGACGAACTCCGCGGCTACGGCGCCGTCGTCCACGGCCACGCGGCCGGGGAGCGGGAACGCGCCGCCGTCCGCCGTGCCTTCGAGCGGGCCGGGGTCCCGGTCGCCCACGTCGACGGCCTCGCCCCGATCGTTCCGCTCCTCGTCGCCCAGATCGAACACGCCCTGGACCGCAGCCCGGCCGACCGGCGCCGCCTCACCGGCCTCACCGCGGCCGACGGCACCGCCGACGTCGAGGTCACCTCCACCTGCCGGGTCACGCTGACCGCGTACCGCCTCGACCGGCTCTCCCGCACCCACACCCACGAGGTCTTCGACGGCGTCCTCGAACCCGGCCGCCACCGCGTCGCCCTCGACACCAAGGCCGTCCGGGGCCGGTCGTTCGTCGTGGCGCGCACCTCCGGAAGCGTCCTGGTGGCGGCCGTGACCCCCTGAGCGGCCCGGCGGTTAGGATCGGCGCTCTGATGACTGCCACCCTCGTCGCCAAGAACCTCGCCGCCGGCCACGGCGACCGCTCCCTGTTCACCGGACTCGACCTCGTCGTCGCGCCCGGCGACGTGATCGGCCTGGTCGGGGCCAACGGAGCGGGCAAGTCCACCCTGCTCAGGCTGCTCGCCGGACTCACCGCACCCGAGCAGGGGGAACTGCGCCTGTCCCCGCCGACCGCCACCGTCGGCCACCTCCCGCAGGAGCCGGACCGCCGCCCCGGTGAGACCGTGCGGGCGTTCCTGGCCCGCCGCACCGGCGTCGCCGAGGCCCAGCGGGCCATGGACGAGGCCACCCAGGCCCTGGTCGACGGGGCACCCGGCGCCGACGACGCCTACGCCACCGGCCTGGAGCGCTGGCTCGGCCTGGGCGGCGCCGACCTCGACGAACGCGCCGAGGAGGTCGCCGACGGCCTCGGTCTCGCCGTCGGCCTGGACCAGCCGATGACGTCCCTGTCCGGCGGCCAGGCGGCCCGCGCCGGACTCGCCTCCCTGCTCCTGTCCCGCTACGACGTCTTCCTCCTGGACGAGCCGACCAACGACCTCGACCTGGACGGCCTGGAGCGCCTGGAACGCTTCGTGAGCGGCCTGCGCGCCGGAACGGTGGTCGTCAGCCACGACCGCGAGTTCCTCACCCGCACCGTCACCAAGGTCCTCGAACTCGACCTCGCCCAGCGGCAGGTCAACCTCTTCGGCGGCGGCTACGAGGCGTACCTGGAGGAGCGGGAGGTCGCCCGCCGCCACGCCCGCGACGTCTACGAGGAGTACGCCGACAAGAGGGCCGCCCTCCAGGACCGCGCGCAGATGCAGCGCTCCTGGATGGACAAGGGCGTGAAGAACGCCCGCCGCAAGGCGGGCAACGACAACGACAAGATCGGCCGCAAGTTCCGCAGCGAGGCCAGCGAGAAGCAGGCCGCGAAGGCCCGCCAGACCCAGCGCATGATCGAGCGCCTGGACGTCGTGGAGGAGCCCCGCAAGGAGTGGGACCTGCGCATGGAGATTGCGTCCGCCCCGCGCTCGGGCGCGGTCGTCGCGACCCTGCGGGACGCCGAGGTGCGCCGCGGTGACTTCGTCCTCGGCCCGGTGTCCCTGCAGATCGACTGGGCGGACCGGGTGGCGGTGACGGGAGCCAACGGCGCCGGCAAGTCCACGCTGCTCGCGGCCCTCCTCGGCCGTGTCCCGCTGGACGCCGGGCACGCCGCGCTCGGCTCGGGTGTCCTGCTCGGCGAGGTCGACCAGGCCCGCAAGCTGTTCCACGGCGAGGAGTCGCTGCTCGACGCCTTCCGCACGGCCGTCCCGGACACCGAACCGGTCGAGATCCGCACCCTCCTGGCCAAGTTCGGCCTGAAGTCGGACCATGTCCTGCGCCCCGCGGCGAGCCTCTCCCCGGGCGAGCGCACCCGGGCCGCGCTGGCACTGCTCCAGGGCCGGGGCGTCAACCTCCTGGTCCTCGACGAGCCGACCAACCACCTGGACCTGCCCGCCATCGAGCAACTGGAGTCCGCCCTCGACGCCTACGAGGGCACCCTGCTGCTGGTCACCCACGACCGCCGCATGCTGGACGCGGTGCACGTCACCCGCCGCCTGGAGGTGGCGGACGGCAAGGTGACGGAGCGCTAACGGGCCGTCAGGCGCCCGGCCAGCCGCGGATAGTCGACGACGAACCCCTCCTCGTCGAACTCCAGATCGCTGCGGAAGTCGCCCGAGGAGAAGCGCACGCGCCCCGGTCGCAGATGTGTGGAGGTCTGCCGCGACGGCCGCACGGCCAGGTCCGGCATCGACACCCAGGCGGAACCCAGGCGGTCTCGAACCCCTGACTCCCCGACACTTCCCAGGTGATGGCACCCATGCAGCAACCCTGGAACGGAAAGGGCGCGAAGCGCCCTTTTCCCAGGGGCGCGGGGAACTGCGCGACCAGCCACAACGGCCCGCAGATCCCCACGGGCCCACGGCCCCACGGCAAAGCCGTCAGCGCCTGCCGCCCTTGGGGTCCGCCAGCCCCGCGCGGCGCAGCGCATCGGCCATCGCGCTGTTGGCCGGCGGCGGCGCCTGACGCGAACCGCCACCACCGCGGCCGCCGCCACCACCACGCCCGCCCTGCCGCTGCTGCGGCGGACGCCCCCCGCGCTGCCGCCGCTCACCCGAGCCGCCGCCCTGCTGCCCCTGCCGGGCCGCCTCGTCCTCAAGCCGCAGCGTCAGCGAGATCCGCTTGCGCGGGATGTCGACGTCGAGCACCTTCACCTTGACGATGTCGCCGGGCTTCACCACGTCCCGCGGGTCCTTCACGAACGTCTTCGACATGGCGGAGACATGCACCAGGCCGTCCTGGTGGACGCCGACGTCGACGAACGCCCCGAACGCGGCGACGTTCGTCACGACGCCCTCGAGGATCATCCCGGAGGACAGGTCGGAGATCTTCTCCACGCCCTCCTTGAAGACGGCCGTCTTGAAGGCCGGGCGCGGGTCGCGTCCCGGCTTCTCCAGTTCCTTGAGGATGTCGGTCACCGTCGGCAGACCGAACGACTCGTCGACGAAGTCCTCAGGCTTCAGCGAGCGCAGCACCGCCGTGTTGCCGATGAGCGCGGCGACCTCCTGCCCGGCGGTCTTCACCATGCGCCGCACCACCGGGTACGCCTCGGGGTGCACGCTCGACGCGTCCAGCGGGTCGTCACCGCCGCGGATCCGCAGGAAGCCCGCGCACTGCTCGTACGCCTTCGGGCCGAGCCGGGCCACCTTCTTCAGCTCACCCCGGGCCTTGAACGGCCCGTTCTGGTCGCGGTGCGCCACGATGTTCTCGGCGAGCCCGGACGTGATGCCGGAGACCCGGGCCAGCAGCGGGGCCGACGCCGTGTTGACGTCGACGCCCACGCCGTTCACACAGTCCTCCACCACCGCGTCCAGCGAACGCGACAGCTTCACCTCGGACAGGTCGTGCTGGTACTGGCCGACACCGATCGACTTCGGGTCGATCTTCACCAGCTCGGCCAGCGGGTCCTGGAGCCGGCGGGCGATCGACACGGCGCCGCGCAGCGACACGTCCATGTCGGGCAGCTCCTGCGAGGCGAAGGCGGACGCCGAGTACACGGAGGCACCGGCCTCGGACACCATCACCTTGGTGAGGTTCAGCTCGGGGTGCTTGGTGATCAGCTCGCCCGCGAGCTTGTCGGTCTCGCGGGAGGCGGTGCCGTTGCCGATGGCGACCAGCTCGACCGCGTGCTCCTTCGCCAGCCGGGCCAGCTTGGCGATGGCCTCGTCCCACCGGTTGGCGGGGACGTGCGGGTGGATGACGTCCGTGGCGACGACCTTGCCGGTCGCGTCGACGACGGCGACCTTCACCCCGGTACGGAAACCGGGGTCGAGGCCGAGCGTGGCACGGGTGCCCGCCGGGGCGGCGAGCAGCAGGTCGCGCAGGTTCGCCGCGAAGACCCGCACGGCCTCGTCCTCGGCGGCCGTGCGCAGCCGCAGCCGCAGGTCGATGCCGAGGTGGACGAGGATGCGGGTGCGCCACGCCCAGCGGACGGTGTCCTTCAGCCACTTGTCGCCGGGGCGGCCCCGGTCGGTGATGCCGAACCTGTGGGCGACGATCCCCTCGTACGAGGAGGGGCCGTCGGTCTGCTCCTCGGGCTCCAGGACGAGGTCGAGGACCTCTTCCTTCTCGCCGCGCAGCATCGCGAGGATCCGGTGCGAGGGCAGGTCCGTGAACGGCTCGGCGAAGTCGAAGTAGTCGGAGAACTTCGCCCCCGCCTCCTCCTTGCCCTCCCGCACCTTGGCGGCCAGCCGCCCGCGCACCCACATGCGCTCGCGCAGCTCACCGATCAGGTCGGCGTCCTCCGAGAACCGCTCGGTGAGGATCGCCCGGGCGCCGTCGAGGGCCGCCTGCGGGTCCGCCACGCCCTTGCCGGCGTCAACGAACGCGGCAGCCGCGGCGAGGGGGTCGACCGACGGATCGCCGAGCAGCCCCTCCGCCAGCGGCTCCAGCCCCGCCTCACGGGCGATCTGCGCCTTGGTGCGCCGCTTGGGCTTGTACGGGAGGTAGATGTCCTCCAGGCGCGCCTTCGTCTCGGCGCCCCGGATGCTCGCCTCCAGTTCCCCGGTGAGCTTGCCCTGCTCGCGCACCGAGTCCAGGATCGCCGTCCGCCGCTCCTCCAGCTCGCGGAGGTAGCGCAGCCGCTCCTCGACGGTGCGCAGCTGCGCGTCGTCGAGCATCTCGGTCGCTTCCTTGCGGTAGCGGGCGATGAAGGGCACCGTGGAACCGCCGTCGAGCAGTTCCACGGCGGCCCTGACCTGCCGCTCCCGTACGCCGAGCTCCTCGGCGATCCTGCCTTCGATGGACACTGCCTTGATGGACCCGTTGGACCCGGGTGTCGTCACGATCCCGTACCGCCTTCTCCACTGAGGTTGCGCGGCAATTGTGGCAGGTGACACCGACACCCGGGGATCAGGGCGGTACCCGGCAGGTCGCGGTCCGGATCAGGCCCTGCGGGTGGAGGACGAGGCCCCGCCGAACAGCCGGGCCAGCGCCCGGAAGGGAAGCGTCACAACGGTGGCGATGGCGCCGCCGATCTGGCGCAGCACGTCTGCGATAGCACGGAACACGAAATTCCCCTTTCTCCGCTCCCGGCCCTGACGGCCGGTGGAGAGCGGGTACCTCAGGAACGCGTCACTATGCGTCACCTTTGCCGATCAGGTCCGCCGGGTACGCCCCGGCCGCGAGCGCGGCCTGTGCGAACGTCCCGCCGAGTTCGGTCAGCCGTGCCACGCCCTCGGGGCCCAGGTGTTCGTACGGGGCACGGTCCAGACGGTCCGTCTCCTCCTCGATCTCCCGGCGCAGGGCGACGCCCCGCTCGGTGAGGTCTCCGAAGGCGTCCAGCAGTCCGCGTCCGCGCAGCCGCTCCGTCGCCGCGTCCCAGTCCTCCCGGCTCCAGCCCCGGGTGGCGCACACCCACTTCGGGGTCATGCCCTTGCCGGTCGCCGTGTGGGTCACCATCGCCTCCAGGCCGTCGAGACCCGCGGACATCAGGGCGGCCAGGTGCCCGTCGCCCCGGTGCTCGCGCAGCAGGGTCGCCGCGTGCCAGTAGGCGAGGTGCGGCTCCGCGGGGACGGGCAGATCGGCGTGTGCCGAGTACAGCGGCCGGGCCGCGCGCGAGCCGGCCTCGGCGGCGCGCAGGGCGAGCCGTGCCGCCTCGGCCATCTCCGCCGATGCCAGGGCCTCCTCGCCGAGGAGGCGCCGCAGGGTCGTGTCGACCGCGCGGGTGCGAGCCGCGAGGACCTGCGCGGGAGTGGCGGTCTCCCACACCGCCGGCACGTACCGGGCCACGAGCTCGTGCTTGTAGTTGTAGAAGGCGGCCGTCACGGCCCCGGCCCCCACCGGTCCGAGGGCGGCGGCCCGTACGGCGAAGTTCACGGCGCGCGGGTCGGTGACCCCGACGGCGCCCAGCTCCCGCCCGAGGTCCGGGGAGAAGTAGTGCGTCGCGTGCAGGGAGTTGAGCACGGTGTGGCAGCGCCGGCCGGCGCGCGGCTCCAGAGCGGTCGTCGTCATGCCCGGCAGGTTACCAACCGCTTGGTATGTCGCTCGGGGGCCGTGTGCCGACCGTGTGCCCCGTGGCAGGAAAGGTGGGGTACTCGTCCTTGCAGTCATGCTCACGCCACGCGAACAATCGACGGCATGGCCCCCCGCACCGTGCTCGCCGTCCTCTTCGACGGTCTGCAGAGTCTCGACGTCACCGGGCCCGTGGAGGTCTTCGCGGGCGCGGAGCTGCTCGCCCCGGGTACGTACCGGATCCGCACGGCTTCCCTCGACGGCGCGCCCGTGCGGACCACCAGCGGGCTGACCCTCGTCCCCGACGAGTCCCTGACCACCGCCGCGGACCCGGACATCCTCCTCGTCCCCGGCGGCACGGGCAGCCTGCGGCCCGACCCGCGCCTGGTGGACTGGGTGCGCGAACGCGGGCCGCGTGCGGAGCGCCTGGTCTCGGTGTGCACGGGCGCCGCCGTGCTGGCCGCGGCGGGCCTGCTGGACGGCCGCCGCGCCACGACCCACTGGGCCTACTGCGACCGGCTCGCCCGCGCGCACCCGGCCGTCACGATCGACCCCGACCCCGTGTACGTGCGCGACGGGTACATCGCCACCTCGGCCGGCGTCACCGCCGGGATCGACCTGGCCCTCGCCCTGGTCGAGGACGACCTGGGACGGGACGCCGCTCTCACCGTCGCCCGCCACCTCGTGGTGTTCCTGCGCAGGCCCGGCGGTCAGGCCCAGTTCAGCGCCCAGCTCGCGGCCCAGACCGCACAGCGCGAGCCACTGCGGGACGTCCAGTGCTGGATCACCGACCACCCCGACGCGGATCTCTGTGTCGAGACCCTGGCCGCCCGCGCCCGCCTCTCACCGCGCCACTTCGCCCGGGCCTTCCGCGCCGAGACCGGGATGACACCGGGCCGCTACGTGGACCGCGTCCGCCTGGAACACGCCCGGCGCCTCCTGGAGGACACCGCCGACGGCGTCGAGGAGATCGCCCGCACCAGCGGCTACGGCACGCCCGAGGCCATGCGCCGCGCCTTCGTCAGGACCCTGGGCACGCCCCCGGCCGAGTACCGCCGCCGCTTCCGCCCCGCGACCACGCCCTGAACCCTCGACTCCGCCCGCCGGAAAGGACCCGCCCCCGTGCAGATCGCCGTCGTCCTCTACGACCGCTTCACCGCCCTCGACGCCGTCGGCCCCTACGAGACCCTCGGCCGCCTCCCGGACGCGGAGACCGTCTTCGTCGCCGAGGAGGCCGGCCCCGTGCGCAACGACTCGGGGAACCTCGCGCTCGTCGCCGACCGGGCCCTGGCCGACGTGCCCCGCCCCGACATCATCGTGGTCCCCGGCGGCCCGGGCCCGCTCCCTCTCGCGGCCGACGGCCCGCTGCTCACCTGGCTGCGCACCGCCGACGCCACCAGCACCTGGACCACGTCCGTGTGCACCGGCTCCCTGCTGCTCGCCGCGGCCGGACTGCTCCGGGGCCGCCGCGCCACGTCCCACTGGCTGGCCCTGGAGGAACTGAAGCGGCACGGCGCCGAGCCGACGGGGGAGCGGGTCGTCACCGACGGCAAGTACGTCACGGCGGCCGGCGTCTCCTCCGGCATCGACATGGGACTGACCCTGCTCGGCCGGATCGCGGGCGACGACCACGCGCGCCTCGTCCAGCTCGGCACCGAGTACGACCCGCAGCCGCCCTACGACGCCGGATCGCCCGAGAAGGCCCCCGCGCATCTCGTCGAGCTGTTCCGCGAGCACGCCGGGATCATCCTGACGTAGGCACGCTCCAGCCGAACCGCGGCTGCCGGCGCTCCAGGAACGCGGCGACCCCCTCCGCGGTGTCGCCGCTCGCGCGCGCCTGCCCGGTCCAGTGCGCGTCCCGGTCCGTACGCCCGTCCGCGAACTCCTTGGCCGCCGCCTGCGTCAGCTGCGAACGGGACACCAGGATCCGGGTGAACTCCTCCACCCGCTCGCCGAGTTCGCCCCCGGGCAGCACCTCGTCCACCAGGCCGGTGCGCAGCGCCCGCGGCGCGTCGATCAACTCGCCGGAGAACAGCAGGTACTTGGCGGTGGCCGGTCCCACCAGCGACACCAGCCGCCGGGTCGAGGACGCCGGGTAGACGATCCCGAGCTTCGCGGGCGTCACTCCGAACAGCGCCCCCTCCTCGGCGAACCGCAGATCACAGGCCGCCGCCAGCTGCGACCCACCGCCCACGCAGTGCCCCCGGACCGCGGCCAGCGTCGGCTTCGGGAACGCGGCCAGGGCCTCCTCGGCCCGCACGGCCAGCCCCTGTGCCTCCTCCGGCGAGCCCCGCAGCGTCGAGATGTCGGCCCCGGCGCAGAACGTCCCGCCCTCGCCGGTCAGTACCAGCGCTCGCACGCCCGTATCGCCCGCGAGCTCCTCCAGCAGCGGCGGGAGGGAGCGCCACATGGCGGCCGTCATGGCGTTGCGCTTCTCGGGATGACGTATGACGACCGTCGCGACCGACCCGGTCACACGGCACTGCAGCTGCGGCTCCATGCGCCGGATGCTATCCGGCTGCCAAACCCGTACAACCCGAATAGTTCGCCGAGACGGCACAACAGGGACAGGACCAGTCCCACATCTGACCGTGTCATACGCCAACGGTCAGAAGTGCTCGATACCTGCTGACTTGTGTTCAGTCCCGGGGTGCGAGGCGCATCGTTCCCAACACTCGGGGTGTGGCGACAATCGAGCGCGAGGGTGGCGACCGGACTATGGACGACCAGGGGCGTGGGTTCGGTCCGCGCCCGGAGGGCGGTGCGGCGCCCCTCGGTGCGGCGCCCACGGACCCGCTGCCGTACGAAGGGGTGTGGAGGTTCACCGCGCCGGCGGTCGAGGCCTCGGTCCCGCAGGCACGGCACGCCGTACGGGACCTGCTGCGGCGTCAGGGGGTGCCGGTCCCGGACGACCTGGCCCAGGGGCTGCTGCTGATCGTCTCGGAGCTGGTGACGAACGCGGTGAAGCACGCGGCGGTGCTGTCGCCGACGGTCGCCGTCGAGCTGGCCGTCGGCGCCGACTGGCTCCGGGTGTCCGTAGAGGACAACCACCCCTACCGGCCCACCGCCCTGGAGACCGACCACGGCCGGACCGGCGGGCGGGGACTGCTCCTGGTGCGCGAGATCACCCGGGAGGCGGGCGGGGTGTGCGAGGTCGATCACACCGCGAGCGGCGGCAAGGTCATCTGGGCCGCCCTGCCGCTCAAACCCGCGCGCTTCGCGTAGGACCCGCCGCCGGGCTCCCGGTCACCAGCCGGCCGAGGGGCCCGTCAGCTCCCTGATCGCCGGCCGGGCCGCGTCCAGGACGGTCATGAACCAGGCCGAGAAGGTGTCCTTGGCGTGCCGCTCCGCCAGCTCCGGCGGGGTCACGAACACCGTCGACGCCACCTCCTCCGGGTCCGGCCGCACCACGGCCTGCACCATGCCGACGAAGAGGTGGTTGTACTCCTGCTCCACCAGACCGGACTCCGGGTCCGGGTGGTTGTAGCGGACCGTGCCCGCCTCGGCCAGCAGGGACGGGGAGGCGCCGAGCTCCTCGAAGGTGCGCCGCGCCGCCGCCGCGAAGGGCGCCTCGCCGGGGTAGGGGTGACCGCAGCACGTGTTGGACCACACACCGGGGGAGTGGTACTTGCCGAGCGCGCGCTGCTGGAGCAGCAGCCGGCCGTACTCGTCGAAGAGGAACACGGAGAACGCGCGGTGCAGCTGTCCGGGCGGCTGGTGGGCGGCGAGCTTCTCCGCGGTGCCGATCGTCACGCCGTCCTCGTCGACCAGTTCCAGCAAAATCGCGTCTGCGGTGCCGTTCGACGGGTTGTGCGTCGCGGTGGCAGGTGTGATCGGCATACCCATCCTTCACATCGGTCTTCGCGCCCCAAGTCTGCCGTACGAATCCGGCACTCCCGGCACTTCGCGGCCCGCCCGCATGTCCCGCGCGGCGAGGCGGACCCGTGGCCGGTACCGGCCGGACGCCGGGAAAGGGACCCGGTAGAGGATCGTGCCCGGCCGGGCAGGCGAGAAATCGTCCCCACCGGTTCTGTGGGGCTCAGGACGCGGGCGCACGGCGGAGGGTTGCGTCCTCCGGCGCACGCACCGCACCGTGCGCCCCATGTGCCTCATGCACCTCTCGCCACCGCGTCAGTGACACAGCCGCGCCTCGTGCTCCGCGTGCCCGCTGGGCTCCAGCTGGAAGGTGCAGTGCTCCACGTCGAAGTGATCGCCGAGGCAGCTCTGGAGCTCGTGGAGCATCTTCTCGTGCCCTATCGCGTTCAGGGCCTCCGGGCTGACCACGACGTGCGCCGACAGCACCGGCATCCCGGAGGTGATCGTCCAGGCGTGCAGGTCGTGCACGTCCTCCACCCCGTCGGTGGCGAGGATGTGCGACCGGACCTCCGCCATTTCGACGTCCCGGGGAGCGGCCTCCAGCAGCACGGACAGCGTCTCGCTCAGCAACTTCCAGGTGCGCGGCGCGATCATCAGCGCGATGACGAGCGAGGCGATCGGGTCGGCGGCCTGCCAGCCCGTGAGCATGATCACCACGGACGACACGATCACCGTGACCGACCCCAGGGCGTCGGCGGCGACCTCCAGGAACGCGCCGCGCACGTTCAGGCTCTCCTTCTGCCCCCGCATCAGCAACGACAGCGACACCAGGTTCGCCACCAGGCCGATCGCACCGAACAGCAGCGCCAGCCGGCCCTCGGTCTCCGCCGGGGTGATGAAGCGCTGGACCGACTCGTACACGACGTAGCCGCCCGCCCCGAGGAGCAGCAGACAGTTCGCCAAGGCGGCGAGGATCTCGGCCCGGGCGTAGCCGAAGGTGGCCCGCTCGCTGGGCGGCCGGTTCGCGAAGTGGATCGCGAGCAGCGCCATGCCGAGGCCCAGGGCGTCCGTCGCCATGTGCGCCGAGTCCGCGACGAGCGCGAGCGAGTCGGCGAGAGCACCGCCGACGATCTGCACGACCACGATGCCGAGCGTGATCGCCAGCGCGACGCGCAGCCTGCCGCGGTACGCCGAGGTCGCCGTACCGCCGGCCGCCGCGCCGTGCGCGTGCCCGTGATCGTGCCCAGCCCCCATGAGAAGTCAGCCTCCCGTGTCCGCCTGATCGTGCTCGGGCACCCCAGTGAACTACGGGGAGGGGGTATCTGCAACGCGGCACTGAACACCGTTGTCATGTGCCCTGACCTGCGGAAACGAAGCGCAGGTCAGGGCGCGTCCAGGCGTCGGGAGCCGTGGTGCAGCAGCCAGCCGCGCCAGGCCGACTCGGTCATCTCGCGCACCCCGCGCCGGGCCGTCCAGCCGAGTTCGGCGGCCGCCCGGGCGGCCGAGGCCACCGCCCGGGGCGCGTCCCCGGGGCGGCGCTCCTCGACGACCGCGGGCCGGCGGTCGCCGGTCACCTCGCCGATGACCGTGACCAGCTCACGGACCGAGACGCCCTCGCCGCGGCCGATGTTGACCGTCAGATCGCCCTTGCCGCCGCCCCCGGCCAGCCGCCGGGCCGCCGCCAGATGGGCCTCGGCCAGGTCGGCCACGTGAATGTAGTCACGGACGCAGGTGCCGTCCGGGGTCGGGTAGTCGTCGCCGAAGATCCGGGGTGCCTCGTCCCGTGTCAGCCGGTCGAAGACCATCGGGACGATGTTGAAGACGCCGGTGTCCGCCAGCTCCGGCGCGGCGGCGCCCGCCACGTTGAAATAGCGCAGACATACGGTGGAGATCCCGTGGGCCTCTCCCGCCGCCCGCACCAGCCACTCCCCGGCGAGCTTGGTCTCGCCGTACGGGTTCACCGGCGCGCAGGGCGTGTCCTCCGTGATGAGGTCCACGCCCGGGTCGCCGTACACGGCGGCCGACGAGGAGAACACGAAACGCTCGATCCCGGCCCCGGCGACCGCGTCCAGCAGGGTCGCCAGACCACCGACGTTCTCCCGGTAGTACCGCGTGGGCTGCGCGACGGACTCGGCGACCTGCTTGCGCGCCGCGAGGTGCACCACCCCCGTCACGCCGTGCTCGGCGAAGACACGCCGCAGCAGGTCCCCGTCCAGCGAGGAGCCGCGCACGAGCGGAACCTCGGCGGGGAGCCGCGCGGGCACCCCGGCCGACAGGTCGTCCAGGGCGAGGACGCTCTCCCCGGCCTCGGTCATGGCCTTGGCCACATGTGCTCCGATATAGCCGGCACCGCCGGTGATCAGCCACGTCATGGTCGCCCACCCTATGCGGCCCCGGACACCGCCCGCGCAATGTCCCCGTTGTCCGCTTAAGGGCGCGCGGTTTGTGGGGCGGGCCCCGGATCCACGATGATGATCGCGGCAAGGGCTCGTGCGAACCACGTCGATCCATCCGCCGAACGGGCGGTGAACGTGGCCCTCCCGGCATCCGATAGCCTCTGCCGACATGCCGCCCGGGAGCCACCGGAGAAGGCGCCCCCACCATGTACGTCACCGGCGCGGACGCACCGGTACCCAGGGAGTGAATTCGGTTGTCGACCGCCATCCTCACCGGCCAGCCGGTCCCCGGATCGTCGATCGAGGCCGACCTGCGGTCCCTCGGGTTCGACCTGCGGACCGCGAGCGACGCCGCCGAGGCCGAGACTCTCCTCGCCGAGGTGCCGGGCGACGAGCGGGTCGCGCTGGTCGACGCCCGCTTCGTGGGGCACGTCCACGCGCTGCGCCTCGGCCTCACCGACCCCCGGTTCCCGCTCGCCGCGATCCCCGGCGCCGTCACCGCCCAGCCCGCGGGCCGCCAGGCGCTGACCCGGGCGATGGCCCGCGAGAACAGTGCCGGCGGCGGCACCACCCTCGTCGACAGCCTCGCCGACCGCATCCTCACCGCCCTGGACGCCGACGGCACCGCGGTGCACCGCCCCGAGCTGGGCAGTCTCGTCGCCGCCGTCCCCGCCGACCCCCAGGCCCGCAACGAGGCACGGCAGGCGGTCGCGGACGTCGACGACGAGGCCGTACGCCTGAAGTCGGCCGTGAAGGCCCGCGACGGCTTCTTCACCACCTACTGCATCAGCCCGTACTCCCGCTACATCGCGCGCTGGTGCGCCCGCCGCGGCCTGACCCCGAACCAGGTCACCACCGCATCGCTGATCACCGCCCTCATAGCGGCGGCCTGCGCGGCCACCGGCACCCGCGGCGGCTTCGTCGCGGCCGGCGTCCTGCTGATCGCGTCCTTCGTGCTGGACTGCACCGACGGCCAGCTCGCCCGCTACTCCCTGCAGTACTCCACGCTCGGCGCCTGGCTCGACGCCACCTTCGACCGGGCCAAGGAGTACGCCTACTACGCGGGCCTCGCCCTCGGAGCCGCCCGGGGCGGCGACGACGTATGGGCCCTCGCCCTCGGCGCCATGGTCCTGCAGACCTGCCGGCACGTCGTGGACTTCTCCTTCAACGAGGCCAACCACGACGCCACGGCCAACACCAGCCCCACCGCCGCACTCTCCGACAAGCTCGACAGCGTCGGCTGGACGGTGTGGGTGCGCCGCATGATCGTCCTGCCCATCGGCGAGCGCTGGGCGATGATCGCCGTGCTCACGGCGGTCACCACCCCCCGCATCACCTTCTACGCGCTGCTCGTCGGCTGCGCCTTCGCCGCGACGTACACCACCGCCGGCCGGGTGCTGCGCTCCCTGACCCGCAAGGCCCGGCGCACCGACCGGGCGGCCGCCGCCCTGGCCGACCTCGCCGACAGCGGCCCGCTCGCCCAGGGGTTCGCGGAGGCGCTCAAGAAGCCCGCCCGCGGGCTGCCCGGCTTCACCGCCCCCGTCATCGCCCTGCTCGGTGGCCTTGCCGTCGTCCTCACCGCGGCGCTGACGGACTTCGGCGGACCCTGGCCCCTCGTCGCGGCCCTCGCCTACGCCCTGACCTCCGGCCTCGCCGTCGCCCGCCCCCTCAAGGGCGCCCTCGACTGGCTCGTCCCCCCGTTCCTGCGCGCCGCCGAGTACGGCACCGTCCTGGTCCTGGCGGCCAAGGCGGACGTGGGCGGGGCCCTTCCCGCGGCATTCGGGCTGGTGGCCGCGGTCGCCTACCATCACTACGACACCGTCTACCGCATCCGCGGCGACGCGGGAGCGCCCCCGGCCTGGCTGGTGCGCTCCATCGGAGGGCAGGAAGGGCGGACGCTGCTCGTCACCGTCCTCGCCGCGCTGCTCACCGCCTCGCAGTTCCCGGTCGCGCTCACGGTTCTCGCCGTGGCCGTGGCCCTGGTGGTGCTCGTCGAGAGCATCCGCTTCTGGGTGGCCGCCCACCGGGGCGGCGCATCCGCCGTACACGATGAAGGAGAAACCGCATGATCGGCCTCGTGCTCGCGGCCGGCGCCGGCCGGCGTCTGCGCCCCTACACCGACAGCCTCCCCAAGGCGCTGGTGCCGGTCGGCCCCGCGGGCATAGACGGCGAACCCACGGTCCTCGACCTGACCCTCGGCAACTTCGCCGAGATCGGTCTCACCGAGGTCGCGATCATCGTCGGCTACCGCAAGGAGGCCGTGTACGCGCGCAAGGAGGCCCTGGAGCAGAAGTACGGCCTCAAGCTCACCCTCATCGACAACGACAAGGCCGAGGAGTGGAACAACGCCTACTCCCTGTGGTGCGGGCGGGACGCTCTCAAGGACGGCGTGATCCTCGCCAACGGCGACACCGTCCACCCGGTCTCCGTCGAGAAGACGCTGCTGGCCGCCCGCGGTGACGGCAAGAAGATCATCCTCGCCCTGGACACGGTCAAGCACCTGGCCGACGAGGAGATGAAGGTCGTCGTCGACCCCGCCAAGGGCATGACGAAGATCACCAAGCTGATGGACCCCGCCGAGGCCACCGGCGAGTACATCGGCGTCACCCTCATCGAGGGCGACGCCGCCCCCGAGCTGGCCGACGCCCTCAAGGCCGTGTGGGAGACCGACCCGCAGCAGTTCTACGAGCACGGTTACCAGGAGCTGGTCAACCGCGGCTTCCGCATCGACGTGGCCCCGATCGGCGACGTCAAGTGGGTGGAGATCGACAACCACGACGACCTCGCCCGCGGACGGGAGATCGCGTGCCAGTACTGACCCGGCTCATCCCCTCGCCGCTCGTCGTCGACATCCGCCCGGGTGCCCTCGACGACCTGGCGTGCGTCCTCGCCGACGAGCGCATCTCGCACTCCGGCCGCCTCGCCGTCGCCGTCAGCGGCGGCTCCGGCGCCCGCCTGCGCGAGCGCATCGCGCCGAGCATGCCCGGTGCCACCTGGTACGAGGTCGGCGGCGGCACCCTCGACGACGCGGTCCGGCTGGCCGGCGAGATAAAGGCCGGCCACTTCGACGCGGTCGTCGGTCTCGGCGGCGGGAAGATCATCGACTGCGCGAAGTTCGCCGCGGCACGCGTCGGCCTGCCCCTGGTCGCCGTGCCCACGAACCTCGCGCACGACGGCCTGTGCTCGCCGGTCGCCACCCTCGACAACGACGCGGGCCGCGGCTCCTACGGTGTGCCGAACCCGATCGCCGTCGTCATCGACCTGGACGTCATCCGTGACGCCCCGGCCCGGTTCGTCCGGGCCGGCATCGGCGACGCGATCTCCAACATCAACGCCGTCGCGGACTGGGAACTGGCCAACCGCGTCAAGGACGAGAAGATCGACGGGCTCGCCGCCGCCATGGCCCGCCAGGCGGGCGAGGCGGTGCTCCGGCACCCGGGCGGAATCGGCGACAACGACTTCCTCCAGGTACTGGCCGAGGCGCTCGTCCTCACCGGCATCGCGATGTCGATCTCGGGCGACTCGCGGCCGGCCTCCGGGTCGTGCCACGAGATCAACCACGCCTTCGACCTGCTGTTCCCCAAGCGCGCCGCCTCCCACGGCGAGCAGTGCGGTCTCGGCGCGGCCTTCGCGATGTGGCTGCGCGGGGCGCACGAGGAGTCGGCGTACATGGCGGAGGTCCTGCGCCGGCACGGCCTGCCCGTGCTGCCGGACGAGATCGGCTTCACGACGGACGAGTTCGTCAAGGCCGTCGAGTTCGCCCCGGAGACCCGGCCCGGCCGCTACACCATCCTCGAACACCTCGACCTGAACCCCGAACAGATCAAGGACACCTACACCGACTATGTCAAGGCCATCGGTAGCTGAACTACGCCCCGTCGTTCACCCCGCCGGGGTGAAGGACCGGCGCAGCGGTGAGCACTGGATGGGACGCCTCTACATGCGTGAGGTGTCCCTGCGGGTCGACCGCTACCTGGTGAACACCAGGGTCACGCCCAACCAGCTCACGTACCTGATGACCGTCTTCGGTGTGCTCGCGGCCCCGGCACTGCTCGTGCCGGGGATCGCGGGCGCCGTCCTCGGCGTGGTGTGCGTCCAGATGTACCTGCTGCTGGACTGCGTCGACGGCGAGATAGCGCGCTGGAAGAAGCAGTACTCGCTCAACGGCGTCTACCTGGACCGCGTCGGCGCCTACCTGACCGACGCCGCCGTGCTCACCGGCTTCGGCCTGCGCGCCGCCGACCTGTGGGGCAGCGGCCGCATCGACTGGCTGTGGGCCTTCCTCGGCACGCTGGCCGCCCTCGGCGCCATCCTGATCAAGGCGGAGACCGACCTCGTCGGCGTCGCCCGGCACCAGGCCGGCAAGCCGCCGGTCCAGGAGACCGCCGCCGAGATGCGCTCCTCCGGCATGGCGCTGGCCCGCAAGGCCGCCGCCGCCCTGAAGTTCCACCGCCTCATCCTCGGCATCGAGGCGTCCCTGCTGATCCTGGTCCTGGCGATCGCCGACCAGGCCCGCGGCGACCTGTTCTTCTCCCGGCTCGGCGTGGCGGTGCTGGCCGGGATCGCGCTCGTGCAGACCCTGCTGCACCTCGTGTCCATCCTCGCCTCCAGCAGGCTGAAGTGAGCGGCATGAAGGTCGGCGCCGTCATCATCACCATGGGCAACCGGCCCGAGGAGCTGCGCGCCCTGCTCGACTCCGTCGCCAAGCAGGACGGCGACCCGGTCGAGGTGGTCGTCGTCGGCAACGGCTCGCCCGTCCCGGACGTCCCCGAGGGCGTCCGCACCATCGAACTGTCCGAGAACCTCGGCATCCCCGGCGGCCGCAACGTCGGCATCGAGGCCTTCGGCCCCTCCGGCCGGGACGTCGACATCCTGCTCTTCCTCGACGACGACGGCCTGCTCGCGGGCCACGACACCGCCGAGCTGTGCCGGAAGGCGTTCGAGGCGGACCCGAAGCTCGGCATCGTGAGTTTCCGCATAGCCGACCCCGAGACCGGCGTCACCCAGCGCCGCCACGTCCCCCGGCTGCGCGCCGCCGACCCGATGCGCTCCTCGCGCGTCACCACCTTCCTCGGCGGCGCCAACGCCGTCCGCACCCGCGTCTTCGCCGACGTCGGCGGACTCCCGGACGAGTTCTTCTACGCCCACGAGGAAACCGACCTGGCCTGGCGGGCCCTCGACGCGGGCTGGATGATCGACTACCGGTCCGACATGGTGCTCTACCACCCGACGACCGCTCCCTCGCGGCACGCGGTCTACCACCGCATGGTCGCCCGCAACCGCGTCTGGCTGGCCCGCCGCAACCTCCCCGCGCCGCTCGTCCCGGTCTATCTCGGCGTATGGCTGCTGCTCACTCTGGTGCGCCGTCCCTCCCGCAGTGCGCTGCGGGCCTGGTTCGGCGGATTCCGCGAGGGCTGGACCACCTCGTGCGGCCCCCGCAGGCCCATGAAGTGGCGTACGGTGTGGCGGCTGACCCGGCTGGGCCGGCCCCCCGTCATCTGACAAGCTCGTATCCGGGAACACCCGGGAACCCCCGGGGCGTACCCCGGCCCCGGCTCCTGCCGGACCGGCACAGGCCGAGCATCTCGAAGACGAAAGTTTCCACTAGTGAGTGAGACAACGCACGACGCCACGGTCGCGGTGACCCCGCCCGCGGCGCCCGACGAGGGCCTCACGGCGAGGGAACTCGCCGCCAAGCACGGGCTGACCGTGAGCGGCGCCCGTCCGTCCCTCGCCGAGTACGTCCGTCAGCTCTGGGACCGGCGGCACTTCATCCTCGCCTTCTCCCGGGCGAAGCTGACCGCGCAGTACAGCCAGGCCAAGCTGGGCCAGCTGTGGCAGGTGGCGACGCCGCTGCTGAACGCGGCCGTGTACTTCTTCATCTTCGGCCTGCTCCTGGAGGCCGACCGGGGTCTGCCCCGCGAGGTGTACATCCCGTTCCTCGTCACGGGCGTGTTCGTGTTCACCTTCACGCAGAGCTCGGTCATGGCGGGCGTGCGCGCGATCTCCGGCAACCTCGGCCTGGTCCGCGCCCTGCACTTCCCGCGCGCCTCCCTGCCGATCTCCTTCGCGCTCCAGCAGCTCCAGCAGCTGCTGTTCTCGATGATCGTGCTGTTCGCCGTCACCATCGGCTTCGGCCACTACCCGGATCTGTCCTGGCTGCTGATCGTGCCGGTGCTGGTGCTGCAGTTCTGCTTCAACACCGGCCTCGCGCTGATCATGGCCCGGGCGGGCGCCAAGACCCCCGACCTCGCGCAGCTGATGCCGTTCGTGATGCGGACCTGGATGTACGCGTCGGGAGTGATGTTCTCCATCCCGATCTTCCTGGAGGACAAGCCGGCCTGGATCGCGAACCTCCTGCAGTGGAACCCGGCCGCGATCTACATGGACCTGATGCGCTTCGCCCTGATCGACGACTACGGCGCGAAGTACCTGCCCGACCACGTCTGGGCGGCCGCGGGCGCCTGGGCCGTGCTCTTCGCCGTGGGCGGCTTCGTGTACTTCTGGAAGGCGGAGGAGAGGTACGGCCGTGGCTGAGCAGCAGCAGGACGCACGCATCCCCACCGTCGTCGCGGACGACCTGCACATCGTCTACCGCGTCAACGGCGCAAAGACCGGCAAGGGCAGTGCCACCGCCGCCCTCAGCCGCATCCTCAAGCGCGGCGAGGAGCGGGGCGTGCGCAAGGTGCACGCCGTACGGGGCGTCTCCTTCGTGGCGTACCGCGGCGAGGCCATCGGCCTGATCGGCTCCAACGGCTCCGGCAAGTCGACCCTGCTGCGGGCCATCGCCGGGCTGCTCCCCGCCGAGCAGGGCAAGGTCTACACCGACGGCCAGCCCTCGCTGCTCGGCGTCAACGCGGCCCTGATGAACGACCTCACCGGCGAACGCAACGTCATATTGGGCGGCCTCGCCATGGGCATGTCCCGCGAGGAGATCAAGGAGCGCTACCAGGACATCGTCGACTTCTCCGGCATCAACGAGAAGGGCGACTTCATCACGCTGCCCATGCGCACCTACTCCTCCGGCATGGCGGCCCGGCTCCGCTTCTCCATCGCGGCGGCCAAGGACCATGACGTCCTGATGATCGACGAGGCCCTGGCGACCGGCGACCGCAAGTTCCAGAAGCGCTCCGAGGACCGCATCCGGGAGCTGCGCAAGGAAGCCGGCACGGTGTTTCTGGTCAGCCACAACAACAAGTCCATCCGCGACACCTGCAACCGCGTCCTGTGGCTGGAGCGCGGTGAGCTGCGCATGGACGGCCCCACCGACGAGGTGCTCAAGGAGTACGAGAAGTTCACGGGCAAGTAGTCCGGATTCGGCCAGGGCCCCGACGGAACTGCTCCGGCGGGGCCCGGCGTCTGCAAAGGAAACGTCAACTCCGGCCCATCTCAGGAATCTTGGGGCCAATCGGTGTGTTCTCGTGATGCGCGGGACACCCTGGCGAACCGTGTCGCGTTGTACAACGTAAGCTGTACCGGTCCCGAAACACGGCAATCAGGGCGATAATGCGCGACACCGCCCGTCGGACCACCGTGCGGACGGCCGGGCGGCGTGTCCGAAATAGTGTGTATTGGGTCGGCAGTGTAGAACGGGAGATGTGACGGCGATGGCTACGGAAACTCCCCAGCTCCACGCAGCACGTGCCGTCCCCGCCCCGGGCAGTCGGCGGTGACGGGAACCGGCACGGCGCGCCCCCTCGATCCGGAGCGCGGCACGCTCGACAAGGCCGCCGGTGAGAACTTCCCGGTGGCCCCCTTCTTCCTGCCCCGGGCCTGGCGCACCGACCTCATGGCCGTCTACGGCTTCGCCCGCCTGGTCGACGACATCGGCGACGGCGACCTCGCCCCCGGCGGCGCCGACGCCCGCCTGCTCGGCGTCCGTCCGCAGGAGGCCGAGGACCGGCTGGTGCTGCTCGACGCCTTCGAGGAAGACCTGCGCAGGGTGTTCGACTCGACCCCGCGGCACCCCCTGCTGCGCCGCCTCCAGCCGACCGTACGCCGCTGCTCGCTGACCCCCGAGCCCTTCCTCGGCCTGATCGCCGCGAACCGCCAGGACCAGCTGGTGAGCCGCTACGAGACCTACGACGACCTGCTCGCCTACTGCGAGCTGTCCGCCAACCCCGTGGGCCGTCTCGTGCTCGCGGTGACGGGCACCTCGACGCCCGAGCGGGTCCGCCGCTCCGACATGATCTGCACGGCCCTCCAGATCGTCGAGCACCTCCAGGACGTCGCCGAGGACCTCGCCCGCGACCGTGTGTACCTGCCGGCCACGGACATGAAGCGTTTCCACGTCCGGGAAGCGGACCTCGCCACGGAATCCGCCGGAGCGCCGGTGCGTGCGCTGATCGCGTACGAAGCGCAAAGGGCCCGGGATCTGCTGAATGAAGGCGCCCCCCTGGTGGGTAGCGTCCACGGCAGGCTGAAGCTGCTGCTCGCGGGGTTCGTGGCGGGGGGAAGGGCGGCGGTCCACGCGATCGCCGCCGCCGGATACGACGTACTTCCCGGCCCGCCCAGGCCCGGCAAGGTCCGGTTGCTGCGTGAGGTGGGCGTGACTCTGCGAGGAGAGGGGTGATCCGGGCCGTGGAGTCGGAACCACACACGTCCGCACCGGTACTCGCCGCCTACAGCTACTGCGAGGCCGTCACCGGACGCCAGGCGCGGAACTTCGCCTACGGCATCCGGCTGCTGCCGACGCCCCAGCGCCGCGCGATGTCCGCGCTGTACGCGTTCTCGCGGCGGGTCGACGACATCGGTGACGGCGCACTCGACGACGACGTCAAGGTGGCCCGGCTGGAGGACACCCGGGCGCTGCTCACCCGGATCCGCGAGGACCGGGTCGCCGAGGACGACACCGACCCCGTCGCCGTCGCCCTCGCGCACGCCGCCGGGGCCTTCCCGATCCCGCTGGGCGGCCTGGACGAGCTCATCGACGGCGTCCTCATGGACGTACGCGGCGAGACGTACGAGACCTGGGACGACCTGAAGGTCTACTGCCGCTGTGTCGCGGGCGCGATCGGGCGGCTCTCGCTCGGCGTCTTCGGCACCGAACCGGGGGCGCGCGGAGTGGACCGCGCGCCGGAGTACGCCGACACGCTCGGGCTCGCGCTCCAGCTCACCAACATCCTCAGAGACGTCCGCGAGGACGCCGTGGGCGGGCGGACCTACCTGCCCGCCGACGACCTCGCCAAGTTCGGCTGCTCGGCCGGTTTCAGCGGGCCACGGCCGCCGGAGGGCGCCGACTTCGCGGGCCTCGTGCACTTCGAAGTGCGACGGGCCCGCGCCCTGTTCGCCGAGGGCTACCGGCTGCTCCCCATGCTCGACCGGCGCAGCGGTGCCTGCGTCGCCGCCATGGCGGGCATCTACCGCCGCCTGCTCGACCGCATCGAGCGCGACCCGGAGGCCGTGCTGCGCGGCCGCGTCTCGCTGCCCGGGCGGGAGAAGGCCTACGTGGCGGTGCGCGGCCTGTCCGGCCTGGACGCCCGGCACGTCACCCGGCGGACCGTCAGGAGGCGTGCGTGAGGCGGACGGCAGCGTGCGTGAGGCGGACGACGGTGGGCGCGAGGCGGACCGAAGGCGTCACCGGCGGACAGCGGCGCGCGACCCGGGCGTGCGTGAGGCGGACGACCGTGGGCGTGAGGCAGACGGCAGCGTGCATGAGGCAGACGGCAGCGTGCGTGAGGCGGGCCGAAGGCGTCACCGGCGGAAAGCGGCGCGCAACCCTCCGGCCCGGGGCCGCGTCCCTGACGGAGACGGCCGGTCGTGCACCGTTCGAGCGGCACGCCACGGCCATGGGGGAGGGCGCGCGATGACCCACGGCACACGACCCGGGGGACCGGCGGCTCAGACGCGGCACGCCGTCGTGGTGGGCGGCGGGCTCGCCGGTGTCACCACGGCGCTTGCGCTCGCCGACGCCGGTGTGCGCGTCACCCTGCTGGAGGGCAGGCCGCGACTCGGCGGACTCGCCTTCTCCTTCCGCCGCGGCGACCTCACCGTCGACAACGGCCAGCACGTCTACCTGCGCTGCTGCACCGCCTACCGCTGGTTCCTCGACCGCATCGAGGGCGCGGCGCTCGCCCCGCTGCAGAACCGGCTCGACGTCCCCGTCCTGGACCTCGCCCGGCCGGAGGGCCGTCGCCTCGGCCGGCTGCGCAGGGACGCCCTGCCCGTGCCGCTGCACCTGGGTCGCAGCCTGGCCTCCTATCCGCACCTGTCGCTCGCCGACCGCGCCAGGGTGGGCCGGGCCGCGCTCGCGCTCAAGGGACTCGACCTGACCGACCCGGCGCTGGACGCCCAGGACTTCGGCAGCTGGCTCGCCGCGCACGGCCAGTCGGCGCGTGCCGTGGAGGCCCTGTGGGACCTGGTCGGGGTCGCCACCCTCAACGCGGTCGCCTCCGACGCCTCCCTGGCCCTCGCCGCGATGGTGTTCAAGACCGGTCTGCTGTCCGACCCGGGTGCGGCCGACATCGGCTGGGCGAGTGTCCCGCTGGGCGACCTGCACGACCGGCTGGCCCGCAAGGCGCTCGACTCCGCCGGGGTCCGCACCGAACTGCGCACCCGCGTCACCTCCGTCTCGCGGACCGGGGACGGGCAGTGGACCGTCCAGGTGCCCGGCGAGACGCTGGAGGCCGACGCGGTGGTCCTCGCCGTACCGCAGCGCGAGGCGCACGATCTGCTGCC
The DNA here is from genome assembly GCF_042733745.1 of Streptomyces sp. NPDC059696. Lineage (NCBI taxonomy): Bacteria > Bacillati > Actinomycetota > Actinomycetes > Kitasatosporales > Streptomycetaceae > Streptomyces > Streptomyces sp. NPDC059696. The sequence continues at coordinate 260,233 of NZ_JBHWFG010000007.1, forward strand.
CGCGGGCGCCCTCGACGCACCCGAGCGGCTGCTGGAGATCGGCACCGCGCCCATCCTCAACGTCCATGTCGTCTACGACCGCAAGGTCCTCGGCCGGCCGTTCTTCACCGCTCTCGGCAGCCCCGTGCAGTGGGTCTTCGACCGCACCGAGGCGTCCGGCCTGCGCGAGGGGCAGTACCTCGCGGTGTCCCAGTCCGCCGCCCAGGACGAGATCGACGAGCCCGTGGCCGTACTGCGCGAGCGGTACCTGCCCGAGCTGGAACGGCTGCTGCCCCTGGCCCGCGGCGCCGCCGTACGGGACTTCTTCGTCACCCGGGAGCGCACCGCGACGTTCGCTCCCGCCCCCGGCGTCGGAAGCCTCAGGCCCGGCGCCCGCACCAAGGCATCCGGCCTCTGTCTGGCCGGAGCGTGGACCGCCACCGGGTGGCCCGCGACCATGGAGAGTGCGGTCCGCAGTGGTGTGAGCGCGGCGGACGCCGTGCTGGGCGCCCTGGGCCGGCCCCGTCCGCACGCCCTCTTCGAGTTCGAGGAGGCGGCATGATGCCGGCCCAGGCCGGAGCGGCAGGCGGCCCCCGCACCCCCGGTACCGCAACAAGAGGAGAGACTGTGCCCACTGTGCCCCCGGCCTCGAGGACTGCCGAGGCGGTGGACGTGACCGCGCTGCTCGAGCGCGGCCGGACCCTGGCCACTCCGGTACTGCGGGCGGCCGTCGACCGCCTGGCACCTCCCATGGACACTGTTGCCGCCTACCACTTCGGCTGGATCGACGCCCAGGGCAGGCCCGCGGAGGGGGACGGCGGCAAGGCCGTGCGCCCCGCGCTCGCGGTGCTCTCCGCCGAGGTCATGTCGGCCGCCCCCGAGACGGGGGTCCCCGGCGCCGTCGCCGTGGAACTCGTCCACAACTTCTCCCTCCTCCACGACGACCTCATGGACGGCGACGAGCAGCGCCGCCACCGCGACACGGTGTGGAAGGTGCACGGCCCCGCCCAGGCCATCCTGGTCGGCGATGCCCTGTTCGCCCTGGCCAACGAGGTGCTCCTGGAACTCGGCACCGTCGAGGCCGGGCGCGCCACCCGCCGTCTGACCACCGCCAGCCGCGCCCTGATCGACGGTCAGGCCCAGGACATCTCCTACGAGCACCGCGACCGCGTCAGCGTCGAGGAGTGCCTGGAGATGGAGGGCAACAAGACCGGCGCCCTGCTCGCCTGCGCCAGCTCCATCGGCGCGGTCCTCGGCGGCGCGGACGACCACACCGCCGACACCCTCGAGAAGTACGGCTACCACCTCGGCCTCGCCTTCCAGGCCGTCGACGACCTGCTCGGCATCTGGGGCGACCCGGTCTCCACCGGCAAGCAGACCTGGAGCGACCTGCGCCAGCGCAAGAAGTCCCTGCCGGTCGTGGCCGCGCTCGCGGCGGGCGGCTCCGCCTCGGAGCGGCTCGGCGAGATCCTCGCCGCCGACGCCAAGGCCCACGACTTCGAGAACTTCTCCGAGGAGGAGTTCGCGGCCCGCGCCGCCCTCATCGAGGAGGCCGGCGGCCGGGAGTGGACCGCCGACGAGGCCCGCCGTCAGCACACCATCGCCATCGAGGCCCTCGACGCCGTCGACATGCCCGACCGGGTGCGGGAGCAGTTCACGGCGCTCGCGGACTTCGTCGTCGTACGGAAGAGATGATCACCATCGGCCGAATAGCTCTCGCGTAGTCGCCGGCCGGTGCCGTGAGCCCTCACGCAGCACCGGCCGACGGCGGACCCACAGCAGATGCACACCTTGCACCACTGCACGAAGGGGAAGCCATGACAGCGACGACCGACGGAAGCACCGGGGCCCTGCCACCCCGAGCCGCCGCGGCCAGCGACACCGACACGCACACCCCCGGGGCGGCCGGGGTACCGGAAGCCGCCGCACGCGCCGCCCGGCGTGCCACCGACTTCCTGCTCTCCCTCCAGGACGCCGAGGGCTGGTGGAAGGGCGACCTCGAGACCAACGTCACGATGGACGCCGAGGACCTGCTGCTCCGCCAGTTCCTCGGCATCCGCGACGAGGGAACCACGCGGGCCGCCGCCCTCTTCATCCGCGGCGAGCAGGGCGAGGACGGCACCTGGGCCACCTTCTACGGCGGACCGGGCGACCTGTCCGCCACCGTCGAGGCGTACGTCGCCCTCCGCCTGGCCGGTGACGCCCCCGACGCCCCGCACATGGCGAAGGCCTCCGCGTGGATCCGCGCGCAGGGCGGCATCGCCGCGGCCCGGGTCTTCACCCGGATCTGGCTGGCCCTGTTCGGCTGGTGGAAGTGGGAGGACCTGCCCGAACTCCCCCCGGAGCTCGTCTTCTTCCCGAAGTGGGTGCCGCTCAACATCTACGACTTCGGCTGCTGGGCGCGGCAGACCATCGTCCCGCTGACGATCGTCTCCGCGAAGCGGCCGGTGCGTCCGGCACCCTTCCCGCTCGACGAGCTGCACACCGACCCGGCCCACCCCAACCCGCCCAAGCCGCTCGCTCCGCCGTTCAGTTGGGACGGCGCGTTCCAGCGGATGGACAAGGGCCTGCACGCCCTGCGGAAGGTCGCCCCGCGCCGGCTGCGCAGGGCCGCCATGAACAGCGCCGCCCGCTGGATCATCGAGCGGCAGGAGAACGACGGCTGCTGGGGTGGCATCCAGCCCCCGGCCGTGTACTCGATCATCGCCCTGCACCTGCTCGGCTACGACCTCGAGCACCCCGTGATGCGCGAGGGGCTGGCGTCCCTGGACCGGTTCGCCGTGTGGCGCGAGGACGGGGCCCGGATGATCGAGGCCTGCCAGTCTCCCGTGTGGGACACCTGCCTGGCCGCGATCGCCCTCGTCGACGCCGGACTGCCCGCCGATCACCCGCAGTTGGTGAAGGCGGCCGACTGGATGCTGGGCGAGGAGATCGTCCGGCCCGGCGACTGGTCCGTGCAGCGGCCCCAACTGCCGCCCGGGGGCTGGGCGTTCGAGTTCCACAACGACAACTACCCCGACATCGACGACACCGCCGAGGTGATCCTCGCGCTGCGCCGGATCGCCCACCCCGACCCGGAGCGGCTGGAGAGGGCCGCCGCACGCGGCACGCGCTGGACACTCGGCATGCAGTCGAGGAACGGCGCCTGGGCCGCGTTCGACGTCGACAACACCAGTCCCTTCCCGAACCGGCTGCCGTTCTGCGACTTCGGGGAGGTCATCGACCCGCCCTCCGCCGACGTCACCGCGCACGTCGTCGAGATGCTCGCGGTCGAGGGCCTCGCCCACGACCCGCGCACCCGGCGCGGCATCGAGTGGCTGCTCGCCGAGCAGGAACCGGACGGCTCGTGGTTCGGGCGCTGGGGCGTCAACTACGTCTACGGCACCGGGTCCGTCGTGCCCGCTCTGGCCGCCGCCGGCCTCCCCGGCACGCACCCGGCGATCCGGCGGGCGGTCGCCTGGCTGGAGTCGGTCCAGAACGACGACGGCGGCTGGGGCGAGGACCTGCGCTCCTACAAGTACGCCCGGGAGTGGAGCGGCAAGGGCGCCTCGACCGCCTCGCAGACGGCGTGGGCGCTGATGGCCCTGCTGGCGGCGGGGGAGCGCGACTCCAAGGCGGTCGCACGCGGCGTCGAGTGGCTCGCCGCCACGCAGCGCGAGGACGGCTCCTGGGACGAGCCGTACTTCACGGGGACGGGCTTCCCGTGGGACTTCTCGATCAACTACCACCTCTACCGGCAGGTCTTCCCGCTCACCGCGCTCGGCCGCTACCTGCACGGGGAGCCCTTCGCCGAGAGGCTCCGGGGGAGCGGCCGGACCGGGGAACACCGCGGTGGCGGGGCCGGCAGGCCGCTCACCGAGGCCGGCGAACACCGCGGGGGCGGCGCCGGCACGACGCTCGCCGAGGCCGGCGAACACCGCGGGGGCGGCGCCGGCACGACGCTCGCCGAGGCCGGCGAACACCGCGGGGGCGGCGCCGGCACGCCTGTCGCCGAGGCCGAGGGGAGCTGATGAGCGCCCAGCCCGCTCCGGTCCCGCTGCTGATCGCCTGCGCGCTCGGCATCGAGCAGTTCGCGCTGCGCGCGGGCGGCCGGGGCGGGGCCGGCGGGCCGGTCACGGTGCTGCGGACGGGCATGGGGCCGGCGGCCGCCGAGCGGGCCGTCACCCGCGTGCTGGCCGACCCGGCCCTGCACGACGCCGCCGTCCTGGCCACCGGCTTCTGCGCGGGACTCGCGCCGGGCATGCACCCCGGCGATCTGGTGGTCGCCGAGGAGACCCGCGATCCGCGCGGCACGACCCCCTGCGTGGGAACCGAGCTGCTGGTCAAGGAACTGGCCCGTGCGCTCCCCGGGCGCACGGTGCACACCGGCCCGCTGACCGGCTCCGACCATGTCGTTCGCGGCCCCGAACGGGCCGCGCTGCGCGCGACCGGCGCGATCGCCGTCGACATGGAGTCCGCCGTCACGCTCCTGAGCGCCGTGCGCGCGGGCGAGCGCCCGGTTGCGGCCGTCCGGGTGGTCGTGGACGCTCCTGAACATGAACTCGTCCGGATCGGCACGGTACGCGGTGGAATATCAGCTTTCCGTGTTCTTCGTTCCGTCCTTCCTGCTTTCTTCGAATGGCACCGTTCCTTGCTGCTCCCCAGGAGGTGAGCCAGATGGCCATGCCGCTCCGACAGTCCATCAAGGTCGCTACATACTTGGCTGAACAGAAGATCCGCCGACGGGACAAGTTCCCGCTGATCGTCGAGCTGGAGCCGCTGTTCGCCTGCAACCTCAAGTGCGAGGGCTGCGGCAAGATCCAGCATCCGGCCGGAGTGCTCAAGCAGCGGATGCCGGTCGCCCAGGCCGTGGGGGCGGTCATGGAGTCCGGCGCCCCGATGGTGTCCATCGCCGGCGGCGAACCGCTGATGCACCCGCAGATCGACGAGATCGTCCGCCAGCTCGTGGCCAAGCGCAAGTACGTCTTCCTCTGCACCAACGCGATGCTGCTGCGCAAGAAGATGGACAAGTTCACGCCGTCGCCCTACTTCGCCTTCGCGGTGCACATCGACGGCCTGCGCGAGCGGCACGACGAGTCCGTCGCCAAGGAGGGCGTGTTCGACGAGGCCGTGGAGGCGATCAAGGAGGCCAAGCGGCGCGGCTTCCGGGTCACCACCAACTCGACCTTCTTCAACACCGACACCCCGCAGACGATCATCGAGGTGCTGAACTTCCTCAACGACGACCTCCAGGTCGACGAGATGATGATCTCGCCCGCCTACGCCTACGAGAAGGCCCCCGACCAGGAGCACTTCCTCGGCGTGGAGCAGACCCGCGAGCTGTTCAAGAAGGCCTTCGCCGGCGGCAACCGGCGGCGCTGGCGGCTCAACCACTCGCCGCTCTTCCTGGACTTCCTGGAGGGCAAGGTCGACTTCCCGTGCACCGCGTGGGCGATCCCGAACTACTCGCTCTTCGGCTGGCAGCGCCCCTGCTACCTGATGAGCGACGGGTACGTGCCGACGTACCGGGAGCTGGTCGAGGACACCGACTGGGACAAGTACGGCCGCGGCAAGGACCCGCGCTGCGCCAACTGCATGGCGCACTGCGGCTACGAGCCCACCGCCGTCCTCGCCACCATGGGATCGCTGAAGGAGTCGCTGCGCGCCATGCGCGAGACGGTCTCCGGGAACCGGGAGTGATGTCATGACCGCTGTTCCGCTGGGCGTCCCCGAGGTGCCGCCCCGGCCGGTCGCCGAGCGGCGCGTCTCGCGCCGGATCCAGGTCGGTCCGGTGGCGGTGGGGGGCGGGGCCCCGGTGTCGGTGCAGTCGATGACGACGACCCGCACCTCGGACGTCGGTTCCACGTTGCAGCAGATCGCGGAGCTGACCGCGTCCGGCTGCCAGATCGTCCGGGTCGCCTGCCCCACGCAGGACGACGCGGACGCGCTGGCGACCATCGCCCGCAAGTCGCAGATCCCGGTGATCGCGGACATCCACTTCCAGCCGAAGTACGTGTTCGCGGCCATCGAGGCGGGCTGCGCGGCGGTCCGCGTCAACCCGGGCAACATCAAGCAGTTCGACGACCGGGTCAAGGAGATCGCCCAGGCGGCGAAGGACCACGGCACGCCGATCCGCATCGGCGTCAACGCCGGGTCGCTGGACCGGCGCCTGCTCCAGAAGTACGGCAGGGCCACCCCGGAGGCGCTCGTGGAGAGCGCGCTGTGGGAGGCGTCCCTGTTCGAGGAGCACGGCTTCCGGGACATCAAGATCTCCGTCAAGCACAACGATCCGGTCGTCATGATCGAGGCGTACCGGCAGCTGGCCGAGCAGTGCGACTACCCGTTGCACCTGGGCGTGACGGAGGCAGGCCCGGCCTTCCAGGGCACGATCAAGTCGGCGGTGGCGTTCGGGGCGCTGCTGTCCCGGGGCATCGGCGACACGATCCGCGTGTCGCTGTCCGCGCCGCCGGCCGAGGAGGTCAAGGTCGGCCTCCAGATCCTGCAGTCCCTCGGGCTCAAGGAGCGCCGGCTGGAGATCGTGTCGTGCCCGTCCTGCGGTCGCGCCCAGGTCGACGTCTACAAGCTCGCCGAGGAGGTCACGGCCGGGCTCGACGGCATGGAGGTGCCGCTGCGGGTCGCCGTCATGGGGTGTGTGGTCAACGGGCCCGGCGAGGCGCGGGAGGCCGATCTGGGGGTCGCCTCCGGCAACGGCAAGGGGCAGATCTTCGTCAAGGGCGAGGTCATCAAGACCGTCCCGGAATCCAGGATCGTCGAGACGCTGATCGAAGAGGCGATGAAGATCGCCGAACAGATGGAGCAGGACGGCGTGGGGTCGGGGGAGCCGGCCGTCACCGTGAGCTGAACAGCACGGAATCCGAAGGGGGCCCGAGCGTGACGATACTGGAGACCATCCGGGGACCACGCGACCTGAAGGCGCTGTCCGAGGCGGAACTGGGGGAACTGGCCGAAGAGATCCGGGAGTTCCTGGTGCACGCGGTCGCGAGGACCGGCGGGCACCTGGGACCCAACCTGGGCGTGGTGGAACTGACCATCGCCCTGCACCGGGTCTTCGAGTCACCCGCCGACCGCATCCTCTGGGACACCGGCCACCAGAGCTACGTCCACAAACTGCTCACCGGCCGCCAGGACTTCTCCAAACTGCGCGGCAAGGGCGGCCTGTCCGGCTACCCCTCCCGTGAGGAGTCCGAGCACGACGTCATCGAGAACAGCCACGCCTCCACCGCGCTCGGCTGGGCCGACGGACTCGCCAAGGCCCGCCAGGTGCAGGGCGAGAAGGGCCATGTCGTCGCGGTCATCGGCGACGGGGCCCTCACCGGCGGCATGGCCTGGGAGGCGCTCAACAACATCGCCGCCGCCAAGGACCGGCCGCTGATCATCGTCGTCAACGACAACGAACGCTCCTACGCCCCCACCATCGGCGGCCTCGCCAACCACCTCGCCACGCTGCGCACCACCGACGGCTACGAGCGGGTCCTCGCCTGGGGCAAGGACGTACTCCAGGGCATGCCCCTGGTCGGCACCACCCTTTATGAGGCCCTGCACGGCGCGAAGAAGGGCTTCAAGGACGCCTTCGCCCCGCAGGGCCTCTTCGAGGACCTGGGACTGAAGTACGTGGGGCCGATCGACGGGCACGACACCGGCGCCGTGGAGTCGGCGCTGCGGCGCGCGAAACGCTTCCACGGGCCGGTGCTCGTGCACTGCCTCACGGAGAAGGGCCGCGGCTACGAGCCCGCCCTCGCCCACGAGGAGGACCACTTCCACACCGTCGGCGTGATGGACCCGCTGACCTGCGCACCGCTCTCCCCGTCGGGCGGCCCCTCCTGGACCTCGGTGTTCGGCGAGGAGATCGTGCGGATCGGCGAGGAACGGGACGACGTGGTGGCGATCACCGCCGCCATGCTGCACCCGGTCGGTCTCGGTGCCTTCGCCGCGCGGTTCCCGGACCGGGTGTGGGACGTCGGCATCGCCGAGCAGCACGCGGCCGTGTCCGCGGCCGGCCTGGCGACGGGCGGCCTGCACCCCGTCGTCGCCGTCTACGCCACCTTCCTCAACCGTGCCTTCGACCAGCTGTTGATGGACGTGGCCCTGCACCGCTGCGGAGTGACCTTCGTGCTCGACCGGGCCGGGGTCACCGGCGTCGACGGGGCCTCCCACAACGGCATGTGGGACCTGTCCGTCCTCCAGGTCGTGCCCGGACTGCGCATCGCCGCGCCGCGCGACGCCGACCAATTGCGCGCCCAGTTGCGTGAGGCGGTCGCCGTGGACGACGCGCCGACCCTCGTGCGCTTCCCGAAGGAGTCCGTCGGCCCGTCGGTCCCGGCGGTGGACCGGGTGGGCGGACTGGACGTGCTGCACCGTTCCCCCGAGCCGCAGGCCCTCCTGGTGGCCGTCGGCGTGATGGCGCCGGTCTGCCTCCAGGCCGCCGAGCTGCTCGAAGCCCGCGGCATCGGCTGCACCGTCGTCGACACCCGCTGGGTCAAGCCCGTCGACCCGGCGCTCCCGGGCCTGGCCGCCGGGCACCGCCTGGTCGCCGTCGTCGAGGACAACAGCCGCGCCGCCGGGGTCGGCTCCGCGGTGGCTCTCGCCCTGGGCGACGCCGACGTCGACGTACCCGTGCGGCGGTTCGGCATCCCCGAGCAGTTCCTCGCGCACGCCAAGCGCGGTGAGGTGCTCGCCGACATCGGCCTGACACCCGTCGAGGTCGCCGGACGGATCGGCGCGAGCCTGGCCGTCAAGGAAGAGCTGTCCAAGGAGCCACAGGAATGACCACCGCCGAATCCGCGCCGGAGTCGTCGCAGGCCGGGGAGTTCGACCTCGGCAAGCTGCTGGCCGAACGCGGAGCCGAGCGCTACGAGCTGCACACCCGGTACCTCAACCACCAGCTCCCGCGCATGCTGCACACCATCGGCTTCGACAAGGTCTACGAGCGCGCCGAGGGCGCCTACTTCTACGACGCGGACGGCAACGACTACCTCGACATGCTCGCCGGGTTCGGGGTGATGGGCCTCGGCCGCCACCACCCTGTGATCCGCAAGGCCCTGCACGACGTCCTGGACGCCTCTCTCGCCGATCTCACCCGGTTCGACTGCCAGCCGCTGCCCGGCCTGCTCGCCGAGAAGCTGCTCGCGCACAGCCCGCACCTGGACCGGGTGTTCTTCGGCAACAGCGGCACCGAGGCCGTCGAGGGCGCGCTGAAGTTCGCCCGGTTCGCCACGGGCAGGCCCAGGGTCCTGTACTGCGCGCACGCCTTCCACGGACTGACCACCGGCTCCCTCTCCGTCAACGGCGAGTCCGGCTTCCGTGACGGCTTCGCCCCGCTGCTGCCCGACACGGCCGTACCGCTCGGCGACCTCGACGCGCTGGAACGGGAGCTGAAGAAGGGCGACGTCGCCGCGCTGATCGTGGAGCCGATCCAGGGCAAGGGCGTCCTGACGGGCCCGCCGGGCTGGCTGGGGGCCGCCCAGGAGCTGCTGCGCCGGCACAAGGCGCTGCTCATCGCCGACGAGGTGCAGACGGGCCTCGGCCGGACCGGCGACTTCTACGCCTACCAGCACGAGGACGGGGTGGAGCCCGACCTGGTGTGCGTGGCCAAGGCGCTCTCCGGCGGCTATGTGCCGGTCGGCGCCACCATCGGCAGGGACTGGATCTTCAAGAAGGTCTACTCGTCGATGGACCGGGTGCTGGTCCACTCGGCGAGCTTCGGGTCCAACGCGCAGGCCATGGCGGCGGGCCTCGCGGTGCTGTCGGTGATGGAGAACGAGCAGATCGTCGCCCATGTCCGGGCCACCGGGGAGCGGCTCAGGTCCCGGCTCGCGGCGCTGACGGACCGGTACGAGATGCTCGCGGAGGTCCGCGGCCGGGGCCTGATGATCGGCATCGAGTTCGGACGGCCCCGCTCCCTGAAGCTGCGCAGCCGCTGGGCCGTGCTCCAGGCCGCCCGCAAGGGGCTCTTCGCGCAGATGGTCGTCGTGCCGCTGCTGCAACGGCACCGGATCCTCACCCAGGTGTCCGGCGACCACATGGAGGTGATCAAGCTGATCCCACCGCTGATCATCGGCGAGCGCGAGGTCGACCGGTTCGTGGACGCCTTCACGGCCGTCATGGACGACGCGCACGACGGCGGACTGGTGTGGGACTTCGGCAAGACCCTCGTCAAACAGGCCGTGGCCCACCGCTGAACCCGACCGGTGCGAGCGGTTTGCCTCTGAGGCAACAAATTTGCCGCTGAGGCAAGTCTGCGGCTGAATGGAGGCATGAGCTCCTCCGAGACCGAGCGGCCCCGAGGGGCCGACTCGCCGGCCGACCGGGCGAACGGTGCGCTGCCCTCCGAGGTGGCGCCCCGGCTGCGGGCCCTGCGGCGCCAGGCCTCCCTGACGCTGGAGGCCGCGGCCCGTGCCGCCGGGCTGTCACCCGCCCACCTCTCCCGGCTGGAGACCGGGCAGCGCCAGCCCTCGCTGCCGATGCTGCTGGCCCTCGCCCGCATCTACGGTACGACGGTCTCCGAACTGCTCGGCGAGACGGTAGCCGAACGGGACGCCGTCATCCGCGCCGCCGACATGGAAGCGACCGCGGCGGGCGGCTGGACCTACTGGCAGGCCGGCGCCCCCGGCCGCGGGATGCAGGCCCTGCGCGTCCACGTCCCGCACGGCTCCCAGGGCGACATCGTGCGGGTCCATCCCGGAGAGGAGTGGCTCCACGTGCTGCGCGGCCGGCTGCGGCTGCGCCTCGGGGACGCCACCCACCGGCTCGCGGCCGGCGACAGCGCCCACTTCGACTCGCTCACCCCGCACCGGATCGCCGCCGAGGACCACGACGGCGTCGACCTGCTTTTCGTCCACACCCTGCTGCAGAGCCCCACGGCCGCCCTGTGCCTGGGCTCCGACCCCGGAGACATGACATGAGCAACTTGGAGGAGAAGTTCCCCCGGGCCCTGTGGGTGAGGCTGTTCGTCTACCTCATCGCCGGGCACATCTTCGCCGCCTTCGTGTACCTGCTGTTCGAGGTCGGGGCGAAGTAGCCCCCGCCCGCGCGGCTCAGTCGAGGAGCCGCTCGCGCAGTCGCTCCCGCGTCTGCGCGGAGAGACCGAGGCCCTTCTCCAGGTAGCTGTCGACGCCTCCCCAGGTCTCCTCGATGGTGTCGAAGGCCGCCGTCAGGTACTCGGCACGCGCGTCGAACAGGGGGCTGAGCAGCTCCATGACCTCGGGGGAGTAGGCCGAGGCGGCGGAGCTGGAGCGGTGCACCTTGTAGCGGCGGTGCTTGGCGTTCGACTTCAGGTAGTCCTCGACGATCGCCTCGCGCTCGACCCCCACGGCGAGCAGCGTCACGGCGATCGACAGGCCCGCGCGGTCCTTGCCCGCCGCGCAGTGCATGAGCGCGGGCACGCTGTCCTGCGCGAGCGCATGCAGCACCCGGGAGTGCTCGCCGGTGCGGTGCTTGATGATCGTGCGGTACGAGGCGATCATGCGGCCCGCGCCCTTGCCGTCGGCGAGGATCTCGCGCAGCTGGTCCAGGTCGCCGTCGCGCACCATCTTCCAGAACTCGGCGCCGTCGGCGGGGTCGCTCAGCGGCAGGTTCACATTGCGCACGCCGGGCAGCTCGACGTCCGGCCCTTCCAGCTTCTGGTCGGCCGCGTTGCGGAAGTCGAAGATCGTGTGCAGGCCCAGACCGGTCAGGAACGCGGCGTCCTCCCCGGTCGCGTGGGCGAGGTGGCCGCTGCGGAACAGCACGCCCTGGCGCACCCGCCGCCCGTCGACGGTCGGAAGTCCGCCCACATCGCGGAAGTTGCGCACTCCGGCCAGCTCGGGCTCGGTCGACGGGACCTGCTGTGTCACGAGGGCTCCTCCCCTTCGGCGCCGCCGGCGCGGCTCGTCGACGGGCGTCACACGACGATACGACATGCCTGCCTGGGGCAATGAGTTGTCCACAGGCGTTGCCCGGAGCCCCCACGGCACTCGATGATGTTGCCGCCTGGTCGCACCTGGTCGGGCTTGTTCGAGTCTGTGAGGGCATGATGCTGGACATCTCCGAAGACGGTCGTACATGGGTGCTCTCCGGGCCGGCCAGCAGCTACGCCGTCCACGTCACCGACCGGGACGAGCTGCTGCACCTGCACTGGGGCCCCCGCATCGGCCCGGCCGACGCCGAGGCCCTCGCCCTGCGGCCGCTGCCGGACTACTGGCCCTTCGAATCGCCGCTCGACGGGCGCGAGGAGTACCCGGTCGAAGGCGGCCCCCGCTTCGTACGCCCCGCCCTGTCGGTACGCACGGCCGAGCGGCGGGGCACCGAGTGGGCCTACCAGGGGCACGACGCCGAGGACGGCGAGCTGCGGCTGCGCTTTCGCGACGGCGACCTGGACATCACGCTGCACTACCGGATGCGCCCCTCGACGGACGTCGTCGAGCGCTGGGTGACGCTGGCCAACCGGGGACCGGCCGTCGAACTGCTGCGCGCCGACTCCGCCACCTGGACCCTGCCCGACCGCGACACCTGGCGGCTCTCCCAGCTGCACGGCCGCTGGGGCGCCGAGTCCCGGCTGACCCGCTCCGTCCTCACCCACGGCGAGAAGGTCATCGGCAGCCGTCGCGGCCACACCTCCCACCAGCACCTGCCGTGGGTCGCCCTCGACACCGAGGCCACCGAGGAGCACGGCGAGGTCTACAGCTGCGCCCTGGGCTGGTCCGGGTCCTGGCGCATCGCCGTGGCCCAGCTCCCGGACGCGCGCGTGCAGATCACCGGCGGGGCCGGCCACGACGACTCCGGCCTGCTGATGCTGGGCACGGGGGAGTCGTACACGACCCCCGTCTTCGCCGGGCTCTGGAGCGACGGCGGCTTCGGCGGGGCGAGCCGCGCCTGGCACGCCTACCAGCGGACCCATGTGATCCCTGACGCCGGACGAGACCGGCCGGTGCTCTTCAACTCCTGGGAGGCCACCGAGTTCGACATCTCCGAGGAGCAGCAGCGGGCGCTCGCCGAGCGGGCCGCGGCCCTGGGTGTCGAACTGTTCGTGGTCGACGACGGCTGGTTCGGGGCCCGCACCAGCGACCGGGCCGGCCTCGGCGACTGGACCCCGAACCCCGACCGATTCCCGGGCGGACTGAAGCCGCTCGCCGACCATGTGCACGGCCTCGGCATGCAGTTCGGGATCTGGGTGGAGCCCGAGATGGTCAACCCGGACAGCGACCTGTACCGGGAACACCCCGACTGGGTTCAGTATCAAACAGGGCGAAAGCGGACGGAGTTCCGCAATCAGCTCGTACTGAACCTCGCCCGCGAGGATGTCCGGGAGTATCTGTGGGAGCGGCTCGACGGGCTCCTCTCCGGTGCGCCGATCGACTACGTGAAGTGGGACTTCAACCGCTGCTTCACGGATGCCGGATGGCCGGACGACGCCTATCCGCAACGGCTGTGGGCCGACCATGTCCACGGGCTGTACGCCTTGCTGGACCGGCTGCGGGCCGCCCATCCGGGGGTGGCCTTCGAGTCGTGCTCGGGCGGCGGCGGGCGGATCGACCTCGGTGTGCTGAGCCGCACGGACCAGGTGTGGACCTCCGACAACACCGACCCCCTGGACCGGCTCGCCATCCAGCACGGCTTCAGCCAGATCCATCCGGCCCGGGTCATGGCCGCCTGGGTCACGGACAGCCCGAACGCCATGCTCAACCACCGGGCCAGCTCGCTGCGGTTCCGCTTCGTCAGCGCCATGGCCGGGGTGCTCGGAGTCGGCGGTGACCTCACCGGGTGGACGCCCGCGGAACTCGCCGAGGCGGGCGAGTGGGTGGCGCTGTACAAGGAGATCCGGCCCCTGGTGCAGCGCGGTGACCTGTACCGGCTGCGGCCCCCGCAGGGCGGGCTGAGCGCCGTGCAGTACGTCCTCGGCGACGAGACGGTCGTCCTCGCCTGGCTCCAGGCGCAGCGCTACGGCGAGCCGGTGCCGGCGCTCCGGCTGCGCGGCCTCGATCCGGCAGCATCGTACGAATGCCTCGAAACGGGCGAAGTTCACCGCGGAGCGCTCCTTCTGCACCACGGGCTGCGCGTCGGCCTGCGCGGAGACCTGGACGCCGCGGTCGTCCGGCTTAAGCGGAAGTAGCCGTTCTGTCCGAATAGGGAATTACGGCCGCTAAGGCCTAACGTGCCCCGATCGTAAAGGAGATGGAATCGGGGCGCGTGACCATCGTCATATTCGTGACGATCCGCTGTCGCCATGTTCACGTAATCCCCGCACGGAGCAGGGTTATTGCGCGAAGCGGGAGATCGGTCATCCACGCTCGGTGACAGCACACGTGCCCATGTGTCGGGAAAAAACGGCCTCACGCGCAACCGCAAGCTTGTCCCTTTGCGTCTCGGTCGCTTACGTTCCACACCAATCCGGACGGACGCCTAATCCTGCCGCCGCCCGGAGCCCGCACACACTGACCCGACGCACGGCAGGAGCGGGGGACCCACAGGTAAGACGCCTGTTCCGGTTCCCGGAACGGCTTGGGGTTAAGCCGCGCCCCGGCGCGGCCGGGCATCTCCAGCCCGCACCCGACAGCTCACCTCGCAGGCGACGGAGAGGAATTCGCCATGCCCGCGAAGGGTAAGCACCGCCGTCCCAAGACCCAGCGTTTCACCCGCTCCATCGCCGTCGCCGGAACCGGTGGAGCCGCCCTCGCCCTGCCGCTCATGGGGGCCGCCGGCGCCCATGCCGCGACGCCGCAGTCGGCTCCGGAAAAGGCCGTCCAGTCCGCTCCGGTCGCCGGGAAAAAGGCCGCCGAAAAGAACGATGGCGCCCAGACCTACACCGTGAAGGCCGGCGATTACCTCGCCCGGATCGCCGACCAGCAGAACGTCAGCGGCGGCTGGAAGAAGCTCTACGCGGACAACCGTGATGCCGTGGGCTCCGACCCCTCGCTGATCCACCCGGGCCTGAAGCTCTCGATCGGCAAGAAGGCGGCGACCGCCCCGAAGGCCTCCGCCCCCGCCGCCCCGAAGACCTCGGCCCCGAAGACCTCGGCCCCGAAGCCCTCCGCCGCCGAGTCGGCCCCGAAGGCGCAGAGCGCCGCGAAGCCGGCCGCCGCCCAGCCCGCCGCCGAGAGCAACTCCACCGGCTACACGCTGCCGGTGGCCGGTGCCGCGGTCGGCACCCCGTACCACATGTCCGGCAGCATGTGGTCCAGCGGCTACCACACCGGTGTCGACTTCGTCGTCCCGACCGGCACGTCCCTCAAGGCCGTCGGCGCCGGCACGGTCGTCTCCGCCGGCTGGGGCGGGGCCTACGGCAACCAGGTCGTCATCAAGCTGAACGACGGTCACTACGCCCAGTACGCCCACCTGTCGCAGCTCTCCGTGTCGGCCGGCCAGAGCGTCACCGCCGGACAGCAGGTCGGCCTCTCCGGGGCGACCGGCAACGTGACCGGACCGCACCTGCACTTCGAGATCCGCACCACGCCGGACTACGGCTCGGACGTGGACCCGGTCGCCTTCCTGCGCTCGCACGGCGTCTCCGTCGGCTGACCCACCGCACGACCACCTGCCTGACACGCCTCCGAAGGCCGGACCCCGATCCCCGGGTCCGGCCTTCGGTGTGCGCACGTCCCGATGGCCTGCCGGTCCGTCCGGGGCCTTTTCCGGATCAGCGGGTTCCGGGTCTGACGGCTCACCCCGAAACATCCGTGACAAGCGGGGTATTCCGGAGTTGGCGAACACTTGAGGAGTGGCTTATCTCACCGCCCGTCAATCCTTTCCTACGGTCGCGTAAGTCACATTCAAAGGTGAATCATGAGCTGCTGTGGCAGACGATTCGAAGAGTGACAGCAGAGCAGTGATCGGGTCGTACGTGGCGCTGGGGGACAGCTTCACCGAGGGCGTCGGTGATCCCGGCCCCGACGGGGCATTCGTCGGCTGGGCCGACCGGTTCGCCGTCCTGCTCGCCGACCGCAGGCCCGAGGGAGACTTCCGGTACGCCAATCTCGCCGTACGCGGAAAGCTCCTCGACCAGATCGTGGCGGACCAGGTTCCGCGGGCCGTCGACATGGCCCCCGACCTCGTCTCGTTCTGCGCCGGGGGCAACGACATCATCCGGCCCGGCACCGACCCGGACGAGGTGGCCGAGCGCTTCGAACGGGCGCTGGCCCAGCTCACCGCCGTGTCCGGCACGGTCATGGTGACGACCGGGTTCGACACCCGCGGGGTGCCCGTGCTCAGGCATCTGCGCGGCAAGATCGCCACGTACAACGGACATGTGCGGGCCATCGCCGACCGGTACGGCTGCCCGGTGCTCGACCTGTGGTCCCTGCGCAGCGTGCAGGACCGCCGGGCCTGGGACGCCGACCGGCTGCACCTGTCGCCCGAGGGGCACACGCGCGTGGCGCTGCGCGCGGGCCAGGTGCTCGGCCTCGACGTGCCGGCCGACCCCGAGCAGGCGTGGCCGCCGCCGCCCCCGCGCGGTGCGCTCGACGTGCGGCGGGACAACGTCGCCTGGGCACGCGAGTTCCTGGTGCCGTGGATCGGGCGCCGGCTGCGCGGGCAGTCGTCGGGCGACCACGTGACGGCCAAGGGCGCGCTGTCGCCGGACGACATCAGGATGCGGATCGCGGCGGTGGCGTGAGAGCGGCTCCCGCCCGTGCGGGCCGCGCCGGGCGGAACACCGGCCCGGCCCGCACGGGCGGGGACGTCGCGCCCGGCGCGGCGAGAGGGCGTGCCGGGCCTCGCGGGGCGGGCGGCGCTTTGCGCAGCCCCCTAGGGAGCCGGCCGCTCCTGTGCCAGACCCAGTTCGCGGGCCAGCGCCTCCTCCACCCACTGCTGGGCCCGGGTGCGCGGCACCGCCCCGGCGTAGGACGTCAACTGGACGGCCAGGCCGTCGAGGAGAGCGGTCAGCCGCAGGGCCGTGCCGGCCGGGTCCGGACAGCGGAACTCACCCGCCGCCACACCCTCCGCGATCACCTCGGCCAGGGCCGCCTTCCACTGCCGGTCGAGATCCTGGGCGACCTCCCGCAGCGCCGGGTCGCGCAGCGCCGCCGCCCAGCCCTCGATCCACAGGCGCCAGCCCTTGGCCTGCCCCGTCGGGGCGTACCACCGTACGGCCGACCGCAGCCGGCGCAGTGCGGGCGAACGGCGGCCCAGCAGCCTGCGCAGATGGGCCAGATCGCCCTCCGCCGCGTGCCGGAACGCCGCGGCGACCAGCTGCTCCTTCGTCGAGAAGTGGTAGAGGACCAGCGCGTTGCTCACGCCGAGCGCCGAGGCCACGTCGGCGATCCTGACCGCCGCCACACCCCTCGCCTCGATCTGCTCGATGGCGGCCCGCAGCAGATCCCCGCGCCGCTCGGCCACACTCAACCGGACTCTCGTCACGCCGTCACCCTACCCACGCGCGTGCGGCCCCTCGACGGGGTGTTCCGGCCGGTCCGGCGGGGCCCGCCACGGACGTCGGCGCGGGTCCTGGCGGCTGCCTCAGCGGAACCAGCCGAAGCGCTCCGCGATCAGCGGCAGCCGGTCGGCCGCGATCGCGTGGGCGGCGGCCCGCGGTGTCGTCCCCTCGGCGCGTGCGCGGTCCAGCATCCGTTCGACCAGGGCACGCATCGACCGGCGGGTGTGGGCGAACGCCTCCTCGGCGTCGGCGCCGACGTCCCCGAACAGCGTCCACCACCACCAGGCGTTGGTACCCGAGTTGACCACGACGTCCGGCAGCACGGTCACCCCGCGCGCGGCCAGCAGCAGCTCCGCCTCCGGGCGCACGGGCATGTTGGCGGCCTCCACGACCCAACGGGCGGTGATCCGCTCCTGGTTGGCGTCGTCGATCGCGTACGACACGGCGGCCGGTATCAGCACGTCCGCGTCGGCCGACAGCCAGGCCTCGCCCGGCAGTTCGCGGTCGCCGGGGCGCAGCGCGGAGCGGTCGACCGTGCCGTGGGCGTCCCTGGCCGCGAGCAGCGCCTCGACGTCGAGGCCCGCCGCGTTGGCGACGGTGCCCTTGAGGTCGGCGACGGCCACGACCGTGAGCCCCGCGCGGGCGAGGAAGCGCGCGGTGGCGCCGCCCATGGTGCCGAGACCCTGGAGAGCCACCCGCGTCCCGGTGCGCGGCACACCGGCCCGGTCCAGGGCGGTCAGGGCCGCCTCGGCCACACCGCAGCCGCCGACCAGCTCGTCCAGACCGATGCCGTCGACCTCGACGGCGAACGCGTCCCGCAGGCGCGCCCGGGCCTCGTCCTCGTCGTCCAGCAGGGGATACACGGCCTGGATCGAGGAGACCAGACCCGCCTCGGCCGCCGCCCGGTCGACCAGGTCCTGGGTGAGTCCCAGGTCCTCGCCCGTCGTCCAGCAGCTCTCCATGTACGGCCGCATCGCGCGCAGGTAGCGCACCAGCAGCGGGTACGCCTCGGGGTCCCGGGGGTCGCAGTCGATGCCGCCCTTGGCGCCGCCGAGGGGGACGTACCGGTTCGCCGGGTCGTAGTGCAGGGCCTCCTTGAGGGTCATGCCGCGGGCCAGGCCGGTGACCTCGTCCAGGGTGCAGCCGGCCCGCATCCGCAGACCGCCGCTGGCGACCCCGCGCACCAGCCGGTCCACGACCAGGAAACCCTGCCGTCCCGTGAGGTGATCGGTCCAGGTCAGGGACAGCAGGGGGGCGGCCATACGGACTCCTTCGCCACACGAGTAACTGAATCACCGGTCAGTATCGCCTCCGGCCGGCCCCCGGTGTGGCCCCTGTGATCCCGTGATGTCGGAGGGGCCGACCATAATGGAAAGCCTGACCGACTCCACCTGGAGGTACCGTGGCCGGTTTCCGTACCCTGAGCTCCGGGCTCCGCGCGCTCCGGCCCGGGGCGTTCGGCGCGGATCCGAGCGGTGAGCGCATGGCGCGCATCCGCAGATCGCCCCACTTCAAGGACGGGGTCTTCCAGAACCCCGGCGGCCCCGCGCGGACCCGGCCCTCGGGCTCCACCGTGGACTTCGCGAAGGTCTGCTTCGACAAGGAGACCCGGCCCCGCCGCGCCCCGAAGGGCGCCGTCCCGGTGCACTCCACCACCCTCGCCGACATCGCCCGGCCCCCCGCCACCGGCCTCAGGCTGACCTGGATGGGGCACTCCAGCGTCCTCGCGGAGATCGACGGCCGGCGTGTCCTGTTCGACCCGGTGTGGGGCGAGCGCTGTTCCCCCTTCTCCTTCGCGGGTCCCAAGCGGCTGCACCCCGTGCCGCTGCCGCTGGCCGCCCTCGGGCCGGTCGACGTCGTGGTGATCTCGCACGACCACTACGACCACCTGGACATGCCGACCATCAAGGCCCTCGCGGGCACGGACACCCTGTTCGCCGTGCCCCTCGGTGTCGGCGCGCACCTGGAGCGCTGGGGCGTCTCCGCGGGCCGGCTGCGCGAGCTGGACTGGCACGAGTCCACCGAGACCGGCGGCCTCACCCTGACCGCCACCCCGGCCCGGCACTTCTGCGGTCGCGGTCTGCGCAACACCCAGCACACCCTGTGGGCCTCCTGGGTCGTCACCGGTGAGGAGCACCGGATCTACCACAGCGGCGACACCGGTTACTTCGACGGTTTCAAGGAGATCGGCGCCGAGCACGGGCCGTTCGACGCCACGATGATCCAGATCGGCGCCTACTCCGACTTCTGGCCCGACATCCACATGACCCCCGAGGAGGGCATGCGCGCCCACCTGGACCTCCAGGGCGGACCGGAGCACGGCCCGATGCTGCCGATCCACTGGGCCACCTTCAACCTGGCGACGCACCCGTGGGCGGATCCCGGTGAGGGCACCCTCGAGGCCGCCCGCGCCCAGGGCGCCGGTGTCGCCCTGCCCCGTCCCGGTGAGCCCTTCGAGCCCACGGCCGAGACCGTCCCGTCCGAGCCGTGGTGGCGCGGGGTGGCGCTCGCCCCGGAGGGCGGCTTCCCGGCCGGGGAGGCCCTCGCCGACGCCACGATCAAGACCGCGTCCGACGCCGCAGCCTTGGCCCAGGCCGATACGTTGAGTGACGGTGGCCGTGAGACGGGCAAGGGCACCGAGGACCCCGAGACACTCCCGGCGGGCTGACCCGGGCACGTACGACGGAGAAGCGGCGAGGGCCGGGGCGAGAAGTTCCCCGGCCC
>NZ_JBHWFG010000008.1:0-78479 GCF_042733745.1 Streptomyces sp. NPDC059696
CCCCGCCAGTGGCGCCGTCACCGCCCCGGGGCCGACGACAACGCTTGCGTCGCCGTCGGCCCCGGCGGGTAGCCGCCGCCCCGGCCACCGCCGGGCCCGCCGTCGCCGTTTCCGTCTGTCGGCCGGGCCGGTCGGCGGCGACCATCAGGGCGGCCAGGCCCGTGGTGACCGGCACCGACGCCACGAGGCCGATGGAACCCACCAGCGTGCGTACGATCTCCTCGGCGACCAGTTCGCTGTTGGCGACTGTGCCGGCGCTGCTCCGCGCGATCGAGAAGAGCAGCAGCAGCGGTAGCGCGGCACCGGCATAGGCGAGGACCAGCGTGTTCACCACGGACGCGATGTGGTCGCGGCCGATGCGGATGCCGGCCTGGTACAGCCCGCGCCGGCCCATCGCCGGGTTCGCCTCGTGCAGTTCCCAGACAGCCGACGTCTGGGTGACCGTCACGTCGTCGAGGACACCGAGCGAGCCGATGATGATGCCGGCGAGCAGCAGACCGCTCATGTCGATCGACGGGTACAGGCCGTGGATCAGGCCGGTGTTGTCGTCGGTGTCGCCGGTGAGCGCCGCCCACTCGACGAACCAGGAGCCCAGGAAGCCGATCAGCAGCAGCGAGATCAATGTGCCGAGGACCGCCACCGACGTGCGGGCCGAGAGGCCGTGACACAGGTAGAGCGCGATCAGCATGATGGCGCTCGAGCCGATCACCGCCACGAGCAGGGGGTCGGAGCCCTGCAGGATCGCGGGCAGGATGAAGAAGTTCAGGATCAGAAAACTGGTGGCCAGCGCGACCAGCGCCATGACGCCGCGCAGCCGCCCGACGACCACGACGGCGACGGCGAAGATGACGGCCAGCACCGTCATCGGGACCCGGCGGTTGACGTCGGTGACCGAGTACTGCAGGTCCTTCGGCGCGGAGGGCTCGTAGGCGACCAACACCTTCTCGCCTTGTTCCAACTGCCGTGACTGGTCCGGTTGGACGATCTCGGTGAACGTACGGCCCTTGTCCTTCCCGGTGTCCACGCGGACCGTGGCTCTCTTGCAGGTGCCGCCCTCCTGCTCCTGGGCGGAGGAGCCCTCGGCCGTGGAGGTGTCCCCGGTCGGTGTGTCGCCCGAGGCATTCACGGACGCGCAGCTCACCTCGACGACCTCGGTGACCGTGGCCCGTTGGGTCTGCCGGTCGAAGCCCACTCCGGTGCGCTCGTGCCCCGGAGCGCCGCCGGGCCACAGCACCACGAGCCCGACCAGTACGGCGGCACCGAACGGGATGAGGATCGCCGCGATGACCTTGCGCAGATGCGTCGAGACAGGCGCGGCGGGCCCGTGGCTGTGACTGTGGCTGTGTGCCTGCCCGTGACCGCCGGCACCCGCTCCGGATCCGTGCCCGGAGCCATGTCCGCTGCCGGTCATCTTGCGCGCCCGTCGTCCATCACCGGGATGTGCCCGTGGCCTGTGGCCGAAGGCGGGAAGTGACCCGCGCCGGTACCGGGTCCGCCGACCCCGTCCTGGTCTCCGGCGTTCTGCCGGTCAGCGGCTTCCATGCCGTCCGTCTCCCTCGCGCTGGTTCCTACCCCCCTCCGGAGCCGGGCCTGCGCGGCGCCTCTGATGAAGAGTACGGGAAGGGCCGTGTGTGGTCTCAGCCTCGATCACGGGAGGTCATCGGCTGGGCAGGTCCCCCCGTGGTCGGTGGGTGCGCCCTGTCCCCCCCGGTGGTCGGTGGGTGCGACCGGGGCGCGTCGACCGGGTCAACGCTGCTCGTACGGGTCCGACGGCGTCTCGACCATCCTGACCGTCTTCGCGACTGTTCTCCGCCGTTCCGCCGATGATGCCAAGCCGCGCGATGGCCGGGACATTCATCGCCGACCCGACGTGGAGAACGGGTGGCTCGGTGTGCTGAGGACCTTGTGGGCCGGTCCCTGTTCGATGAGTGCGCCCGCGTCCAGGACCGCGATGCGGTGGGCCAGGGCCGCGGTGTCCTGGTCGTGGGTGATCAGGACCAGGGACAGGTCGTCGCGGCCTTTGAGCAGGGTCCTGAGGACGCCGAGGATGCCGCGCCGCGTGATCGTGTCGAGTCCGGAGGTGATCTCGTCGCAGATGAGGACACGGGGCCGGGCGAGCAGGGCGCGTCCGAGGGCCGCGCGCTGGAGTTCACCGCCGGAGAGCTGTCCGGGCCGTCGGCGGACCAGGTCCTCGGGGAGGCCGAGGTCGGCCAGAGTCGTCAGTGCCTCCTGCGTCGCGGCGGAGGTCTCGGCGCCGCGCAGCCGGACCGCGGTGCGGGCGACCTGGTGCAGGACGGGACGGTGTTCGTCGAATGCGGCGCGGGCGTCCTGGAAGACGTACTGCACGGACGCCAACCGGGCGCGGTCGCGGTCGCGCAGGCTGCGCGGAAGGGACGTGCCGTCGAGGAGGATCTGGCCGGAGTGGTCGCGGTGGAGTCCGGCGAGGCAGCGGGCGAGGGTCGTCTTGCCACTGCCGGAGCGGCCGACGACGGCCAGGCATTCACCCGCGCGCAGCTCCAGCCCGGGAACGCGCAGCACCTCGGTCGTACGGCGTGTGCCGGTGCGGTGGTATGCGGTCAGGTCGCGTATCCGCAGGAGTGGGCGCCCGGCACCGGGCGCGCTGTCCGGCCGCTCCGGTTCGCCGGAGAGCAGCTCGCGCGTCCATGCGTGCCGGGGCGCGAGCAGCACATCGTGCGGCGGGCCCGACTCGACGACCCGGCCCGCCCGCATGACGATCACCTCGTCGGCGAGTGCCCGCACGACGTCCAGGTCGTGGCTGAGCAGCACGACGGCGATGCCGCGTGCCGCGAGGGCCGTCAGCTGGTCGACGATACGGCTCTTCGTGAGGGCGTCCTGACCGGTGGTGGGCTCGTCGGCGACCAGCACCCGCGCGCCGAGCAGCAGGGCCTGGGCGAGGACGACGCGTTGCTGCTGGCCGCCGGAGAGCTGGTGCGGGTAGCGGTTCAGCAGGGACTCGGCGTCCGGGAGCTGGGCCTCGGCGAGGGCGCGCAGGACGCGTTCGCGAGTCGCTGACCTGCGGTGGCGGCGGGGCAGGTGGCGTACCTGGGGGCGGGCGATGTCGGTCAGGAGGGCCGTGATGCGGCGGGCGGGGTTGAGCACGGCGGCGGGGTGCTGGGGGATGTAGCCGACCAGGCCGTCGGCCGCTCGGCGTACGTCACCGGTGACGCGGGCGCCGGACGGGTACTCGCCGAGCAGGGCGAGCCCGGTGGTGGTCTTGCCGCTGCCGGAGGCGCCGATCAGGGCGGTGATCGTGCCGGGGAGGGCGCTGAGGCTCACTCCGTCGACGAGTGCCCTGCCGTCGACCTCGACGCGCAGGTTGCGGATCGTGGCCACGGCCCTCTCCGCGGTGTCACCGGGCTCCAAGGGCGTGCCGGTCTGGTCCGTCGTGTCGTCTGTGCTGTTCACGGGCGTGCCTCGCTCTCTGCCCGGTTGCGGACGGTCCTGGTCGCTCGCGGGATCCGTCCGACTCCGTCGCGGGTGCGATCCCGTCGTCGGTCGTCGGCCAGCGCGGCGTCGAAGAGGAGGTTGGTGCCCATCGTCAGGGCCACGATCAGCAGGGCGGGAACCACGACAGCCCAGGGCTGGACGAACAGGCCGGTTCGGTTGCGGTCGACCATGACCGCCCAGTCCGCGGCATCCGGGGCCACACCGACACCGAGGAACGCGGCTGTGGCGACCAGGTACAGCACGCCGGTCAGCCGGGTTCCGGCGTCGGCGGCCAGGGTGCGCAGGATGGATCGGCCGACGTATCCGACGGCGATCCCCCACCACGTCTCCCCCTGCATGCGCAGCGCCTCGACCGCGGGACGGGCGGCGGCCTCCGCGGCGGTGGCGCGGACGAGCCGGGCCGCATCGGGCACGTTCACCAGTGCGACCAGCAGGGTGAGACCCACGGCGCCGGGGGAGAAGACGGTGGCGGCCAGCAGGATCAGCAGCAGCGACGGGACGGCGAGCAGGACGTCCAGGGGCCGCATCAGCAGTTCGTCCAGCCAGCGGCGGTGGGTGAGCGCACCGGCCAGGCCGACCGGGAGCGCGACGAGACAGGACAGGGCGGTCGCGGCGAGGGCGGTCAGCACGACCGGACGGCCGCCGTGCAGGACCTGCTGCCAGACGTCGCGGCCCACGAAGTCGGTACCGAGCCAGTGGCCGTGGCCCACGGTGAAGGACCTTGTCCGCGGTTCTGGCTCACCGGCGAACACCGGGCCGAGCAGGGCCAGTGCGAGGGGCACGGCGACGACCGTCACGCCGAGGGCGAAGCGACCGGTCCCTTGCCTCGTCATGCGGCCACCCCCGCCCGAGGCGTGAGCCGGTGGGTGACGAGATCCGCGCCCAGGTTCAGTACGACGGTCAGCACGCCGAACACCACGGCGAGCCCCTGGACCACCGGCACGTCGCGTTCGGCGACGGCGTTGAGCAGGACGGTGCCGAGTCCCGGGATCACGTAGAGAGCCTCCACGACGATGACGCCGCACAGCAGCCAGTCGATGGTGCGGGCGAGTTGCTGGGCAGCGGGGGCGAGCGCGTTGGGCAGGGCGTGCGTGTAGCGGACGCGGGCGCCGGAGACGCCGTAGCGGCGGGCCTGGGCCGCGTAGGGGGAGGCGAGCGCGTCGATCATGCCCGCCCGCACCAGACGAGACAGGGAGCACACCGGCCGGGACAGCAGCACCAGCACAGGCAGGACGAGCGCGGCCGGGTGGCCGAGCAGGTCGGTCCCGTAGCCGACGGCGGTCGGCGGCAGCCAGCCCAGCCGGAGCGCGAGGACGCTCACCAGCAGCACGCCGAGGGCGAACTCGGGCACCGCGTACACGGCGAGCGTGACCGAGCTGATCAGCCGGTCGGTGAGGCGCCCTTCATGACGGGCGGCGAGTACGCCGAGGCCGAAGCCGGCCGGGATGAGCAGGGCCACGGTGAGCGTCGCCAGCAGGACGGTGGGGCCGAAGCCGTCGGCGATGTACTGGCCGACCGGGCGGCCGGAGGTCAGGGAGGTGCCGAGGTCGCCGTGGAGCAGTCCCGCTGCCCAGTCGGCAAGCCGTTCGTGGGCGGGCCGGTCGAGGTGCATGGCCTCGCGGATGGCGGCGATCCGAGCGGGGTCGGGCTGGTCGCCGGCCAGGGCGACGGCGGCATCGCCCGGCAGCGCCTCGGTGAGCACGAAGACCAGCAGCACGACGGCCACGGTCTGCGCGGCGCCGAGGAGCAGCCGCCGGGCGACGAAGGAACGCAGTCCGCTCACGCCAGCCAGACCTTGTCGAACCGGGCCCAGTCGAGGGTGTTGGCGGGAGCCTTGCTCTCAACCCCCCGTACGCTGCGCGCGGTTCCGAGAATCCAGTCGGCGAACCCCCAGATGAGGAAGCCGCCTTCGGAGTACAAGCGGCGCTGCATCCGCTCGTACACGGCCGCCCGTTCGGTCTTGTCACGGGTGGACTGGGCCTGCTGGTACTGCGCGTCGAAGTCCTTGTGCTTCCACCTGGTGGCGTTGGTGGTGGAGTCGGTGAGCAGGCGCTGGGAGATGTGGGACTCGATGGGCATGGCACCGGAGCGGTAGCAGCACAGGGTGCCGCCGTCGAGGATGTCGGCCCAGTAGGAGTCCTTGCTGCCCATCTTCACGTCGATCGTCACGCCCGCCTTCTTCGCCTGGTCGCGGAAGATGCCGGCGGCCTCGGTGAATCCGGCGGCGACGGCCGAGGTGTCGAGGGTGACCTTGAGGTTCTCGGCACCTGCCTGCTTGAGCAGGGCGCGGGCCTTGTCCAGGTCCTGTT
Source organism: Streptomyces sp. NPDC059696 (assembly GCF_042733745.1). Lineage (NCBI taxonomy): Bacteria > Bacillati > Actinomycetota > Actinomycetes > Kitasatosporales > Streptomycetaceae > Streptomyces > Streptomyces sp. NPDC059696. The sequence continues at coordinate 5,778 of NZ_JBHWFG010000008.1, forward strand.
CCCGCTGGGGGAGGCTGTCGGCGTAGTACTCGTAGCCCTTGCCGAACAGGTCGTTGCCGATGACGCCCGCGCCGGCCAGGGCACCGTCGACGAGTTCCTTGCGGTCGGCCATGAGGAAGAACGCCTCGCGGACCCGCTTGTCGTCGAAGGGGGCCCGGTCGGTCTTCATGCAGAACGCCTGCATGGCGCTGCCCCGGAGCCGCACGATCTCGATCTGTCCCCTGCCCTCATGGGCGCGGGCGGTGGTGGGGTTGAGCTCGTGGGCGTACTCGACCTGTCCGCCGAGGAGGGCGTTCACGCGGGCGGACTCCTCGTTGGCGACGACGAACTCGAGCTCGTCGAGGTGCGGGGCGCCCTCCCAGTAGTCGTCGTTGCGGCGGAAGACGGCGGAACGGCCGGGGGTGAAGGAGACGAACCGGAAAGGGCCGGAACCGATGGGCTTCCTGTCGAAGTCGGAGGCGTTCTCCGGGACGACGTAGGCACCGAACGCGGCCAGAACGTTGGGGAATTCGGCGGTGGGCCGCTTGAGGACGAACTCGATCGACCGCTGACCGGTCGCGCGGCTGGCGTCGAGGTCGATGGGTTCCAGGGACGCCTTGGCGCGGAACGCCTGCTTCGGGTCGGCGATGCGGCGGTAGCTGTAGAGGACGTCCGCGGCGGTGACCGGCCTTCCGTTGTGGAAGGTGGCCTCGCGCAGGGTGACATGCCAGCGGTCCAGGGTCTTGTTGGATTCCCATTTCTCGGCGAGGCGGGGTTGTGCGGACAGGTCGGCGCCGTAGTCGGCGAGCTTGTCGAACAGTGCCTTGGCCCGGGCGGCGTCGGCGAAGAGGTTGGCCAGATGCGGGTCGAGGGTCTCGCCGGCGCCACCGCCGGCGAACGCGGCACGCAGCCGGCCGCCGCGCTTCGGCGTGTCGCCGGAGCCGCTGTCCGCCTTGTCGTCGGTGCCGCCGCCGCAGCCGACGAGGGCGAGGCCGGCGACCCCTGAGGTGGCGGCGAGGAAGCCGCGGCGACGCAGGCCGGGAAGACGTTCGTCGTACATGAGTGTCCCTTGGAGTGTGGTTCAGCGGATGGAGTGGAGGCGTGCGACGACGTGCAGCCGGTCGGCGTCCGTCGTGCGGCCGGGCGGCTGTCCTTCGTGCCAGCGTGGTTCGGTGCGTGGGCCGGGCCCGTCGTGGAGTTCGAGGACCTCGAAGCCGTGGACGGCCAGCAGATGGCGTAGTTCCTGCGGGAAGAGCAGGCGCCAGGCGGAGTGCTGCTCGACCGGTTCCGATCCGTCGTCGGCGGACCATATGCGGGTACGGCGCAGGAGTTGGGCCGTGCGGTCCACGGTGAGCGAGGTGATGGAACGGTAGGCGGTGCCCTGCCAGGTGAACTCGTGGACGGTGGGCCCGTCCAGCAGGTCGGTTCGGCCGAGGAAGTAGGCGCCGTTGCGCATCTCCGCGACCAGCAGGCCGCCCGGGGACAGGGCCCGGCGGCAGGAGGAGAGAAAGGTGTCGAGCTGGTCGTTGGTGTGGCAGTACAACAGGGCGCTGTCCAGGCATACGACGGCGTCGTACGCGCCGTGTCCCAGGTCGAAGCCGTGCAGGTCTGCCCGGACGTACTCGGGTCCGGGGTGGTGGACGCGGGCATGGGTGAGCATCGCCTCGGAGAGGTCGGCGGCGGTGACCGTGTGGCCGGCGCCGTGCAGCTGGGCGGCATCGCGGCCTGTGCCGCAGCCCATGTCCAGCACCCGCTCTCCCGACCCGTGACGTCGCAGGCAGTCATCCGTCCAGCGGCCGGCCAGCCGGTCGGGGTCGGGGAAGCGGGCCTCGTACAGCTCAGGGTTGTCGGTGAGAAGGTTGTGCGGGAGGATCGCGGGGGTCATACCGTCTCCTTCCTCAAGCTGGCGGGCTGCGGCCTCGTCGGGAGCGATCCGTGACGGTGCAGCCAGACCACGCCGAGTGCGGAGGCGAGCCCGAACAAGGCGCAGCAGACCCACGGCAGCCAGTCGGCGCCGCCATGCTTCCCGGTGTCCATGGCCCAGCCGACGACGGTGTTACCGACGGCGGCGGCGATGCCGGACACCACGTAGAAGACGCCGAAGTAGGTGCCGGTGAGCTCGGCCCGGCCGAAGCCGGGGATCATCTCCATCACGAAGGGCTGGGCGATCATCACGCCGAGGTGGAGCAGCAGCGTGCCGATCAGGACGGGCAGGGCGCGCAGTGCTGCGTCGAGCGGGCCGTCCGGGCCGCCGGAGCCGTACGCCACCAGTGCGGGCGGCAGGAATGCCAACGCCATCAGGCCCAGGCCCGCCGTGATCCACTGCGCCCGGTCCCCTCGCACCTTGAGGGTGCGGGTGATGCGCATCTGGAGCGCCAGGTTGGCGAGAGTGCCGACGACGAAGACCAGTCCGGCGGCGCCGTCCCAGCCGGTGGCCCGCCGGGCTCCGTCGGGCAGCAGCAGGTACAGCTGGTTCTCCAGGGTGAACATGCCGACCATGGCGAGCGCGAAGGCGAGGAAGGCGCGATTGCCCAGGACCTCGCGCCAGTCGGCGATGACCGTGCTCGTGTTGGGCTCGACTTCCCGGGCGGGCAGCACGACGGCCTGCGCGACGGTGAGGACGGCGAAGATCCCGGCGGCGGTCAGCGCGGACGTGCGGAAGTCCACGAGCAGCAGCGCGCTGCCCAGCAGCGGCCCGATCAGGGCGCCGGTGGTGGCGAACACATTGAACAGTGCGAACGCCTCGGCCTTGCGTCCGTCCGCCTCCTGGGCGATGTAGGTGCGCACGGCGGGGTTGAACAGCGCCCCGGCGAGCCCGCTGAGCACGGACGCGGCGAGCAGCACGGCCAGGTCGTCACCGAGCGCGAACAGGGCGAACCCGAGGGTGCGCAGGGCGCATCCGGCGATGATGACGCCTCGTGCGCCGAGCCGGTCGGAGGCGGAGCCGCCGATGATGAACAGGCCTTGCTGGCTGAGGTTGCGGACGCCGAGGACGATGCCGACGACGGCCGCCGACAGGCCCAGGTTCTCGGTGAGGTGCGTGGCGAGGTAGGGGATGAGCAGGTAGAAGCCGGTGTTGACGCCGAGCTGGTTGACGAGCAGGAGCTGGACGGCGAACGGGAAGCGTCGCATCTCACGCCACGTCCTCATAGGCCCTCACCTCCTGAACTCCGAGGCCAGGGCGGGCGCTTGCGCGTACGACGCCGTCTTCGCCGCCGATCCCGTGCCACGGGTCGTGGGCGAGCAGCAAGTGCCCGTCGAGGTCCGCCCAGCGGGCCCGGTCGGCGAGGTGGACGGCGGGCGCGAGGCCGAGACTGCTGGCCGTCAGGCAGCCCAGCATCAGCTCCGTGCCACTGCCGTCGATCAACTCCGCGATGCGCAGGGCCGCGTGCACACCGCCGCACTTGGCGAGCTTGACGTTGACGCCCTGCACGCGTCCGGCCAGGCGGCGGACGTCCTCCAGGTGCACGGCGTCCTCGTCGGCGATGACCGGCACGGGTGAGCGTTCGGCCAGCGCGCCCAGTGCCTCCGGGTCGCCGGGTGCGAGGGGCTGTTCGACGGCCTCGACGCCGAGCCCGGACAACCGGGGCAGCAGCTTCTCCGCCTGTGCCACGGTCCACGCGCCGTTGGGGTCGAGCAGGAGCCGGGCGCGGGGCGCGGCGTCGTGGATGACGCGGACGCACTCCACGTCGTGCTCCGGATCGGGAGTCCCCGCCTTGATCTTGATGACCTCGAAACCGCTCTCCGCGAGACAACGGGCCTGTGCCGCCGCGTGGGTGAGGGAGGTGATGCCGATGGTGCGTGCGGTGGCCGCGACCGGCGGTGTCCTGGTACCGAGCAGCCGGTGCACGGGGCTGCCTGCGCGCTTGCCGACGAGGTCGAGCAGCGCGGCCTCCACGGCGGCCGTCACGGCCGGGGGAGTGCCGGCACCGGCCCACTCGCCCGACCGCAGGGCTGCAAGGGCGTTCTCGGGGTCGGGAAAGCGGGAAAGGTCTGTACCGACGTCGGTGAGGAGCCGTCCCAAGGTGTCGGCGTCGAGCCCGTAATAGACGCTCGTGACGGCCTCGCCGTGGCCACGGACGCCGTCGTGCTCGACGGTCAGCCACAGGGCGTCGCGGGCCGTCATGGTGGATCGGGAGATGCGCAGCGGCTCGGTGAGTTCGAGGCGTACGGTGCGCAGGGTGGCCTTCACGGGGTCCTCCCTGAGGCGAGCGGATCGGCGACGCGGGCGCAGCGCACCCAGCCGGTGGCCTCCGCCGCACGGGGGTGCGTGATCTCGACGGGGCGGGTGGCCGCGGCGGACGGGTCGAGGCCGTGGACCGTGGCGAAGTCGTCGTCGTAGACCGTGCCGAGGTAGCGGTGCGGGCCGTCGGGGAAGACGGTGGCGACGACCGCGCCGGGGTGGACGCGGGCGGCCCAGGCGGCGACGCGGGCGGCCGCGCCGGTGCTCCAGCCGCCGCTGACGAAACTGCCCCGGGCCAGGCGCCGGCAGCTGTCCACGGCCTCCGCCGGACCGACCCAGTGGACCTCGTCGAAGGCGTCGTAGGCCACGTTGCGCGGGTGGATGCTGCTGCCGAGGCCGCGCATCAGCCTCGGCCGGGCGGGCTGGCCGAAGATCGTGGACCCCGTCGAGTCGACGCCGATCAGCCGCAGCGCGGGCCAGCGCCGACGCAGCGGGCCGATGATGCCCGCGCTGTGGCCGCCGGTGCCGACGCTGCACACGAGGATGTCCAGATGGTCGAGCCGGTCGACGAGTTCGGCGGCCAGGGAGGCGTAACCGGCGCTGTTGTCGGGGTTGTTGTACTGGTCGGGCCAGTAGGCGCCGGGCAGCACGGACAGCAACTCCCGCAACCGTGCGAGGCGCGCGGCCTGCCAGCCGCCCTTCACGGCGGGGCGGTCCACGATCTCCAGACGCACCCCGTGGGCCCGCAGCAACTGCCGCATGAAAGGCTCCAGTTCACTGTCACCGACCAGCACGACGGGATGGCCGAGGGCCTGGCCCGCGAACGCCAGCCCGATTCCGAGCGTGCCGGAGGTGGACTCCACCACCGGTGCGCCGGGTCGCAGCTCACCGCGCTCCCGGGCGCCCAGCACCATCGACACGGCGGCCCGTGCCTTCATGCCGCCCGCCGCGAGCCCTTCGAGCTTGGCCCAGAATCCGGGATGCGGCCCGGGCAGGTCGGCGGTGACGCGGACCAGGGGCGTGCGGCCGAGCAGGGTGAGCAGCTCCGGGCGGGCGGCGGCGGGGCATATGGCTGTCGCGGTCACGGGGCGCCTCCCGGACAGGCCGAGCGGTAGCGGTGGACTGTGCCGGGACCGCCGTCGAGCCAGAAGAAGGGGTAGGGCTCCGCACACACCGCGCTCACCCCGTGGCCGAGGAAGCGGGGCAGCACGGCGCTGCCGGTCTGGGCGAACATCACCAGCTGCTTGCCGTGCGCCAGAGCATGCTGCCGCAGCGGTTCGAAGGTGCCGTTGCCCAGCGTCATCCCGGACACCAGCAGGGCGTCGCAACGGTCGGCCGCGGCGAACGCGTCGGCGACGACGGCCTCGCCCCACTCGGTCAGCCCGCCCTTGAGGTCACAGGGCACGTAGCTCAGACCGCGCGCTCGCAGTTCCTCCAGCAGGGAGTTGACCACCCCCACCACCAGCACGGTCGCGTCCGCCGGCAGGTCGAGCAACTCGACGACGGCCTTCGCCCGGGCCCTGGACTTCTCCAGCGACGTCCCGGCGAGCAGCGGAAGGGGCCGCGCCCCGTGCTCCGGAACATGGGGGGTGACGTGCATCAGGTAGGCGTCGAGAGCGGCCACCCGCACCGCCGTCAGCGGATGTTCCAGCAGGCTCGCTATGTCGGTGCCCACACACTCCTCGACCGCCCGGTCGGGAAGCGTCCCGGGCTCGACCGCGCACGAGCCGACAGCCTCGCCCAGACGCAGGCTGAGGACCTCGTTGCGGTAGCCGGTGCCGCGCCCGTCATGCCGTACGGCCTGCCGCGTGGTGAAGGCCACGGCGACCCGCTGCGAGGCCGCATCCGGTCCCAGCTCACCGGCGCGGACTCCTGCCACGAGCTCGTCGTAGGACCGGTACGTCTCGAACACCGCCGTGCGGGCTGTTCCGGTGACGGCGGTCATCGGATCACCATCCCGGACCGCAGTTCACCGAGCAGAGCCTCGACCTGATCGCGGGCTCCCGGCCCTTCGGCGTCGACCGCCATGACATGGCCGAGGTACTCGTTGTTGCTGCCCGCCGCCTTGACCTGCCTGCCGGGCTCGGCGAGCTGCACCTCCAGCACGCCCGCCGCGTCCCGGAGGTCGCCGCCGCCCAGCGACGCGAGCGTGCCCGAGGTGTCCGGCACGAGGAAGCCGATGGCCGCGCTGCGCAACCCTGTGTCGCTGCGGCGCAGGTCGGGCGCCCGACCCAGGGACACGTCCACGAAGGCCGCGGCCAGGTCGACGCCGGTCACATGGCGGACCAGCTCGGTGATGCGGTTGCCGGCGGGCCGCGGATTGACCTCGACCACGCGCGGGCCGTCGGAGGTCAGTTTGATCTCGGTGTGCGCCACCACGCCGTCGGTCAGGCCGAGGGCCTCGAGTGCGGCCAGGGCGGTCCGCTCGGCGGCCTCCATGTCGGCGGCGGAAAGGGCGGCCGGGAACATGTGCCCGGTCTCGATGAACGCGGGCGCCCCGCCGATGCTCTTGTCGGTGACGCCCACCACATGGACCGCACCCGCGTGCGACACCGTCTCGACGCTGACCTCGGGGCCGTCCAGCAACTCCTCGATCAGGACAGCCGGCCGGCGCCGCTGCCCTCGGGCGTTGACCGGGAAGTCGGCCAGCGCCCCCACAGCGGCGGCGAGTTGCTCTTCGTCCTCGACGCGGCGCACATACATGCCCGCGCACAGGTCGACGGGCTTGACGACCAGCGGGTATCCCATCTCCCATGCGGCCCGGGAGATGCCGGCCCACTCTTCCCGCACGGCGAAGCGCGGTCCGGGCACCCCGGCATCCGCGAGGACACGGCGTGTGGCGTCCTTGCGGCAGGCGTTCTCGACCGCCGCCGGGGGTGAGCCCGGGAGGCCGAGGTGTCCCGCGATCCGGGCCACCGTCGGCAGGTAGTAGTCACAGGAGGTGAGCACGCCGTCGAAGCGCAGTGCCGCGTGCAGCCGCTCGATCTCGGGCAGCAGCGCACCGGTGTCGTTGGTGTCGGCCGTGATGATGTTGCGCGCGCCGAGCAGGGGGTGCGACGCCCCCTCGGACGCCGAGCGGAGGTAGTGGTGCAGGTCGCGGGTGAGGAAGGTGAACTCGTGTCCGCCCTCCCGGATCGCCCGTGGCAGCAGTCTGCTCATCGATCCGACCCAGCTCTCGACCATCAGCAGATGAGCCACAACTCCCCTTTTCATGCGATCAGTTCAGTAAGCGGGCAGCCCAGAGGGCCGTCGGACGGGACGGCGCCGGGGGTTTGCGCTCCGCACACGCTAGCGATAATCATTTTCATTTACCACCCCCTTTCGTCGACCTGCTCGGAGAGACCCCTTGTCCCGTCGCACCGCCCTGCTGGCGGCCCTCACGACCGCGGCTGCCCTTCTGCCCACGGCTCCGTCCCACGCCGAGCCCGCTTCGACCCCGACGCTTCGCTTCGGCGCCTGCCCCGACTCGGTACCGGCGCCGCCCGCCCCGGATGCCGTCGAGTGCGGGCGGATCACCGTCCCTCTTGACCGGCACCACCCCGAGGGGCCGAGCGTCGACGTGGCGGTCTCACGCGTCCCCGCATCCGGCAGCCCCGCCGAGCGCCGAGGCATCCTGCTCGTGAACCCGGGCGGCCCGGGCGGCTCCGGCCTGCCGTACGCGGTCACCAAGCGCGCCAAACTCCCGGAGCGTGTGCGCCGTGCCTACGACGTCATCGGTTTCGACCCGCGTGGCGTCGGACAGAGCACACCCGTCCACTGCGGCTCGATGGGCGGCCTCTTCGACAGCCCCGGCGCCGACCCGATACCCGTCGGACCCGTGGCGGAACGGTCGTACCTCGCGTCCCTGCGGAACATGGCCGACGACTGCGCGGCGGCTGCGGGCGACGTACTGCCCTACCTGTCGACGGAGCAGACCGCGTACGACATGGATGCCATCCGTGCCGCGCTGGGGGAGTCCCGGACGAGCTTCCTCGGTGTGTCGTACGGCAGTTACTTGGGCTCGGCCTACGCCGCCCGATTCCCGCACCGCGTGGGGCACATGGTGCTCGACAGCGTGGTCGGCCCCTGGGACTGGTACGACTTCGACGTGATCCAGAGCCGGGCGCTGCTGCGGGCGCGGGACACCTTCTTCGCCTGGACCGCGGCCCATCAGCAGCGCTTCGCCCTGGGCGCGGACGCAGAGTCGGTACGGCGGGCCTACCTGCGCGTCCGTGAAGGACTCACCGCTCGACCGGTCGCCGGCTTCGGTCCGGCGGAGTTCGACCGCGCCGTCTACCGAGCCCTGGGCCGCACCGAACGCTGGGCCGGCCTGGCCGACGGCCTGCGCACCTATTTGCGCCGCGGCACTCCCGACGCCCTCCGCCCCGCCACCGCCTTCGACAGCGCCGCATCACGCAACTACGAAGCCGCCAACCGCGTCGTGAAGTGCGCCGACGGCCCCGCGCCGAACGCCCGCCGGATCCTGACGGACATCCGCCGCACCCGTCGCCTCGAGCCGCAGCCGGTCCTCACCGGCATGGAAGCCTCCGCGTGCGCCTACTGGCACCACCGCCCCGCGCACCGCACCCGGCTCGGCAGCCCGTACGCCCCGCCCGTTCTGCTGGTCGCCTCCGCTCATGACCCCGTCACGCCGATCGAGGGCGCCCGCGCACTGCGCGGACTGCTCCCCGGATCACGTCTGGTCACCCTCGACGACGACTACTCGCACGGGGTGTTCGCCAGCCGGAGCAACACGTGCGTGGACGACACCGTGGCCGCGTATCTCGTCGACGGAGCGGTTCCGGTGACGGATGTGCACTGCGCGGGTGCTGGACTGCCCGCTGTGCAGTGACCACTCTCGGCATTCTGACACCAGCGCGGCCGCTCGCTCAGTGCGTGCCCCACGGGGCCCAGGGCTCTCGGGTGGCGGCCCTGCCCACCTCGCTCGCGGGGTGGGCAACCCCGTGCGGTTCACCTGGTGGTGGGGAGCGGCAGAGCGTCCTGGTACGCGTTCACCGGCCGGGTGACCTTCGTGACGCTGCGCGCGTCGAGTGCGACCGCTGCGGAGGCCGTGCCCAGAGTTCCGTCGCTGTGCCAGGTTCCCGTGACGGTCACCCATGTGTCGGCGGGCAGGTCCGGGGCGCCGTGGATCCGTACCTTGACGGACTGGGCGTCCGCGGCACAGCAGTTGAGCATGAGCCGTGTCAGGTACCAGCCGTCGCCGTCCGGGCCGGGCGTCACGAAACCGGTCATCACCACGCTGCGTCCCTTGATGCCCTGCTCGCGGTCCTGCCGCACGCGGCCGGTGAACTCGGTGAGCGTGAGAGGGACCGGCGAGGTGGCGGGCAGCGGATCGAAGTGGTCCTGTTCCTTCACTGCCCTGGAGGGTTCACGGGCGGCGGTGTAGGCGCCGAGGGCAGGCGGGGCGTAGAAGAGCAGGCTCAGGGCGGGGAAGAGGAGCAACCAGGCGACGCGCGGAACGGTGGTGTGGTCGTCGGCTTCACCGGAGCCGTCGTCCCTGCCCACCCTCCAGAACGACACCGTCTCCGCCGCTGCCAGCAGGAGCAGGAGCACCCCCGAGGCGATCAGCAAGGGCCGCATGCCCTCCTTGACGTACCTGAGGTACAGGTCGGTGACGAGCGAGGCATGCAGCACGCCGAGGCCGCTGAGAGCGAGCAGGGGCACCTGGAGGAGTGGTCTCACAGCAGTACCTCTCCGATCAGGACGCTGCAAAGGATCGCCACGACCGTCGTGGCGGCGGAGAAGCGGACCGCGAAGGCCCTGCCGAACGTGCCCGACTGAAGGGCGATCAGTTTCAGGTCGACCATCGGCCCGACCACCATGAACGCCAAACGCGCGAGGGGCGAGAAACCGGTGAGCGAGGCCGCCACGAACGCGTCGGCCTCGGAACACACCGAGAGCAGGATGGCGAGCCCGGCCAGGAAGACCACGGACAGCCAGACGGAACCGGAGAAGGTCTCGAGGACCGACCGCGGGACTGCCACGTTGAAGGTGGCGGCCGCCATGGCTCCGAGGACCAGGAAACCGCCCGCGTGCAGGAAGTCGTGCTGGAAGCCGCGCCGGAATTCCGTCCAGCGGCTGTGCCCCGGCCGGTGCCCGGAGTGACGTACGGCGGGGCGCAGCCACTCGTCGCGGCCGAACCGGAGCCACAGCCAGCCCATCACGGTGGCGGTGGCGAGCGAGGCGAGCAGCCGGGCCAGCACCATCGCGGGGTTGCCGGGGAAGGCGATGGCCGTGGCAGTCAGTACCACCGGGTTGACCGCGGGGGCCGAGAGCAGGAACGCGAAGGCGGCGGCCGGGGTGACGCCCCGGCCGATCAGGCTGCCGGCCACCGGTACCGACGCACACTCACAGCCGGGCAGGACGACTCCGGCGGCGCCGGCGACCGGCACGGCGAGCGCGGGCCGCTGCGGAAGCACCCGGCTGAACACCCGCGCCGGGACGAACGCGCTGATGGCGCCGGACAGGGCCGTTCCCAGCAACAGGAACGGCACCGCCTGCACGGTGACGGCGAGACACACGGTCCGCCAGGCCTGTACGGCCGGTGCCGCCAGCCACCCGCCGCTCAGGAAGAGCACCACATCGATCAGGAGGACCGCTCCCAAGAGCACGAGCATCCCGAACCGGATACGGGCCCGTATCGGACTCTCGTCGTCCCTTTCGGCGACCGGCTCCTTCTCCGTCTCTGTCCCGTCGGCCCGTTGTTCTGTTCTCCGCACGCCCGCCCCGCATGTCCGAAGTCGAATGCCGGGTCGAACATAGCGTGGTGCCCTTCCCGTCCGCCCCTGCCCGGCTGCGGAGCCGAATGCCGCCGGGATGACCACTCGGACCGACGGGCGTACCGCTTCGCGGGGGAGGCCGGACCGGACGGTGCCGTGGCTGCGACCACCGCCCGGCCCGGAGTCTCAGTGCCCCGCCACGGAGGTGAGGGGGTCGTGCTCGTGCTCGCAGATCTCGTCGAAGCCGTAGGTGTCCCAGGCGGGGAAGGGGTCGCCGCGAGGGTCCGGTTCGTCTTCCCTCATCAGGCAGTCGGTCAGCGCCGCCCGCAGGGACTCGGTGTTCAGGTGGGTGCCGATGAACACGAGTTCCTGGGCGAAGGGGCTCTCGACGTCACGCGCGGAGGAGGGCTCGAAGCGCGCCACCGAGCCGGCCTGGGACCACAGTCCTGTCACCTGAGGGCGGGTGGACAGCGTGAAGAAGCCCTTGGACCTGAGTACCTGTCCATGGGCGCCGCTGTCGAGCGACTCGGTGATGAACGTCCACAGCCGGCCGGGGTGAAACGGCGTCCCGGAGCGGAAGACGGTCGAGGAGATGCCGTACTCCTCCGTCTCGGGAACGTGATCGCCGTTGAGTTCCCTGACCCAGCCGGGAGCCTGCTGTGCTCGCTCCAGGTCGAAACGGCCGGTACCCAGGAGCTCGCCGGTCGGCACGCGGCCCCGCACGGCCGGTACGACGCGGGCGGCGGGGTTGAGCCGCGCCAGGGTGGCTCGCAGCCGGTCGGCGGACGTGTCGTCGACGAGGTCGAGCTTGTTGAGGACGATGACGTCGGCGAACTCGATCTGGTCCATCAGCAGGTCGCTGACCGTGCGCTCGTCGTCCTCGTACTGGTCGAGGCCCCGTTCCACCAGTTCGTCGCCGCCGGCCAGTTCGGGCAGGAAGTTGGCGGCGTCCACCACCGTGACCATGGTGTCCAGCCGGGCCAGGTCGCCGAGGGTGGCGCCGTCGTCACGCGCGAAGGCGAACGTGGCGGCGACCGGCAGGGGTTCGGAGATGCCGGAGGACTCGATGAGGAGGTAGTCGAAGCGGCCCTCGCGCGCCAGCCGGTCCACCTCGTCCAGCAGGTCGTCGCGCAGGGTGCAGCAGATGCATCCGTTGGTCATCTCGACCAGGCGTTCCTCGGTGCGCGACAGGGCTGCCTCGCCGCCGCGCACCAGGGCGGCGTCGATGTTGATCTCGCTCATGTCGTTGACGATGACGGCGACGCGCAGGCCCTCACGGTTGGCGAGGACATGGTTGAGCAGGGTCGTCTTGCCGGCGCCGAGGAACCCCGACAGGACGGTGACGGGCAGGCGGCGCGAGGGGGTGTGCGTCATGCGGTGTCAGCCCTCGGGGCGGAGCAGGCCACGCTCGTACGCCCTGGCCAGCCGCTGGGGGACGCGGTACGGGACGCCGTCCACCGTGACCGTCACCAACGGGGGCGTCGCCGCCTTCCATTGCGCGCGACGGTGCCGGGTGTTGCTGCGCGACATCTTGCGTTTGGGCACGGCCATGGGGACCTCCGGTGTGATGAGCGAACGAGGGAGAGGCTACATGAAAATGGATGTCATTCCGAAATGGCTGGCCTGGCGTGATGGACGGTGACCCGTGAGGGACGGTGACCTCGTCCCCAGCCGCAGTGCGTGCCGGGCGCCTGTCCGGCCCATGGGCTCACCCGGCACGCACGTCACCGCCGGGGGTCAGGGGTTGGTGAGGCTGCTGGTGTACATCTTGGTCTTCTGCCGGGACAGGATGTCCGGCGGCACCTTGCGCAGTTCCTCCGATCCGTACATGAGGTTGTCCGGGTTGTTCTCGTGGCCGGAGCCCAGGAGGAGATGGCCGATCTCGTGCGCCAGGCCACCCCAGGAGACGTCGGTGTCGACGATCGCCTCGGGTGTGCCGGGCCGGTGCCTCGCACACCCGAGGATCGGACCGTTGCGTGTGACGGGCAGCAGTGAACCCACGACATAGACGACCACATCCGTGTCGGGCACGCCGTCCGGGCGATGGCCGAACAGTTCGGTCTGGTCGGAGGTCAGCGGATGTTCCGCGTCGCAGGCGCCCACGTCGACGCTCTCCATGCCGGGTATGTCGCGGTGCTCGACGGAGACGGTGTCGACGATCACCTCGACCTTGCCGAACAACGCGGTCACCTCAGCGAGTTTGGTGCGGAATGCGGCGGCGTCGCCCTCCGGGCGGTCGACCAGCAGGACGTGCACCCGAAGGTGTTCGGTGTCCCAGGTGTCGGTGCCGATCCGGCGGTCGGGGCGGACCCAGAAAGCGTCGAGATGACCGGGACGGCGGGAGATCAGGCTCACGGCGCCTGGCAGGGCACTGCCCGCCGCCGTGGCGGGCGAGCCCGACCAGCCCCCGGGGACGTCGTCGTCGAGGGACAAGGTGTGCAGGCGGTCGCCGGGAGAGATCCAGGCCACCTCCAGCCGCGTGCGGGTGCGCGCCACGGCCGCGAGCGCCCCGGGCCGTGCCGCGCCCGGCGCGGTGATCGGCCAGGGCGCCGGCCAGTCGAGCCGCGGGTTCCACGCCGTGGTGCCGATCGCTCCGTCGGGGCCGATCCAGAAAACGTCCAGCTGGTCGGCGCTGCGCGACGCGACGGTCAGCGCCGCGCGCTGCGGTGCGGTCCGGTCTCCGACGAGGACATGTCCGGCGGGCGCGATGGACCGGGAAGGCCAGTTGGCCCGGGCGTTCCACCACGCGGTGGAGACCCCGCCGTCGGGCCGGACCCAGAACAGGTCGAGCTGGTCGCGTACGCGGGAGACGACCGACAGGGCGCCGGCCGGGTGGCGTGCGGCCGCCGGTGCCGTGATCGGCCACGGGCGCAGCCAGCCGTGCGACGGGTTCCACGCGGTCGTGCCGATGGCCCGGTCCGGCCCGATCCAGAAGACGTCGAGCTGGTCCGGGTTGCGTGAGACGGCGGCCAGCGTGCCCGGCAGGGCGCTGCGGGCGGCAGCGATCGGGAAGGGTGTGGCCCAGCGTCGGGAGGCGGCGTCCCACCAGTTGCTGGAGACCCCGCCGTCGGGCCGGACCCAGAAGACGTCCAGGTGGTTCGGGTTGCGTGACACGGCGGCGAGCCCGCCGCCGAGCGAGCCCACCGAGGCCGAGCCCGGTGGTGCGACCAGCTGCGGGTCCCATACCTGACGGCCGTCGCTCCAGTACGCGGTGGCGACCGCCCCGTCCGACCGGATCCAGAACAGGTCGAGCCGGTCCGGGCCGCGGGACAGCGAGACGATTCCGCTCGACTCGACGGCTCCGGACGGTGGGACGGCTCGCTCCCGGCCCCATGCGTGCGCTGTCGGGCCGGGGATGAGCGAGATCAGGAGTACGAGGAGCAGGAGGGTGCTTCTACGGCGCATGCGTCTTCTCCGTTTCCATGGCGCCGCGCAGCCGGGGTGTGGCCGGCGCGGCGGCGGGCGGGTGTCGCTGTGCGAAGCGCCGGCGGTCTCTGCCACCGGCACCACCGACGGGCGGGCCGTTCCGGAAGGACGGCCCGCCCGGGGGGCAGTGGGTCCGTCAGCCGATGAGCGTGCGCAGCACGGGGATACCGGCTCCGGTGCTGAGCAGGCCCGCGAGGGCCGCTCCGGCGGCCGGCGTGCCGCTGAGGAAGGTGAGGACGGCGACGATCAGACCGATGACGATCGCCGTCAGCAGGACCAGGGCAGTGTGCAGGGGCAGGAAGGGGCCGACCGCGCAGGGTCCGGTCTCGCGGGGGCCGGTTGCTCCGGGCGAGGGTTTGGGCGGGCCGGACGGCCCGGGTGAGGACAGGTACGTCATGTGCTGCTCCGGGGGTGCGGGCGTGGACGGGTGACAGGGACGGCCGGGTGTCCGGGTCGTCCCGCTCAGCCGGGCTCGCCGCACTCGTACAGCGGCAGCGTCCCGAGATCGGCCTCCGTGCGATTGCCGTTCATGTCCTTGGCCAAGGCGTGGAGCCGCAACTGCACCGTTTCCAGGGGCTTTGGACCCGTCCGGTAGGCCGGGATGTCGAAACGGACGGCGTCCCCGTCGGCGATGCCCGAGCTGGACGTGTACGTCCCGTCGGTGGGGTGCTGGATGTACAGGGTGAGCCGGAAGATGCCCGAGGGATCGGATGCCGCCACGCGCACGCTGTAGGTGGTGGGGGTTCCGCTCGGGCCGCAGGTCTGCATCAGCGAGCCGTGGTTGTCCAGGACCTCCTGGCCGACCGCGCCCGTGCTGATCCCGGCCAGGCTGACGGTGGGACCGGTGGTGTCCTCGATACCGCCGTTGCCCATTTCGCCGTTCCCTGCGCCGCCGTTTTCGGAGCCGCCGTTCTCCGATCCACCGTTCTCGGAGCCGCCGTTCTCCGATCCACCGTTTTCCGAACCGCCGTTCTCGGAGCCGCCGTTCTCCGATCCACCGTTTTCCGAACCGCCGTTCTCGGAGCCGCCGTTCTCCGACCCACCGTTCTCCGATCCACCGTTCTCCGAGCCGCCGTTCTCACTGCCGCCGTTCTTGCTACCCCCCTTCTCGCTACCCCCCTTCTCCTTACCGCCGTTCTCGGGGCGTCGGTTCTCGTTGCCCCCGCCTCCCGCGTTTCCGCTTCCGCCGACGTGGTGCCCGGAGGTCGATTCCCCCGACGAACCTCCCTGGGCGGTGATCTCCTCAAGGCCCGGGATGCTGCGGACATCGGGCAGCGAGATGCTCCCCTTGCCCTCGTTCGCGAAGACGATCGCGGCGAGGAGTGCGGCCAGGCTCGCTGTCAGGGCTTTGCCGACCCGTCGGCGCGGCCGCCGCCGCGCGCTCCTGTCGGCGGTAGCGATGAAGGCCGTCCTGGTGGCACCGCGCCTTCCGGCACGCTTGGAGCCGCGCCCGGCACCACTGTTCACCTCCTTCGGTGTCGTGGTCGTCCCCGTCGACCTCAAGCTCGTCGCGTCGCAGACTTCGCGGATCCGGTCGTACAGTTCCCGCGACGGGGCGGCCACCACCCCCGGCACCCATGTGCGGTGCTTCACCTCGTCCCGCGCGGCTTGGCAGTCGTCGCACTCCTCGACGTGCTTGAGTCCGGCCTTGCGACCCCGCGGAGTCAGCCCGGGGCCCTCCTGGCCGGGCGTCGTCCCGCATGCGAGAAGCAGGCCCGGGCAGGGTTCGGCCGCCTGCAGCATGTGCAGCAGGAGCCGCGCGTCGGCCGCCTGCTGCCGTGCGCGACGAGTGCCCGGGTAGTAGTCCGCGTGCAGCTGCAGATTCAGCGCCCGCGCTTGTTCGAGAGCCGGCTTGTCCGTGGTGGCGTCGTCGATGGCCGCCGCCATGATGCGCCGTTCCTCGTGGTCCAGAGCTTGCAGAAGGGCCACGAAGGCCCTCTGTTCGGTGATCCGTTCCACTCCCGGATCACCGGCCGGCAAAGACTCCTCGGGTTCGCCGGCCGGCGTCGGTGGCCTCCTTCGGACCAGGTCCACCGCCTTGCGGCCGACGACCCTCCTCAGCCAGGCTTCCGCGTTCCTGATCGGCTTGGTGTCCTTCGCCAGCGCCGCGAAGGCGTCGACGACGGCCTCCTCGGCGTCGTGCCAGTTGTTGCCCAGCCTGGGCAGTGCCGCCTTGAAGAGGGTGTGCCAATGGTGGTCCAGCAACTGCCGGCCGGCCTCGTACTCCCCGGCGCGATACCTGGCAACCAGGTCGCGGTCGTCGGTTGTCATCGCTGTCCTGCCTTTCCTCGCGTCCGGCGGGTGCCGCCCCCGCCTTCTCGACGCGCTCGAGGGAAAGTCGTCGCCGCACCACCAAGATTGTTAAGAGCACGAATTTCCGCATGGGTCCGCATGGGATGGCTCGTCCGTCACGATCACGCGGCCGGGGAGCGCCTGGCGCTGTGCACGCTACGGAGTGACACCCCGGGGGCACACCAGGGATCTCCCTAGCCTTGAGGGCGCTTCATGTGAGGTCTCGCGAGTGCCGGGTCCTGCGCGGTCGTACTCCCACTCATGCGGGAATGCGCGGGTCGACGGCCAGGAGACCGGCAAGTTCGACTCGTGAGCGAATGGACAGCTTGGCGTAGATGTGGCTGAGGTGGTACTCGACTGTCTTGTCCGACAGGAAGAGCGCCGCGGCAACTTCGCGATTGGTGTGGCCTTTGGTGACAAGGACCGCGATCTGCGTCTCGCGTTCGGTCAGCGCGGCGGGCTCATGGCCGCGGCGGGTGGGTGTGTCGAATCCGGCCGCCCGGAGTTCCCTCTCGGCGAGCGCCGTCCACGGATCCGCGCGAAGGCGCTCGAACACCTGGCGGGCCGCGACGAGCGGACGGCGGGCGTCACCGCGCTTTCTCCGCCTCCGCAGGAAGCGGCCGTAGGCGAGTTCGGTGCGGGCCCTGGCGTAGGGATCGGGCAGTTGCTCGTGGTGCCGCAGGGCCTCCTGGAAAGCGTCCTCGTCGGCGTGGACGAGCCCTCGGCACCGTGCGCTCACGGCACGTCCCCACGCGGAGGGGGCCTGCTCGACCTGACCCACGAGTTCGTCCAGCGCGGCCCGCGCTGCGGACAAGTCGTCCGCGGCCAGGCACGCTTCGATCAGGTCGGGCTGGTGCTGCAGCACGACCGGTTCCCTCAGCCCTGCGGCGGTCACCTGCTGCTGCAGATCATGGAGGCGGGCCGCAGCGTCGGAGTCCTTGCCGGTGCCCAGATCGAGGAGACCGAGTGCGGCCTCCACGTAGGGGCTGACCAGTTCCGCGCCCCGGCCCTCGATGAGTGCACGAAACTGGCGGGCGTGCTCGGCGCACTTCTCGGCGCGGCCCTGTGCAGCCTCTATCCGGGCCAACGTGGAGA
The DNA here is from genome assembly GCF_042733745.1 of Streptomyces sp. NPDC059696. Taxonomy (NCBI): domain Bacteria; kingdom Bacillati; phylum Actinomycetota; class Actinomycetes; order Kitasatosporales; family Streptomycetaceae; genus Streptomyces; species Streptomyces sp. NPDC059696. Next base: position 23,472 of record NZ_JBHWFG010000008.1, read on the forward strand.
CGGCGTAGGCCTGAAGGACCGGCTGGCCGATCTCGGCGGCGAGGGCGGCACCTTCGCCTGCCAGTGCGTAGGCGTCGTCCCAGTACCCGGTGCGCAGCTGGGTCTCGGCCAGGACGGTCAGGTACGGGACGAGTCGCTCGGAGGCGCCGATCCTGCGCGCACCACGAACGGCTCGTTCCAGCAGCGTCCGCGCGGCGGGGAACCGTTCGAGCCACATGAGATCCATCGTGGAGAAGCTCGTCGCCTCGACGCCGATGGAGAGCGGGTCGGTGGTGGTGAGGAACGTGTCGCAGGCATCCAACACGGCGGCGGCTTCGCTGCGTTCACCGGCCAGCATCATCGTATGGGCCCGCATCAGGGCCGCAGGGTGACCGAAGGCCGAGGCGGCACCGTCGCAGGACGACGCGGCTCGCTCGGCGGTCGCGCGCGCCTGGGCGATCGCGCCCCCCATGCATGCCGCGCCCGCGGCGGCGACCAGCAACGGCACCGCCTGCGCCGCCTCAAGTCCAACGGCCATGTCGACCAACTGGTCGTGGACACGGCGCGGTGGCTGGCGCAGCAGCAGGATCTGACTGCGCATCCCGGTTGCCCCGGCGCGCACCGCGGCGTCGTCGGTGGCGTTCGTCGCCGCCTCGGCCAGGGCCAGCGCCCGGTCCCCTCGGCCGGCAAGCTGCGCGACCTCGGCGGCCGCCAGCAGGTGGCGGCCCCGGTCGACCGGGGCGGCCGAAAGATCGGCGGCTCGTTCGAAGGCACGGACCGCGGCGGGCAGAGCACCCCGGTCGCGGGCGTTGGCCGCGGTGTCGGCGAGCGCCGATGCGGCGGCCCGATCCGGGCCGGCCGCCGCCGCGGCGAGGTGCCAGCTGCGTTGGTCACGGTCCACCGGACCGGTTCGGTCGGCGAGTGCCCCGGCCAAGGCGCGGTGGGCTTCTCGTCGTTGCTCGGCCGTCGCCGTGTGGTACGCGGCGGCGCGCAGCAGCGGATGCACGAATCCGACCCTGCCGCCGGACCGGTCGATGAGGTGCGCGGCCTCAAGCACCTCCAGGGCCTGCGTGTCCAGGGACAGTTGACGAAGCGCAGCCTCCAGGACCGCTGCCTCCTCCGTGTATCCGGCTGCCGCAACCGTCACCGCGCGGCGCGCGGTCTCCGGAAGACCGGCCAACCGGACGGAGTAGGCGGCGGTCAGCCGCGGCCCCACCGGCAGAGGACCGTCGGGGGTCGGTGCGGCCCCTTCGGCACGGCCCAGCGCGGCCGCTGCCTCCAGCAGGGCCAGCGGGTTGCCGGCGGTCTCCCGGTAGAGGCGCTGGAACGCCTCGCTGTCGGCGGGGATGTCAGTCACCCTTCGCACCAGCGCGGCGGCTGCGGCCGGTTCGAGTCCGCTGAGAGTCACGGTCGGGAGGCCGGCCCCGGTGAATCGGCATTCCTCGCTGTCGCGTGCCGTGACCAGCACCGCCACCCCCTCGGCCTGTAAGCGCCGAAGGGCGAAGAGCAGGGGCCGTGCGCTGGCCTCGTCCATCCAGTGGGCGTCGTCCACGGCGACCAGGACGGGTGTGGTGTCCGCGGCGTCCGTGAGCAGCGTCAGTGTGGCGGCTCCCAGGGTCACCGTGTCCGGGGCGTGTCCTTCCTCCAGGGACAGGGCGGTGCGCAGGGCGCTCGCCTGTGCCGACGGCAACCGGTCGATGAGGTGCCTCAAGGGACGCACCAGCTCGCCGAGCCCCGCGAAGGCCAGCTCCGCTTCCATCTCGATGGCCGTGGCCCGCAGCACGGTCATCCCGGCAGCCTCCGCCACCGTCTCTTCCAGCAGGGCGCTCTTGCCGATCCCCGGCTCGCCCCGCAGCAGGAGAACGCCGCTTCGCCCCTGCCGGGCATCGGCGACGAGCTGCCGCAGACGCGCCCGCTCCGCCACGCGCGACAGCAGCTCCCGCGACCCAGGCCCCCACGTCATCACAGATCCCCCCGAGAACCCGACCAGTCGGTGGCGACGCGTGCACGCCGCGTGACGAGTGTGGCCGATGGCCGGCGGCTCCCGCAGGAAGTGCAGAAGATCCCGGGCACGCTGCGCCCGGAGGTGCCGGTGGCGTTGCCGAGTGACGAAGAACAGCGAAGAACAGTCTCCTTGCTTTGACGTCGCACTACCCGGCTTTGACGTCGCACTACCCGGTGAGCCCGCGGGGTCACTCTGTGGGGCGTCGTGCCGGTGACGGGTGGCCGAGGTCCGAGCCCGGCTCAGGAGCCCCCGCGCTCACGGGGGATCTTCAGTCCGGCTTCGATCGCCACCGGCAGCCGGTTCTCGGCCGGGGGCAGCGGACATGTGGCCAGGTCCGTGTAGGCGCACGGCAGGTTCGCGGCACGGTTGAAGTCCAGGACGACCGTGCCCTCGGCGGTGGGCGGCTCCACGGACAGGGCCCGGTTGGCCGCGTAGGTGGTGACGCCGGAGGTCGCGTCGGTGAACAGCACCATCAGCCGGCCCGCACCGGCGCCGGGGAACGCGGTCAGGGACAACTGCCGCCCGGCCAGCTCGAACTCGATCCTGCCGGGTGCGTCGTACACGTGCTCAAGGCCCTCGACGGCGGCCCCCACGGTGGTGGGCCGTGGCGTGTCGAAGGGGACGTAGCGGCCCGGCACGGCCCAGCGCGGGTCGGGGGCGTAGGCGGGCGTACCGGTGAAGGCCGTGCGCAGCGGCGCGTCCGGGTGCCGGGGCCGCACGATGTCGTTGCCGCCGCGCTTGGCGACCTCGATGACAGCGTCTCCCCAGACCGCGTCGACGCCGCCGCGCTCGGGCAGCACGCCGAAGTGGTGCTCACCGCGTACCGGAGTGCCGTCGACGAGTAGTTCCTCGCCTTCGTCGAGCACTACGACGACTCCCTCGGGGCCGGTGTGCCACGCGCCGGGCGCGTCCGGGAAGCGCTGGGGCCGGTCGTCGAGCCAGTGCAGGCCCGTGACCGCGAGGAAACCGTGCGGGGCGGCGAGCCGGGCCTCCTGGGCGCGGTACCACTCCAGCCAGGTCTCGGTGAAGGCGTGCAGGTCCGGCGTGCCGGCCTCGGTGGTCATGGGGAGTCTCCTTCGTAGCGGGGGACAGTGCAGGAGAGCAGGAGAGCAGGAGAGCAGGAGAGCAGGAGAGCAGGAGAGCAGGAGAGCAGGGGAGCAGGGGAGCAGGGGAGCAGGGGAGCGGGGGTGCAGGGGGCTCGCCGGGCGGGCGGAAGCGCTCAGCGGGACAGTTCGCCCAGGAGCCGCCAGGTGCGGCGGTGGTGGTCTCCCCGGCGATCTCCGTGCTCGAGAACACGACCTAGGTGGCACCGGCGTCGCGGTAACGGCGTACCTCGGCCTCGACCGCCTTCTCGTCGCCGATCACGGCCAGGTCGGCGGCCCGGCTGCCGCCGGAGTGGGCAGGATCCCGTCCGCCAGCTTTCCGACGAGAGCCCGAACTCCGCTGCCTCGCGGGCGAGTTGCGCGGTGGCGTCGATCTGGTTCGGTGCGTCGGACGCGTTGAGCGCTACTCCCACGGTCATGTCAGTCGGAACGGGCGCGGGCCGCACCGCATTCCGCCCGTGTATGACGGCTTCTTGTCAGTCATGTGTACAGGACCCGGCACCGCGCGGGGCCCCGCCGTCCGGCGGCTCGTCCGTCATGCGGGACGGACCCCTTGACGCCGGTGCCGGTCGGATCGACACTCGCTGAGGGAATCCCAGTGAAGAGGTAGGGAAAAAATGAGGCGCCTGGAACCGGTCACCGTCCGCGTGAGCCGTCCGCCTCTCCTGCTCACCTCCCGCCGCCACATCGACCTGCAGCGCGTCTGCAGCGCGATCAGGTCCCAGGGCTGAGCCGCGCCCATCCCGCGCCGACGGCGTCCCCGTTCCCTGAGGTCTCGTCCTGTCCGGTGCGCACGGTGAGCCCTGCTCCCTCGTCCGACGTCGCTTCCGCCCGCGCGTTCGTCCGCCCGCGCGTTCGTCCGCGCCCGCTCCCGGGGAGAACCATGACCGTCGCACCGCCGGCCGCACACACCTCCGACCGGCCCGTACCGGCCTTCCGCGGCCGCATCGGCAGGGACGCGCGCAGCGGCCACTACGCCGTACCCGGCCGCTACCGCCTCCACCTGTCGACCGCCTGCCCGGACGGCCTGCGCATCGCCGTCGCCCACAGCCTGCTCGGCCGCGCCACCGTCTGTCCGGTGACCTTCCTGCCCGCCGTGCCCGACTCTGCCGACGGCGGGCACTCGGCCCTGCGTCCGCTGTACGAGGCGAGCGCCCACCGGTACACCGGTCCGGCCGTCGCTCCCGTGCTCAGCGACGACTGGTCCGGACGGATCGTCAGCACCCACGCCCAGGACATCATGCGCGACCTCGCCCGCCGCTTCGCCACCGGCGGCCCCTCGCTCTACCCGTGCGGCGCGGAGTCGGAGATCGAGGCCGTCGAGCGGATGTGCGCACAGGGCATCGAACAGCCCGCGCAGCGCGCCGGATCGGCCGACGGCGGACCGGCCGACCGCGAGGCGGCTCTTGACACACTCCTGGACTCCCTGGGCGCGCTGGAGCGCTGGCTGGCCGGTCGGACGTACGTGCTCCGCGACGACGTCACGGCCGCCGACGTCGAGTTGTGGGTCGCCCTGGTGCAACTCGACACCGTGCACCGCAACCATCTGGACGCCTCCGCCGTCCAGCGCATCGCCGACCACCCCGCACTCTGGGCCTACGCCCGCCGCCTGACCGCCCACCCGGCGTTCGGCGCCCACCTCGACCTCGGCGGCATCGAACGCCGCCACCACGCCCGCTGCCATGGCCTGGAGGCCGCCGGGGCAGCCGTACAGATCCTGGACTGGGCGGCACACGCGGCCCGTTGACGGTTTCCGGCCGGTGGTCCTGCACGAACATGCGGGGCCGTACGCGATCGCTTCGGCGCGGCAGCCGGGGTCACCCTTCCGTCTGCCGCCGCCGAGGGACGCCGGACGCATGGGCATTGCGCACGAAGGAGTCGTGCGGGTCGCGGACCGCCCGCGGTACGGAGACCGAAGGACGGCGCTCCAGCACCAGCAGCGCGTCCGTCGTAGCCCCGCGAGGGGACGCACCTTGATCGCGTCCCGCCGCACCAGCGGGTCGCCGATGACGCTGAAGTCCGATAGCACCGTGGCGTCAGCCGTCTCCCGCGGCCCAGGTCCCCTTCGTCGCCGCGGGGAGCCCGCGCCGCCCCCTCTGATCGCCGCCGACGGTGATCCACGCCGAGCTGCCGAGCCGTGTCTTCGAGACCCCACCGATGAGTTTCCGCCCGCCGCGCGGTCCACCCCTCGATACGAAGGGAGCGCACCATGCGCAAGATCATCGTTTGCACGTTCCTCTCGCTGGACGGCGTCATGCAGGCGCCGGGCGGTCCGGACGAGGACGCCGAGAGCGGCTTCGAGCACGGCGGCTGGCAGAAGCCGGTGTCCGACGACGAGGTCGGCGCTGCCATCGCCGGCTGGTACGAGCCCTCCGACGCGATGCTGCTCGGCCGCAAGACGTACGACATCTTCGCGGCGTACTGGCCGACCGCCGACCCGGCCAACCCGTTCACCGAGCGGATGAACAGCATGCGCAAGTACGTGGCGTCCCGGACCCTGACGTCCCTGGAATGGCAGAACTCCACCCTGCTGGAGGGCGACGTGGTGGACGCCGTGCGCGCGCTGAAGGCGTCCGACGGCGGTGACATCAACGTCGTCGGCAGCGGCGACCTCGCCCAGACGCTCATGCGGCACGACCTGGTCGACGAGTACCGGCTGACCATCCATCCGGTGATCATCGGCACCGGGAAGCGGCTGTTCGCCGACGGAGCGGTCCCCACCGCTCTGGAGCCGATCAGTGTCACGACGACGAAGAGCGGCACCGTCGTCGGCGTCTACCGGCCGATCGGCAAGCCCGGCTACGACAGCTACTGAACCCGGATCTCCGCTCCGGCCGTCGTCATCGCGCGCCGTACACCGGCCCCGGCGGCGTCGCCTCCGCGAGAAGCTTCAGCGCCGTCTCCCCGGCCTCCGCCGGGGACCAGCGGGCGCCCTTGTCCGCCGTGGGGCCGGGGCGCCACCCCTCCATGACGGTGATGCGGCCGCCCTCCGCCTCGAAGACCCGCCCGGTCACCCCGGCCGAGGACGTGGAGCCCAGCCACACGACGAGCGGGGACACGTTCTCCGGTGCCATGGCGTCGAAGCCTGTGCCGGGGGCCGCCATGGCCGCGGCGAGGGCCGTCTCGGTCATCCGGGTGCGGGCCGCCGGGGCGATGGCGTTGACCAGCACGCCGTAGCGGCCCATCTCGGCGGCGGCGACCAGCGTCAGTCCGACGATCCCCGCCTTGGCCGCGGAGTAGTTGCCCTGGCCGACACTGCCCAGCAGCCCCGCCCCGCTGCTGGTGTTGACGACCCGGGCCTGTGGTGCGCGGCCCGCCTTGGTCTCCGCCCGCCAGTGGGCCGCCGCGTGCTTCAGCGGCAGGAAGTGCCCTGTGAGGTGGACGCGCAGGACGGCGTCCCAGTCGTCCTCGTCGAGGTTCACCAGCATGCGGTCGCGCAGGAAGCCGGCGTTGTTGACCAGGGTGTCGAGCCGCCCGTAGGTCTCGACGGCGGTGCGGATCAGCGAGGCCGCGCCCTCGGTCGTGGCGACGTCCCCGCCGTGGGCGACCGCCTGCCCGCCCCGGGCGACGATCTCCTCGGCGACCAGCCGGGCGGGCCCCGCCTCGCGTCCCGTGCCGTCGAGGCCGGCCCCGAGGTCGTTGACGACGACCTTCGCCCCCTCGGCGGCCAGGGCGAGGGCGTGCGCCCGGCCGAGTCCGCGCCCCGCCCCGGTGACGATCGCGACGCGTTCGCTGCACAGTCCGGACATGCTGGGTCCTCTCGTTGGACGGCCCCGGGTGCTCACGGGGTCAGTGGCCGGCGGTGGCGGCGTCGAGGAACGCCGGACGTTCGCCACCGCCGTGGACGAGCAGGCTCGCGCCGCTGATGTAGGAGGCGCGTGCGGAGGCGAGGAACACACAGGCGTCGCCCACCTCGGAGGGGTCGGCCAGCCGGCCGAGCGGCACCGTGCGCCCCACGGCCTCGACGCCGCTCTCGTCGCCGTAGTGCAGATGCGACAGCTCGGTGCGGACCATGCCGACGACCAGGGTGTTGACCCTGACGGCCGGGGCCCATTCCACGGCCATGCTGCGGGCCAGGTTCTCCAGCCCCGCCTTGGCCGCCCCGTAGGCCGCCGAGCCCGGGGACGGGCGGCTGCCGCTGACACTGCCGACCATGACGATCGAGCCGCCGCCCGGCTGGGAGCGCATCTGCTCGTAGGCGGCGAGGGAGGCGGTCAGGGGGGCCAGCAGGTTCAGCTCGACCACCCGGGCGTGCCGTGCGGCCGAGCCCTCCTCGAGCAGCCGGTACGGCGTGCCCCCCGCGTTGTTGACGAGGACGTCCAGCCGGCCGTACTCGCCGCTCACCCGCGCGAAGAACGCGGCGACGGCGTGCGCGTCGCGCAGGTCGACCGGAAGGAACCGGGCGCTGCGCCCGCCCGCTTCGACGGGCCGGTCCGCGGGGCGCCGCGCACAGGTCACCACCTCGGCCCCGGACTCCAGCAGGGCCCGCGCGATGCCGGCGCCGACCCCCCGCGTGCCGCCCGTGACCACCGCCACCCGTCCGCTCAGATCGGTGACCGTTGCCATGAGGGACCTCCCGTGACGCGTACCCCGCTGCTACCTTCGCGCCTAACAAACGTTTGGTGGAAAGGTAGCTGATCTGCTCATGGGTGTCTCCACCACAAGCCCCGAAGAGGGCATCACCGTCATCACCGTGGACTTCCCACCGGTCAACGCCCTTCCCGTCCGGGGCTGGTACGACCTGGCCGCCGCGGTGCGCACGGCCGGCGCCGATCCCCGCGTGCGCTGCGTCGTCCTCACCGCGACCGGACGCGGCTTCAACGCCGGGGCCGACATCAAGGAGATGCAGCGCACCGAGGGCTACACGGCGCTGGTCGGCACCAACCGCGGCTGCTACGAGGCGTTCGCCGCGGTCTACGACTGCGAGGTCCCGGTGGTCGCCGCGGTACACGGCTTCTGCGTCGGCGGCGGCATCGGGCTGGTGGGCAACGCCGACTCGATCGTGGCGAGCGACGACGCGACCTTCGGCCTGCCCGAGCTGGACCGGGGCGCGCTCGGCGCGGCCACGCATCTGGCCCGGCTGGTCCCGCAGCACCTGATGCGGACGCTCTACTACACCTCGCGCACCGTGACGGCCGGGGAACTGCACCGCCACGGCTCGGTGTGGCGGGTCGTCCCGCGCGAGCAACTGCCCGCCGCGGCCATGGAACTGGCCAGGGAGATCGCCGCGAAGGACGGGCAGCTCCTCCGCTTCGCCAAGGCGTCGATCAACGGCATCGACCCCGTGGACGTCCGCCGCAGCTACCGCTTCGAGCAGGGCTTCACCTTCGAGGCCAACCTCAGCGGCATCTCGGACCGGTACCGCGAGGCGTTCGTGTCGTCCACCTCGTCGGAAGGGGAGCCCCGTTGAGCGACAAGACGATGACGGCCGAGGAGGTCGTCGCGCGGCTGCGCAGCGGCATGACGATCGGGATCGGCGGGTGGGGTTCGCGCCGCAAGCCGATGGCACTGGTCCGTGCCCTGCTGCGCTCCGACGTCACCGGTCTGACCGTGGTGTCCTGCGGCGGACCCGACGTCGGCCTGCTCGCCGCGGCGGGACGGATCCGCACCCTCGTGGCCCCGTTCGCCACCCTGGACTCCGTCCCGCTGGAGCCGCACTTCACCGCGGCGCGGCAGCGCGCTGCCTTCGACCTGGTCGAGCTGGACGAGGCGATGTTCATGTGGGGCCTGACGGCCGCCGCGCAGCGGCTGCCCTTCCTGCCGGTCCGGGCCGGCCTCGGCTCCGACGTGATGAGGGTCAACCCGCACCTGCGCACGGTGGTCTCGCCCTACGAGGACGGCGAGGAGCTCGTCGCGGCCCCCGCGTTACGCCTGGACGCGGCGCTGGTGCACCTCAACCGGGCGGACGCCCAAGGCAACGCCCAATACCTGGGGCCCGACCCGTACTTCGACGACCTCTTCTGCCAGGCCGCCGACGCCGCGTACGTCTCCTGCGAGCAACTCGTCGACACCGCCGCCCTGCTGAAGGACGCGCACCCCCAATCCCTGCTGGTCGAGCGTGCCTTCGTGACCGGGGTCGTGCGGACGCCCCACGGCGCGCACTTCACCTCCTGCGCCCCCGACCACGACCGTGACGAGCCCTTCCAGCGCGCCTACGTCCAGGCGGCCCGCGACCCGGAGGCGTGGCAGGCCTTCACCGCTCGCTATCTGTCCGTGGACGAGGAGACCTACCGAGCCGAGGTCGCGGCCTTCCACGAGGAGCGGGCGTGAGCGGTTCCGCGACGAAGGAGACGACCCGCGCCGAATACTGCGTCGTGGCCTGTGCGGAGGCCTGGCGCCAGGCCGGAGAGATCCTGGCAAGCCCCATGGGCACCGTGCCCACCATCGGCGCCCGGCTGGCGAAGCTGACGTTCGCACCCGACCTGCTGCTCACCGACGGCGAAGCACTGCTCATCGGCGACGTCCCGGCGCTCGGTGCCCGCGCCCGGGTGGTGGAGGGCTGGCTGCCCTACCGCCGGCACCTGACCCTCGTGGCCACGGGGCGGCGGCACGTGATGATGGGCGCCGGCCAGATCGACCGTCACGGAAACCAGAACATCTCCTGCATCGGCGACTGGACCCGCCCCACCCGGCAACTGCTGGGCGTACGGGGAGCACCCGGCAACACCCTGAACAACCCGACGAGTTACTGGGTGCCCCAGCACTCCCCGCGCGTCTTCGTCGAACAGGTCGACATGGTCTGCGGAGTCGGCTACGACCGCGCCGCCGAGGCCGGCCCGTCCGCCACCCGCTTCCACCACGTCAAGGAGGTGGTCAGCAACCTGGGCGTCTTCGACTTCGCCACACCGGACCACTCGATGCGGCTGCGCTCGCTGCATCCGGGAGTCACCGTCGAGCAGGTGCTCGAAGCCACGGGTTTCGCGCTCGCCGTCCCCGACGAGGTGCCGTACACCCGCGAGCCCACCCCTGAGGAACTGCGTCTGATCCGCGAGGTCGTCGACCCGGGGCGCGCCCGTGACCGTGAGGTGTCCGCATGAACGGCACCGCGATCACCACGGCCCTCACCGAACTCGTCGGCGTACGCACCCCGATCGTGCAGACGGGCATGGGGTGGGTGGCCGGGCCCCGGCTGGTCTCCGCCGCGGCCGGCGCCGGAGCCCTGGGCATCCTCGCGTCCGCCACCATGACCCCGGAACAGCTCCGCTCGGCCGTGCGCGAGGTCAAGTCGCGCACGGAAGCTCCCTTCGGGGTGAATCTGCGGGCCGACGCCTCGGACGCGGGGGAGAGGGTGCGGATCATCCTGGACGAGGGCGTCAAGGTCGCTTCGTTCGCGCTCGCGCCGAGGCCGGAGCTGATCACCCGTCTGAAGGACGCCGGGGTTGTCGTCATCCCCTCCGTGGGCGCCCGGCGGCACGCCGAGAAGGTCGCGGCCTGGGGCGCGGACGCCGTACTGGTGCAAGGCGGTGAGGGCGGCGGCCACACCGGCGGCGTCGCCACCACCGTGCTGCTCCCGCAGGTGGTGGACGCCGTCGACATCCCGGTGATCGCCGCCGGCGGCTTCCGCGACGGACGCGGGCTGGTGGCGGCCCTGGCCTACGGCGCCGCCGGCATCGCCATGGGCACGCGCTTCCTGCTCACCTCCGACAGCACCGTCCCCGACGCCGTCAAGGCCCGCTACCTCGCGGCGGGCGTCCAGGACGTCACCGTCACCACCAAGGTCGACGGCCTGCCCCACCGGATGCTGCGCAGCGACCTGGTGGACGCGCTGGAGCGTTCCGGCCGCCTCACCTCCCTGCTGCGCGCCCTCCGGCACGCCTCCGCCTTCCGACGGGAGTCGGGCATGAGCTGGGCCGCTCTGGTGCGTGACGGTCGGGCGATGCGCCACGGCAAGGACCTCGCCTGGAGCCAGGTCCTGCTGGCGGCCAACACGCCGATGCTGCTCAAGGCCGCGATGGTCGACGGCCGGACCGACCTGGGCGTGATGGCGTGCGGCCAGGTCGGGGGACTGATCGACGACCTGCCGTCCTGCGCCGAACTCGTCGACGGGATCATGGCGGAGGCGCAGGCGACTCTGGGCCGGCTTCCGACGGTCGCGTGAGGTGGTGCGTGCGCGGCTCCCCCCGACCGTGGGGCGCGAGGACCCGTGCCCGGCAGACGGCCGGGGTGCCCCACGCGGTGCGCAGCGGGCGGGCTTTGCGGATCCACAGGGACACGTCCGGTTCGTCGGTGTAGCCGACCGCCCCGTGGAGCTGCAGGGCCGTCCGCGCCGCCCCGTACGCCGCTTCGCAGGCCGACACCTTCGCCGCGGCGACCTCCCGGCCGGCCGTCGGATCGTCCGCCGCCAGGGCCAGGGCGGCGGCGTGGACCAGCGGCCGGGCGAACTCCAGGGCGACGAGGGTGTCGGCCAGGCGGTGCTTCACCGCCTGGAACGAGCCGATGGCCACCCCGAACTGGGTGCGCTGCCGCACGTACTGCACCGTGCGCTCCAGCAACGCCCGCCCCAGTCCGAGGGCTTGGGCGGCCGTGGCCAGCGCGGCGACGTCGCAGGCGTGCGCGGCGGCCGCCTCCACCGAGGACCCCTGCTCCAGGACCGCTGCGCCGAGCGGGCGGGCCAGTCGCCGCGCCGGGTCGGCCGACGGCTGCACCGGGCCGTGCGATGGCGCGAGGCGTACGGTGTCGCCGTCCACGACGAACACCGCGTCGGCGGCGTCGGCGTCCAGGGCGTACGGGCTGCCTCCGGGAGCGAGGACGCACAAGGACGCCACGGCCTTGCCGGACGCGAGCTGCGGCAGCCAGAACCGGGCCGTGTCACCCCCGAGCCGGCCCAGCAGGGCCCCGGCGGCGACCGTCTCGACCAGCGGGCCGGGCACGGCATGACGGCCCAGTTCGCCGAAGGCCACGGCCAGTTCGACCGGCAGCGGCCCCAGACCCTGGTGCTCCTCGGGGACCGCCAGGCCGAAGACACCGGCCTCGGCGAGCCGCCCCCACAGAGCGCGTCCGGGCCCGTGGTCGCCGGACGCCCAGGACCGTACGACACCGGGTGTGCCGGCCGAGCCGAGCAGGCCGTCCAGGGCGCGAGCGAACTCCCGTTGCCCGTCGTCGAGGAGGAACCGCATCACCGGCGTCCCTTCGGCAGGCCGAGCAGCCGCTCGGCGATGATGTCGCGCTGGATCTCGTTGGTGCCGGCGTAGATCGGCCCGGCCAGGGAGAAGGTGTGCCCCTCCGCCCAACTGCCGTGCGCCGCGGCGTCGGCGGCCCGGTCGGACAGCTCGCCGCAGGGGCCGAGCAGATCGAGGGCCGTCTCGTGCAGGGCGATGTCCAGCTCGGACCAGAAGACCTTGTTGAGGCTGGACTCGGCGCCGATCGACCCGCCGGCGGCGATGCGGGAGGCGTGGGCGTAGGCGAACAACTGGTAGGCGCGCGCGCCGATCACCCCGTCGGCGACCCGGTCGCGCAGGGCGGAGCCCGCATCGGCCGCCGAGCTGCGATCGGCACCGGCATCCGGGGCTTGGGCGGAATGCCACAGCGCGGTCAGCCGCTCCGCCGTGGCGATGAAGCGGCCAGGGCTGCGCAGCGTCAGGCCACGCTCGTTGCCGGTGGTGCTCATCGCGACCCGCCAGCCCTGCCCCGGCTCCCCGATGACGTCCTCGTCCGGCACGAACACGTCGTCCAAAAACAGCTCGGCGAAGGCGGGCTTGCCGTCCAGCCGCCCGATGGGCCGCACGGTGACCCCGTCCGCGCGCAGCGGGAACATGAGGTACGTCAGACCCCGGTGCGGGCGGCCGGTGTCAGGGTCGCTGCGGAACAGGCCGAACGCGCGGTCCGCGAAGGCCGCCCGGGACGACCACGTCTTCTGACCGCTGATGCGCCAGCCGCCCTCCGTCCGTACGGCGGTGGACCGCAGGGCGGCCAGGTCGGAACCCGCCTCGGGCTCGGACCAGGCCTGCGCCCAGATCACCTCACCGCTCGCCATGGGCGGCAGGATCCGCGCGCGCTGCTCGTCGGTGCCGTGTTCGAAGAGCGTGGGCGCGAGGAGGCTGATGCCGTTCTGGGAGACCCGGCCGGGCGCACCGGCCCGGTAGTACTCCTCCTCGAAGATCAGCCACTCCAGCAGCGAGGCCCCCCGGCCGCCGAACTCCCCGGGCCAGGACACCACCGACCAGCGGTCGGCGAACAGCGTGCGCTCCCACTCCCGGTGGGCGGTGAACCCCTCGGCGGTCTCCAGCGACGGCAGCGGCACGGACGGCACATGGGAGGCGAGCCAGTCCCGGGCCTCGGACCGCAAGGCGTCCTCGGCGGCGGTGAAGTCGAGGTCCATCAGCGGCCTGCCTCCTTCATCGCGCGCACGTCCATCCCGCCGAGGGAGTCGTCGCTCGTCTCCGCGTTGTGGGCGTGGGCGAGATGGTGCAGCCCGAAGACCGAGTCCAGTCCCGCGTGCAGGCCCTGGAGGTCCTCCGCCTGGTTGACGGCCCGTTTGGTCAACGCCAGCCCCATCCGGGGCATTCGCGCCACCCGCTCCGCCAACTCCCAGGTGTGCCGCGCGAGTTCCTCGCGGGGCACGACCCGGTTGACCATGCCGACCTCGTAGGCGCGCCGCGCGCTCATCCGGTCGCCGGTGTAGAGGAACTCCTTGGCGATCCGCGGCGGCATCACCCACGGGTGGGCGAAGTACTCCACCCCCGGGATGCCCATGCGCACCACCGGGTCGGCGAAGAAGGCGTCCTCGGAGGCGACGATCAGATCGCAGACCCACGCGAGCATCAGTCCGCCCGCCACGCACGCCCCCTGCACCGAGGCGATGACCGGCTTGGGCAGTTCGCGCCAGCGCCGGCACATGCCCAGGTACACCTCGGACTCACGGGCGAAGCGGCTTTCCGCCCCCGGCTTGTCCGAGTGGTCCCACCACAGCCCGGCCCTGCGCTCGAACGGCAGGTGCGCGTCCCGCTCCGGGGTGCCGATGTCATGGCCGGCGGAGAAGTGCCGCCCCGCTCCGGCGAGGACCACGGCCTTCACCTCGTCGTCGTCCGCGGCGCGGTAGAAGGCCCGGTCCAGGGCGTAGGTCATCGCGGAGTTCTGGGCGTTGCGGTACTCGGGCCGGTCCATCGTCACCAGGGCGACGGCGCCGCGGCGCTCGTAACGGACCGGCTCCGGGGGCGTGGTGCGATCGGAGGGCATCCGCGTGCTCCTTCCCTAACAATTGTTTGGTAGGTTAATCTACGGCCCGTCAGCAGTCGAGCGTCGGGAGCCGTCCATGACCTCGGTCCCACCGCCGTACCTCCCCGGCCACGGCCTCCTGACCGGCCGTGCGGCCGTCGTCACCGCCGCCGCGGGCGCCGGGATCGGCGGCGCGACCGCCCGGCGGTTGCTGGAGGAGGGCGCCCGGGTCGTGGTCTCCGACGCCCACACCCGCCGGCTGAAGGAGTCCGAGGCGGCACTGGCCGCCGAGTTCGGCGCGGACCGCGTCACCGCGCTGCCCTGTGACGTCACGGACGAGGACCAGGTCGGCGCACTGTTCGACCACGCCGAGGACCGGCACGGACGGCTGGACATCGTCGTGAACAACGCGGGCCTCGGCGGCACCGCCGACGTCGTCGACATGACCGACGAGCAGTGGGACAAGGTCCTCGACGTCACCCTCAACGGCACCTTCCGCTGCACCCGCGCCGCACTGCGCCGCATGAAGGCCGCGGACGCCGGCGGTGTCGTCGTCAACAACGCCTCGGTGATGGGCTGGCGCGCACAGCGCGGGCAGGCCCACTACGCCGCCGCGAAGGCCGGTGTCATGGCCCTCACCCGGTGCGCCGCGGTGGAGGCCGCCGCCTACCGGGTGCGGGTCAACGCCGTCTCCCCTAGCCTCGCCGTGCACCCGCACCTCGCCAAGGTCACCACCCCCGAACTGCTGGAGGAACTGACCGGCCGTGAGGCCTTCGGCCGCCACGCCGAACCCTGGGAGGTGGCCAACGTGATCGTGTTCCTGGCCTCCGGCTACTCGTCGTACCTGACCGGCGAGGTCCTGTCGGTCAGCAGCCAGCACCCGTGAGGCGACAATGCTCCGGTGCCGAAAAGCAACGACAGCAACCAGAAGAAGCCCGCGGTGAGCCCGCCCGAGCGGCGCGAGGAACTGCTGGCCATCGCGGCCCGGGTCTTCGCCGAGCAGGGCTACAACGCCACGACCGTCCGCAAGATCGCCGACGCGGCGGGGATGCTGGCGGGCAGCCTCTACTACCACTTCGACTCCAAGGAATCGATGCTGGACGAGATCCTCTCCGGCTTCCTGGACGAGCTCTGGGCGCGCTACGACGCCGTGCTCTCCGCAGGGCTCGGCCCCAGGGAGACGCTGGAGGCCCTCGTCACCGAGTCCTTCCGCGAGATCGACCGGCACCTCGACGCGGTCGCCATCTACCAGAAGGAGTCCAGGCACCTCGGGGCGCGGCCGCGCTTCGCGTATCTCGTCGCGTCGCAGCAGAAGTTCGAGAAGGCGTGGCTGGGCACGCTGGAGCGCGGTGTCGCCGCCAAGGTGTTCCGCGCCGACCTGGACGCACGGCTCACCTACCGCTTCGTGCGCGACACGGTCTGGGTCGCCGCGTCCTGGTACCGGCCGGGCGGCCGGCACAGCCCCGAGGAGATCGCCCGCCAGTACCTGTCGATGGTGCTGGAGGGCATCGCCCTGCCCGGCTCATAGACAGACCCGCCTGTCGCAGACAGCCGCAGACAGCCGCAGACAGCAAGGAGGAGACGCCATGGCCGAGGCCTACATCGTCGAAGCGGTGCGCACCCCGGTCGGGCGGCGGGGCGGCGGGCTGTCCGCCGTCCACCCGGCCGACCTCGGGGCGCATGTGCTGACCGCGCTGATGGAGCGCTCCGGCGTCGACCCGGCCGCCGTGGAGGACGTGGTGTTCGGCTGCCTCGACACCGTCGGCCCACAGGCCGGTGACATCGCCCGCACCTGCTGGCTGGCCGCCGGGCTCCCCGAAGAGGTGCCCGGCGTGACCGTCGACCGCCAGTGCGGCTCCTCGCAGCAGGCCCTGCACTTCGCCGCGCAGGGCGTCCTCTCGGGCACCCAGAACCTGGTCGTCGCGGGCGGCGTGCAGAACATGTCGCAGATACCCATCGCCTTCGCCACCCGTCAGGCCGCCGCACCGCTGGGCCTGACCGAGGGCCCGTTCGCCGGCTCGGCCGGCTGGCGCGCCCGCTACGGCGATCGGCCGGTCAACCAGTTCCTCGGCGCCGAGGAGATCGCCCGCAAGTGGGACATCACCCGCGAGGCCATGGAGGAGTTCGCGCTGCGCTCCCACCGGCGGGCGGTCCGGGCCGTCGACGAGGGCCGCTTCGACCGGGAGACCGTCGCGTACGGGGACGTGGTCCACGACGAGGGGCCGCGCCGCGACACCAGCCGGGAGAAGATGGCGGGCCTGCCGCCGCTGATGGAGAACGGCCGGCTGACGGCGGCCCTGTCCTCCCAGATCTCCGACGGCGCCTCGGCCGTGCTCCTCGCGTCGGAGCGGGCCGTACGGGAACACGGCCTCACCCCGAGGGCCCGCGTCCACCACCTCTCGGTGCGCGGGGAGGACCCGATCCGCATGCTGTCCGCCCCGATCCCGGCGACCGCGTACGCGCTGAAGAAGTCCGGGATGACGCTCGACCGGATCGACCTGGTCGAGATCAACGAGGCCTTCGCCTCCGTGGTGCTGGCCTGGACGAAGGAGACCGGCGCCGACCCCGGGAAGGTCAACGTCAACGGCGGTGCCATCGCCCTCGGCCACCCGCTGGGCGCCACCGGGACCCGGCTGGCCACCACGCTCCTGCACGAGCTGGAACGCACCGGGGGGCGCTACGGACTGCAGACGATGTGCGAGGGCGGCGGCCAGGCCAACGTGACCATCATCGAACGCCTTTGACACACCGGCCGGCCGGTGTCGCAGGCCGTGATCTACTTCTCGCCATGATGCCGATCGACGAGAAGCCGCAGTCATGACCGTGCCCCCGAAGCACTGCTGCGAGGAGATGACCGCCCGCGTCACCGTGCGCTGCGACCGGCACGACGACCCCTTCGACTGCCCGGACACGCTGGTCGACTTCACCGCCAGGTTCCAGGAGTACGGGCTGATCATTCACGACGGCGGCAGGGCGAGCATCACGATCGAGTTCTGCCCCTGGTGTGGACGGCGCCTCCCGAAGTCGCAGCGCGACCGGTGGTTCGACGAACTGGAGCGCCGCGGGATCGACCCGGGGGAGGACGAGGTCCCCGCCGAGTTCCAGGACGACCGCTGGCTCGCCTCGACGGTTCGGCCGTAGGGCGCCGGCCCGGAGGAGCGTGGTGCGACGCGGGCCGGGCCGACGCGGTGCGGGCGGCCGCTGTGGAACACCGCCGATGAGTATTTCGGCGCGTTCACGCGTGGTGATGAGTGTCCGTCATCGCGAACGGGCGAGCACCCCCGGCCGGTGCGAGCCCGGCCGCACCTGAGCGAAGAGAGACCACGCACATGGACGTCAGCGCCCACATCGAAGCCGTCTACGACACCCTCCGCCGACGCGACCCCGGCGAGAGCGAGTTCCATCAGGCGGCACAGGAAGTCCTGCACACGATGGGGCCCGTGCTCGAAGCGCACCCGGAGTACGTCGACGCCCGCATCGTGGAGCGGCTCTGCGAGCCGGAACGGCAACTGATGTTCAGAGTCCCGTGGGTGGACGACCAGGGTACGGTGCGGGTCAACCGCGGTTTCCGGGTGGAGTTCAACAGCGCCCTCGGACCGTACAAGGGCGGCCTGCGCTTCCATCCCAGCGTCAACCTCGGCATCGTCAAGTTCCTCGGCTTCGAGCAGATCTTCAAGAACGCGCTGACCGGCATGGCGATCGGCGGCGGCAAGGGCGGCGCCGATTTCGACCCCAAGGGCCGCTCCGACGGTGAAGTGATGCGCTTCTGCCAGGCGTTCATGACGGAGCTGTACCGCCACCTCGGCGAGCACACCGACGTGCCCGCCGGGGACATCGGCGTGGGCGCCCGCGAGATCGGCTACCTCTTCGGCCAGTACAAGCGGATCACCAACCGCTTCGAGGCCGGCGTCCTCACCGGCAAGCCGGTCGGCTGGGGCGGCTCCCCCGCCCGTACCGAGGCCACCGGCTACGGCGCGGTCCACTTCGTCCAGGAGATGCTCGCCACCCGGGGACAGCACCTGGAGGGGCGACGAGTGGTGATCTCCGGCTCGGGCAACGTGGCCGTGTACGCCGCCGAGAAGGTGCACGCGCTGGGTGGCCTCGTGGTGGCCTGCTCGGACTCCTCCGGCTACGTGGTCGACGAGGACGGTCTGGACCTGGAGCTGCTCAAGGAGGT
The DNA here is from genome assembly GCF_042733745.1 of Streptomyces sp. NPDC059696. Classification (NCBI taxonomy): domain Bacteria; kingdom Bacillati; phylum Actinomycetota; class Actinomycetes; order Kitasatosporales; family Streptomycetaceae; genus Streptomyces; species Streptomyces sp. NPDC059696. The sequence goes on from NZ_JBHWFG010000008.1 coordinate 41,890, forward strand.
CAAGGAGGTGCGCCGGGCCCGGATCTCCGCCTATGCCGAGGCGCGCCCGGCCGCGCGGTTCTCCGACCGGGGCTCGGTCTTCGACGTGCCGTGCGACATCGCCCTGCCGTGCGCGACCCAGAACGAGCTGAACCAGCAGGACGCCGTGGCCCTGGTGAAGAACGGCGTGCTCGCCGTGGCCGAGGGAGCCAACATGCCCTGCACGCCCGACGCGGTCGAGGTGTTCCGCGACGCCCGCATCCTGTTCGGCCCGGGCAAGGCGGCCAACGCGGGCGGGGTCGCCACCTCCGCGCTGGAAATGCAGCAGAACGCCGCGCGTGACAGCTGGACCTTCGAGCGCACGGAGGACCGTCTCGCCGCCATCATGCGGCAGGTGCATTCCCAGTGCCGTGTCACCGCCGCGACCTACGGGGGAGACCCCGACGACTACGTGTTCGGTGCCAACGCCACCGGTTTCCTCCGCGTCGCCGAAGCGATGACCGCCCAGGGAGTGGTATGAGCACCCTGACGGTGGAGCCTGGCATACGCCGCCGGAGAGGCTGAGACGGACCGTGCTCCCCTTCGCCGACGGCGGTGCGTGCGGGGTGGTGGCCGTGGGCGAGCAGGGGAGGGGGCCCGTGCCGGGCTCCGGACGAGCGCTTCGAGGATGCCGGGTGGAGCAGTCCCGTCAGTGGTATGACCGGGCCCCGCCCCAGGTCCGGGACAAGTGGTAGAAGCCGGTCGCCGTGCCGCACAGCAAGGCCTGCTTCTCGTGTTCGGAGAGGCCGTGCAGCAGCTCGTCCACGGTGGCCGCCCAGCGTGCCCAGCCGCCGGCCAGGACGCAGACGGGCCAGTCGGAGCCGCCTGGACGGCGCGCAGGCCGCGTTCGGCGGCCGGCCGCTGCAGCCACTGCGGATCGGGTTCCCCCTGCACCAGGTGCCGCACGGCGCGCAGGTACGAGCCCCCGGTGCCGGCGAGCAGCGCGTCGAGCCGGTCCCCGGCGTCGGCCGCGGTGAGATCGGTCCGGCCCACGACCGCGCCCACCAGCGGATCCCGGTCGGCCAGGACGAGCAGGTCCGCCGTCTCCTGCGGGGACGGGAGGCACTGCACGAGGACCGTACGGGCCAGCCACCGGCCCGCGATCGCCCGGACCGCCGCCCGGCGCAGGTCCTGGAGACCGTGGGAGCGGCGGATCGGTTCCAGACCGGGCTCGTCCAGCCAGGGCTGCGGGCGCCGATCCGGGTCCCACACGTGGTGGTGCGAGTCGATCAGGGGCGGGGCCTGCGAGACGGGGGTGTCCGACGCCGGTAAGTCCAGCGGGAAGATCGGCGATGACATGGGACGTATTGACGGCGACGCCACGCCGCATGTCCAGGGCGCGGGCAGCAAACACCGGGCGTGCGTGCGGTACAGGACGGTCGTCGTTCATGAACGGTGACGGGCAGCGTTCGTGAACGGTGACGGGCAGGGAGCGCCGTCGGCCCGTGGACATCGGATGTCTGTAGGCGGCGTCCGGGTCTTCAGGCCCGGTCGGCCCGGTCGTCGGAGCGCTTGTCCCGGATGCGCTGGGCCACGTCGCGCAGTTTGACGTTGTGGTGCTGGGAGATGCTGCGCAGCACGTTGAACGCGTCCTCGTCGCTCATCCCGTGGCGTTCCATGAGGATCCCCATGGCTTCGCCGATGGCGTGCCGGGTCTCCAGCGCGTGTTCGAGCTGGTCGATGGTGCGGGCGTCCGCGAGGGCGACGGCCGCGTGCGAGGCCAGCAGCCAGCCGGCGGTCGCGATGTCCTCGGTGAAGGCGCCCGGGCGGCGGGCGTAGAGATTGAGCGCGCCGAAGTCCTGTTCGTGGGTGTAGAGCAGGACCCCGGTCATGCTGCCGATGCCCAGCCCGCGGGCGGCCTCGGCGTACCGGGGCCAGTCCGGCTGGGGCCGGCCCATGTCCACGATCCGGAACACGCGGTCGTCGTCCGCGCGACGGGCGAGATCGAAGCACGGCCCCTCACCCAACTCGCCCTGCACACGGTCGGACTCCTCGACCATGTCGCCGTACGAGGCCAGCGTGACGGCGCGTCCCTTGCGCACGGCGAGGACGCCCGCCGCGTCACAGCCGTCCACCAGCCGCACGGCCGACGCCGCGATCTCGTCCAGCGTCTGCTGCACGGAGTCCTGCTTCAGCAGGGTCCGCGCGAGCACGGCCATTTCCTCGGCGAACTTCTGCCAGTCCATGCGTCACACCGCCCGCGTCGATCACCAGTACGGCCACCCTACGCGCAGCCCGGCCCCGCACCGTCGAAGGCGCCAGGAGTGTGGCGTGCGCCTCGCTTCCCCTCCCACACGACGGGACAGTCGGCCGCGTGCGCCGGCCACGGCGACGAGATCGCCGATCACGCGTCGTGCCGGCGCCCCCGTCCCCTAATCTCGTGCAGGGGGACACCTCGAGGCCCGGCGGGTCCGCCGTGAGGAGGCGATGGTGCTCGACATGCGCACGGGCGGACGGTTGCTCGTGGGCGCCGCGCTGGCGGTCTGCGTGGTGCTCATCGGCCCCAGCGCACCGAACGGTGCCCTCTTCGCCGGTGCGCAGCCCGCCGTGGCCGCCCGGGACGTCGTGCCGAACCGGGTCATGACGTGGAACATCTGCAACCCCTGCGAGGCGAGCGACGTCGACAAGGCGGCGGACATCGCCGCCCATGCCCCCGCGGTCATCGGCCTGCAGGAAGCGTGCGTGCGGGACGTCGAGAGGATCCGGGAGTACCTGGAGAACCTGCACGGGCTGGTCTACCACGTCGAGTACGGCTCGGTCCTGCGCAAGTGGGGCCGCTGCGGGGGCGCGCCGTGGAGCCCCGGAGCCTTCGGACAGGCGATCCTCTCGGCCGCGCCGATGACGGACCGGGTCGTCGTGGAGTATCCCGACGGCGGCTCCGAGGACCGCGGCTACATGGCCGTCACCACCACCGTGGACGGCCGGCCCGTCCGGGTCTTCAACACCCACCTCGCCCAGCGGCGTCAGGAGACCGTCCGGGCCGAGCAGGCCCTCGTGCTGGCGTCGGCGGTCGTCCGGTACGACCGCGCGATCCTCCTCGGCGACTTCAACGCCGTACCGGACGCCCCCGAACTGTCCGGCGTCTGGGCACTGGCCACGGACGCCGACCCGCGGTGCCGTCCGTCGCCCACGGGCGGCTGCCGGACGACGACCGACTGGCTGAGCAAGTTCGACTACGTGTTCCTACGGGGCATCGCCCCCCTCGGGCACGGCGTGCATCCCACCGCGTCCTCGGACCACGACCTGGTGCACGCCGACGTCGACGTGACATGAGTACCCGACCGGTCCGGCTGCTCCCCCAGAACCGCAGGTCAGCGGGTCGCACGGGCATCGGGCGGCAGCGATGTCGCCGCGGCGCGTGGATTCCGGTTCCGCAGGGGAATACGGGGAGGGCGAGCAAGCAGGACACGCCGGACAGCGGGACGCCGGCCAGATGAGCAGGGAGGCCGCGATGGCGGGGCCGCAGGACACGGAGACCTTTCACGGGCCGTCCGTGCCGACAGCGTCCGTGGCGCCGGCCGTACCACTGGACGCCATCGGTGCCGGCGCCTACCTCGTGGACGAGCAGGGCTGCATCATCGCCGTGAACGCCCACGCCGAGCAGATCCTCGGCCGTCCCGCCGCCGAGCTGCTCGGACACGACGCGCACGACCTGCTGCACCGCGGCCCGCAGGGGCAGCCCCTGCCGCGCACCCAGTGCGCCATGCGGCAGGCTTTCCACGCCGGGCGCACCGCCCAGGACGACGAGGACTACTTCGCCCACGCCGACGGCACCGTACTGCGCGTCTCCTGGCTGATCACGCCGTACGACCTCGGTGACCGCCGCAGCGGCACTCTCGTCGTCTTCCACACCCCCGAGACGTCCCGCGTGGCCGAGCCGCAACCGGAGCCCGGGGCCCAGCCGCTGTCGGACCTGGCACGCCTCGCGCTCCTGGCCGAGACGACCACCCAGCTGACCTCCACCCTCGACGTCGACGAGGCGCTGCGGCGGCTGGTGAGGCTGGTGGTGCCGCGCCTGGCGGACTGGGTGGTCGTCGACCTGATCACCGAGCGCGACGAGGTGTGGCGCACCGTCGTGGTCCACGCCGACGGCGAGACGCTCACGCACCGCGAGGATCTCCAGGGGCCGATGCCGCCGATCCCCGAGGAATCCCCGATGCCCCTGTCCAGAGCCCTGCGCGGGGTCGCCTCCAACCTGGCCGGCCCGCAGACCTACCAGGGCGCGCCGGACTCCGGCATCGCGGTCGAGCAGCGCCACCTGTTCGACGTCACGGGGATGCACTCCGCGGCCATCGCGCCCATCCGCAGCACCCGCGACGTCCTGGGAGCGCTGACCCTGGGCCGTGGCGACAACCCGGCGCCCTTCACGCCCGCGGACCTCCCCCTCATCGAGGACATCGCACGCCGGGCCGGTCTCGCCCTGGACAACGCCCGCCTCTACCAGCGTCAGCGCAAGGTCGCCGAGACCATGCAGAACCACCTGCTGCCGCAGATGCCGAGCCTCTCCGGCCTGGAGATGGCCGTCCGCTACCTGCCCGCGCCCGACGCCTCCCAGGTCGGCGGGGACTGGTACGACGCCTTCCCCCTGGCCGACGCCTCCACCGCCCTCGCCATCGGCGACGTCGTCGGACACGACCTGGAGGCGGCGGCCGGCATGGCGCAGGTCCGCAACATGCTCCGGGCCTACGCCTGGTCCCAGCACGAGCCGCCCAGCCGGATCGTGGAGCGGCTCGACGAGGCGATCCAGCACATCACCGACGTCGCCATGGCCACGACGATCTTCGCCCGGGTCGAACCGGCCGAGGAAGGCCACTGGCAGTTGTCCTGGACCAACGCCGGCCATCCTCCGCCGCTGCTGATCAGCCGCGACGGCCTGGCCCGCTACCTCACCGACGGCCACGGCATCCTGCTGGGCACCCAGACCGGCACCCGGCGTCCGGACGCCACCGCGCAGCTCCCGCCCGGGTCCACCCTGGTGCTCTACACGGACGGCCTCATCGAAGCGCCCCGCCGCACCCTCGACGAGGGGCTGGAACGGCTGCGCCAGCACGCCGCCGCCCTGGCCCACCGGCCCCTCGCCTCGTTCACCGACCAGCTCCTGCGCCGCGTCCGCCCCGAAGGCAACGACGACGACGTCGCCGTCCTGGCCGTGCGCGTCCCCACCGGCTGACCTGAGCGGGGTGCACGCCGGCGTCCCTTGCTCGTCCGCTGCGGGGGCTCACGCACGGCGATATTCGCTGTCGTGGGACCCGGGGTGACGCACATACTGACGCGGTGGAACCAGTGACACTTGAGACCGGGCGTCTGGTGTTGAGGGCCTTCGGGCCGGGCGACGTGGACGCGGTGTACGACGCCTGCCAGGACGAGGACATCCAGTTCTACACGCCGGTGCCCGTGCCCTTCGGGCGGGCGGACGCCGAGAAGCGGGTCCACGAGGAGTGGCCCGCGGGCTGGGCCCTCGACAAGGACTACGTCCTCGGAGCGTTCCGCAAGGACACCGCCGCGCTCGTCGGCTCCTCCTGCCTGACCAAGGTGAGCGAGGGCGTCTACGAGCTCGGCTACTGGGCGGTCAAGGAGCAGCGCGGCCGGGGCTATTCGGTCGAGGCGGCGCGGGCGCTGTGCGACTGGGGGTGGGCCACCCTCGACGTCCACCGCATCGAGTGGTGGGCCATGACCGGCAACACCGGCTCGCGTGCCGTCGCCGAGCGACTGGGCTTCACCGTCGAAGGGACGCTGCGCAGCCGCGGCATCGCCAACGACGGCGCACCGCACGACTGGTGGGTCGGCGGACTGCTGCGGCCCTGAGGCGGAGCCCGTGGACCGGCGTTCCCGACCGCCGGTCCGGTTCCGGACGCCCTCACGCCCCGCGTAGGACACCCCTGGCAGGAGGCCAAGGTGAAGGTGGGCACCGAACACACCCGGCTTGTCGTGCTGCGGGGCAACAGCGGATCGGGGAAGTCGTCGGTCGCGGCCGGGCTCCGGGAGAGGTTCGGGCGGGGGCTGGCGCTCGTCGGGCAGGACAACCTGCGCCGCGACGTGCTGCGGGAGCGCGACCGGCCCGGTGCGGCGAACATCGGTCTGATCGACCTGACGGCCCGCTACGCGCTCGACGCCGGGTACCACGTCGTCGTCGAGGGGATTTTGTACGCCGACCACTACGGCGAGATGCTCACCCGGCTCGGCGCCGACCACCGCGGCCCGACCCACGCCTACTACCTGCACGTGCCGTTCGAGCAGACGCTCGTCCGCCATGCCACGAAGCCGATCGCGCACGAGGTCGGAGCGTCGCAGCTGCGTGAGTGGTACCGGGAACGGGACCTGCTGCCCGGCGGCGTGGAAACCGTCATCGATGCCGACAGCACCCTGCGCGAGACAGTCGACCGCATCATGCGCGACACGGGCCTGGCCGCTCTGCCCGCGATCGACCGCTAGGGGACCCGGGGCCTGGCCGCTCTGCCCGCGATCGACCGCTGGGGGACCCGCCCGGCTCACCCGTCCGTACGTGCCGGGCAGGGCGTGGGCGGTGCGGCGCGGTGAGGATGGGCGGTGCCGGGTGACGCACCGGCAGCTCCGTGCTGCCTGGTGGGACGCGCGGCTGTCGCTGCCCGTACGCGCGAGGGAGAGGTATGACCGAGACGGACGAGGCCGGGGCCTTCTCTTCCGGGGCCGACTGGCCCGCGGAACACCGTGACCCGAGGACGGGCCTGGTCGACCTCCGGCGCGTCGGGGCGAACCCGGATCACTGGTATCCGGTCGCCCTGTCGAAGGACGTGCGGACCAAGCGGGCGTTCGCGGCCACGTTCGCCGGGGAGCGCATCGCGCTCTACCGAGGGGAGCGCGGCTGCGTGTACGCGCTGGAGGACCGGTGCGCCCACCGTCAGGTGCCGCTCAGCATGGGCGTCGTGGAGGGTGAGACACTCCGCTGCTGCTACCACGCGTGGGCCTACCGCGGAGACGGCCGCATCTCGCAGATCCCGTACCTGTCCAAAGGCGACGGCCGGCCGCCGCGCGGCGTGCGCGGCTACCCGGTGCGCGAGGCCTACGGCCTGGTGTTCGTGTTCCCCGGCGACCCGGACAAGGCCACCGCCACCCCGCTGCCCGACCTGCCGGCGTTCGGCTCCCCGCGCTACAGAACGATGACCTACTCGCGGACCGTGCACTGCCACTACTCGTTCATGCACGAGAACCTGCTCGACATGAACCACCAGTTCCTGCACCGGGGCGTGGTCGGCAGACTCCACCCCGAACTGCTCGACTCCCGCACCGACGGACGGTCGGTGGAGGCCAGGTACCTGTTCAGCCACACCGGGGGCAAACGGAACCGCGGGGCCAGTCTGCTGGCCTCCGAGGGCCTCGGCGGCAGCGACTCCCGCGATGTCATGACGATCCGCACCGAGTACCCGTACCAGACCCTCGACCTGGTCCCGGAGAACGCCGAGCGGCCGGCCTTCCGCCTCTGGGTGGCCTACGTCCCCGAGGACGCCGAGCAGCGCCGCTGTCACACGTTCGGCCTGCTCATGATCGAGAAACCGCGGGTCCCCGGTGTACTACGGCTGGCCTGGCCCCTCATCAGGCGCTTCACGGAACGGGTGTTCGCCGAGGACCGGATGGCCGTCGAGGCCGAGCAGCGGGCCTGGGACGAGCAGGGGCAGGACCTCAACCGCGAGGTCTTCTCCCTGATCCTCGACGTCCGCGAAGTGCTGCGCACCAACGGTGTTCCGATCCGCCCCCGGGCGGGCGCGTGCGGCGCCGCCGCCCTGTGCGACGGGCAGGACCGCGGTCCGGCGGCGGCGACCGGCACCCCTCAGCGGACGTGACGGCCCGCCCGCGCGTCGGGCGGACCCGGGGCTCCCGTCCCGGTGTGCCCTGCGGCCCTCACGGGCGGGGACGGGTGCGGTGCCACCGAGGGCGGGCGTCGAAGCCCCGGCGTCCCGCCACCGAGGCGCAGCGTGGGCACTGGCGCCGTACCCGGTCCGCCGCGCCACCGGACTCCGGAAACGTGTCCGGCCAGCCGACGTGCGGGAAGCGCACCAGCCGGGAGCGGCTGAGGGACAGGCCGCAGACCGTCTCGTTGCGGCCCGGCTCCCAGGCGTGCACCTCACCGGAGGGCAGTCGGCGCCGCCCCTCCTCCTCGTCGGTCCACTGCCCGGACGCCGCGACGGCGTACCGCTTCTCGCGCGCCACGGCGGGTCAGCCGGCCGGGTGCTCGACGCGCAGCCGCACCTGTTCCTCCAGCCGCCGCAGGCTGGTGTCCAGCGCGTCGGCGACGGCCTGCTCGCCCGGGTCGTGGCCCTGCTCGAAGAACGACAGGTGCACGGTCACCTCACTGACTCCGCCGTCGAGCCCGGCGACCTGGAGCCAGCCCGCGTAGGCGCCCTGGTCGCGGGTGCCCCACTCGAGCCGCATCTGCTCCGGCCGGGCACGCAGCAGGGCGGAGGTGTCCTCGTCGGTGCGGTCCTCGTGCACGGTGACGGCCGGCAGTTCCCCGGCCTCCACGTGCAGGGCCTCCGGCAGCCAGCTGTCCAGCCGGCCGACATGGGCGGCCTGGTCGAAGACATGCTCGGGCTGGGCGGGCATCGTGCGGGAACGTTCGTACTCGGTCATCGCCTTACCGGCCTCACCTCGGGGTCGTAGCCCGCACCGTGTTCCCCCGCGGCCCCGGCCCAATCGCGAAAGGCCCCGCCCGCACGGGCGGGGCCTTCCACCGGCCGGTCAGAACCTGGGCTGAGGGGTCTGCGCCTGGACGAGTTCCTCCGCCTCGGCCTGTGTCTCCACGGACGGCGGGGAGCCGGCCAGGGGCTTGTTGGCGGTCTCGCGCATGCACAGCACGGCGATGACACCGACGACCGCCGCGCCCGTGGCGTAGTACGCGGGCATCAGCGTCGAGTCGAAGGCACTGATCAGCGCGGTGATCACCAGCGGTGTCGTACCGCCGAAGATGGAGGTCGCCAGGTTGTAGGCCACCGAGAGCGAGCCGTAGCGCACCTGCGTGGGGAAGATCGCCGGGAGCGCCGCCGACATGGTGCCGAGCATCGCCACCAGCGAGAGCCCCATCAGCAGCAGCCCCAGGGTGATGAGGACGACGCTGCCCTGCCGGATGAGCAGGAACGACGGCACGGACAGGAACAGGAAGCCGAGCATCCCCGCCATCAGCAGCGGCTTGCGCCCGAAGCGGTCGGAGAGCCACCCGACCCGGTTGATCACGCACATCTGCAGCACCATCACGACGAGCAGGATCAGCAGCCCGTGGTTGGTGCCGTAGCCCAGCTCGTCGGACAGGTACGTCGGCATGTACGACAGCAGCATGTAGTCGGTGATGTTGTACGCCGCGACCAGCGCGAGGCACAGCAGCAGCGGCCGCCAGTACCGGGTGAAGATCTTGCCGAGGTCGGCGGCCGCCGAGGTCTCCACGGCGTCGGCCGCCTCGCTCGCCTTGGCCTGCCCGCCCTCCAGCTTCTGGAAGGCGGGCGTCTCGTCCAGCTTGAGCCGCAGGTAGAGGCCGATGAGGCCGAGCGGCGCCGCGACCAGGAACGGCACGCGCCAGCCCCACGACAGCATCTGGTCCTCGCTGAGGAGCATCTGCAGGACGACGACGAGGCCGGAGGCCCCGACATAGCCGGCGAGCGTGCCGAGCTCCAGGAAGCTGCCGAAGAAGCCGCGCCGCTTGTCGGGCGCGTACTCCGCGATGAACGTCGAGGCACCCCCGTACTCACCACCGGTCGAGAAGCCCTGCACCAGCCGGAAGAAGATCAGCAGGGCCGGTGCCCACAGCCCGATCACCGCGTGCGAGGGGACCAGGCCGATGGCGAAGGTCCCCACCGCCATCAGGATCATGGTGAGGGAGAGGATGCGCTTGCGCCCCACCTTGTCCCCGAGCGGCCCGAAGACCATGCCGCCGAGCGGACGCACCAGGAAGGCCACCGCGAAGGTCGCGAAGGAGCCGAGCAGCTGGGCGGTGTCGCTGCCGGACGGGAAGAAGACCCGTCCGATGGTCGACGCCAGATAGCTGTAGATGCCGAAGTCGTACCACTCCATCGCGTTGCCGAGGGCGGCGGCCTTGGTGGCCCGTTTGACCGCTGCCTCGTCGGTCACCGTGATGTCGCTGCGGCGCAGCTTCGGGTTGCGCCGCTTCTCGATCGCCCGGAACAGCACCCGGTGTCGTCTCACCGCCGCGGGATCCACCGACTCGTCGTTGTCGGGCTCCGCCATCACGTGGTTCCTTTCGCCGTTCGCATTCCCGAAGACCACGCCTGCACAGATCTCGCGCGCTCAAACTGCCCCCTTCGCGCGGCGACCGCATGATCACGGAACGTGAGACGTCGGTGTTCAGGGCGAGAGGCGGTCCACCGGTCCGTCCGGGAGGATCTGCTGAGACGGGTGTGTGCCCGGACCCCGGCGGGGGAACTTGATTCGCCGGGTGCGTGCCTGGTGAGAGGAGCCCAAGTGACAGCGTCGGCGGCGGGCGGCCGGAACCAGGGCGGGCAGCAGGACGGGTACGAGCCCGACCCGAACCGCTGGCGGGCCCTCTGGGTCACCCTGGTGGCCGGCTTCATGAGCCTGCTGGACGTCTCGATCGTGGCCGTCGCCCTGCCCACCGTCCAGCAGCAGCTGCACGCCTCCGCCGCCGAGGTGCAGTGGGTGGTGTCCGGCTACGCCCTCTCCTTCGGCCTCGCCCTCGTCACCGCCGGCCGCCTCGGCGACGCCCTGGACCGGCGGCGCATCTTCCTCGTCGCCCTCAGCGGTTTCGTGCTCTTCAGCGCCGCCTGCGGCGCGGCCCCGAACATCACCCTGCTGGTGGTGGCCCGGCTCGCCCAAGGCCTGGCGGCCGGCTTCATGGCACCGCAGAACTCGGCGCTCATCCAGCAGATGTTCCGGGGCGGCGAGCGCGGCCGCGCCTTCGGCTTCTTCGGCGCCACCGTCGGCATCTCCTCCGCCGTCGGCCCCCTGACCGGCGGCCTGATCCTCGCCCTGGCCGACGGGGCCCAGGGCTGGCGGTGGATCTTCTACGTCAACGTGCCCATCGGCATCCTGGCGGTCCTCCTCGGCCGGCGCCTGCTGCCCCGCACCCCGCGCTCCGGCCGGGAACACCTCGACCTGCCCGGCGTGGCGCTGCTCGGCCTCGGCGTCCTCGCCCTCATGTATCCGCTGGTCCAGGCCGAGACCGGCGGACTGGCCCGGCTGTGGTGGCTGTTCCCGGTCGGGGCCGGACTCCTCTTCGCCTTCATCCTCTGGCAGCGCCGCCTCGTGGACCGGGGCACCCAGCCGCTGCTCGACCCGCGGCTGTTCACCACCGTCCGCGGCTACGCCATCGGCGCCGGCGTCGGCACGCTCTACTTCATCGGCTTCAGCGGCGTCTGGCTGGTCTTCGCCCTCTTCTACCAGCACGGACTCGGCTTCTCCCCGCTCGAGTCCGGTCTCGCCGTGACACCCTTCGCCCTCGGCTCCGCCTGCGCGGCCGCCCTGTCCGGGCGGCTGGTGGACCGGCTCGGCCGCCTGCTCACCGTCGGCGGACTCACGGGCGTGATCGTCGGACTGGGCGGCACCGCGCTGCTGCTGCGCTTCGCGCCCCTGGGCATCGCCCCCTGGATCGCCGCCCCGGTCATGTTCCTGGGCGGTCTGGGCGGCGGGTGCGTGATCTCGCCCAACATCACCATGACGCTGCGCGACGTGCCCGTGCACATGGCGGGAGCGGCGGGCGGCGCCCTGCAGACGGGTCAGCGCCTGGGCGCCGCGGTGGGCACCGCCGCCCTGCCCGGCCTCTACTACCTGGTGCTCGGCAGCAAGAGCGACGACTACCGGGGAGCCCTCTTCCTCGCGATGGCCGCCGGGATCGTCGGCATGGCGGCCTCCCTGGCCCTCGCGGCCTACGACTGGCGGCGCGACCGGCGCTCGCGGGAGCCGCACCGCCCGTGTCCGGACGACGTCGCCCACAGTCCCGTGCACGCCCGGCAGAGCTGACCCTCAGGCACCCACGGGGCCTGCGGGCTGCGGATCCTGCCGGGCGGGAGCGACGTCCAGCTCGCCGCGCAGCGCGCCCAGCGCGAAGGCCGTCATGGACGCCAGGATCAGCAGCGCGAGCGGCCCCCAGATCGCGGGAACGGCCCACAGCGGCCAGTCGTTGGCCGCCTGCGCCCACAGCGTCAGGATCGCCGTGCCGCCCAGACCGATGCCGTGCCACCGCACCATCTTCGCCGCCGCCACATGACGCGGCTCGCCCCGCGCGAGCAGTGGCCACACACCGCCCACCAGGGCCGCCAGACCGAACGATGCGCAGGCCAGCGCACCACCCAGACGGTCCTGCGGCCATCCCACCGGCCCGTCGGACGTCTGCTGCCGCCGCCCCTCGGCGTCCCGCACCTCGACGACCCGCCCGTGCCAGATCACCCCGACGACCTTCTCGTCCGGCTGCATCTCGGACAGCACGGGCTCGGTGCGCGGGAACGTCACCTCCCACCGCTTGCCGGACGGCAGCACCAGCTCCGCCTCCGGGGACGCGCCCCGCTCGCCGCGGTGCAGCGCGGCGCTCCGCACGGTGAACTCCTGCTGCCACACGCACCCCGACGCCGTGACGGGCACGGCGGCGCAGACCGGCGCGGCACGGTACGCCCGCTCCCGCTCCAGCGCCCCGCGGACCTGGGAGGCCGAGGCCGCGCCCACACCGAGCAGCACGAGGGCGATCAGCACCCACATCACGGACCGCATGGCCCCGCCCCCCGACGACCCCACCGCGCCTCAGCCCCCTCCGTACGCGTGTTCCCCGGAGCATTGCACCACGCCTCAGCCGGCGCTGTGCACCCGCCTGCCCTCGACGAACGTCTCCAGGACCCGGGTCGCGGCGATCTCCTCGGGCGGACCGGCGAACGGGTCGCGGTCCAGGACGACCAGATCGGCCGCCTTGCCCACCATGATGCTGCCGCTGACGTCGTCCAGGTGGTTCACATGGGCGCTGCCCGCGGTGTACGCGGCGAGCGCGGTGCCCAGTCGAGGCGCTGCTCCGGGAAGAAGGCCGGGGCGAGGCCGACCGGCGGTCGTGGCGCGACGTCTACCCGCGACGTCTACCAGGGCCTCGACCCTGCGACCTACCCGTCCCTGACCGCGGTGCGCCCGGAGCTGCCCGCCATGGCGGACAGCTCCTTCGCACAGGCGGTGGATCTCCTGCTGGAGGCTCTGGCGGCCCGGGCGTCGGCCCGCGAGCAGAGGTGACGAGCCGGCGCTACAGCACCTCGGCCCGTCCCGGTGTGTCGTCGAGGAAGCCGCCCGACTGGTGCTGCCACAGCTTCGCGTAGGCACCGTCGTACGCGAGCAGTTCCTGGTGCGTGCCCTGCTCGACGATCCGGCCGCGGTCGAGGACCACGAGCTGGTCCATGCCGGCGACCGTGCTCAGCCGGTGCGCCACCACCAGGGCGGTCCGCCCGTCCATGAGCCGCCACAGGGCCTCCTGGACCAGCAGTTCGCTCTCCGAGTCCAGGGCGCTGGTGGCCTCGTCGAGCAGCAGGATCGGCGCGTCGCGCAGGATGGCCCGGGCCAGGGCGACCCGCTGGCGCTGCCCGCCGGACAGTTTGACGCCCCGCTCGCCCACCATCGTGTCGAAGCCGTCCGGCAACGCGTCGGCGAACTCGGTGACGTGGGCCGCCTCGGCTGCCCGGAGGATCTCGGCGTCGGTGGCGTCCGGCCGGGCGAAGGCGATGTTGTCCCGCAGACTGCGGTGGAACATCGCCGGGTCCTGCGGGACGTACGCGATCCGCCCGCGCAGTTCGGCCTGCCGCACCCGGCTGATGTCCTGGCCGCCCACCAGGATCCGGCCCCCGTCGATGTCGGTCATCCGCAGCAGCAGCCGGGTGAGCGAGGTCTTCCCGCCGCCGGACCGGCCCACCAGGCCGATCTTCGTCCCGCTCGGCACGGCCAGGTCGAGTCCCTCGAACAGGGGACGGCCGCCCCGGTGGGCGAAGGTCACCTTCTCGAAGCGGACGTCGGCGGCCCGTGACCGCAGCGGCTCCGGGGCCGGCGGGTCGAGCACGGTCGGCGGCGTCAGCAGCAGCTCGGTGAACTGCGCGGCCTCCGTCATCGAGCTCTCCAGCCGGCGGTAGATCTGGTTGAACTCGAACATGATCCGGGTCGCGTTGTTGTAGTAGGCGAAGGCGACCACGATCGCCTCCACGCCGTGCGTCCCGCCGCCCAGCGAGACCGCGAGGAGCAGGCCCATCGCGTTGGTGAGGACGGACATCGGCGCGACCAGTGTGTCGATCCGCAGGTTGCCGTAGTCCCACGAGCGCAGAGTGAGCCGCCGGGACGTCGCGACCCGTGAGCGGTGCTCGGCGGCCTCGCGGCCCTCCGCGGCGAACGCCCGCACCGTGTCCATGTTCATCAGACTGTCGGCGACATGGCCCGACACCCGGGCGATGGCCTCCTCACGCTGGTCCACGAGCGCCTGGCGGCGCCGGACGAGCGGTACGACCAGCACCGCGGTGAGCGCGATCATCACCAGGAGACCGACGACGAGCAGCGGTTCGTAGCGCCACAGCACGACCGCGCCGAACGTCAGCGGCACGAAGCTCCCCACGATCTGGAACGTCAGCGTGTCGACGAACTGCTCGAAACGCGAGGCGAAGCTGAGGACCCGCTTGGTCAGTGAACCGGCGAAGTTGTCGTGGAAGAACGCGGCGTCCTTGGCGAACAGTTCGTCCATGCCGATCACGTACAGGTGCTCGATGCCCAGGGCGTCGAGACGGTTGAGGCAGTGCAGGGCGATGCGCCACAGCGCCTCCGCCACCAGCAGGACACCCGCGAAGGCCAGCACGTACGGCAGCGTCGAGCCGGCCGTGACGCCCTTGTGCTCCGCGATGTCGCCGACGAGCTTGGCGACGATCAGCGGCGCGACGTAGTTGATTCCGATGTTGCCCAGCGCCGAGAGCAGCATCGCGGGCGCCGTCCACCGGCGCAGCCGGGACAACTCCCGTCCGTAGTAGCGAAGTGCGAGAAGAACCGAGCGTTTGCCCGGTAATACCCTGTGTTTTTCCGGCGTTTCCATCCCACCCCTGAGTCGTCCTGTGGCCGCCCGCCACGCCGCGCGTGCGGGCAGGGGCCATCGCCGCAACGGATGTGTGAGGTTTCGGGTCGAGTCCGGAAGTGTCCCGCGCCGCCGGCCGCCCAGTCCAAGCGTTTTCCGGCCGGTCGGGGGTGTGCGGGGAGCGCCAGGAGGCGCGACGGCCGGGTACCCGTACGCCGGGGCGGGACCGCGGCGCCCTGCGGGGTGCGGGTGGTCACGACGACGGTCGTGACAGCGGGCCTCCCGGCGGCGCACCGGGCGGAGGGGCGGTCACGACGCGGCGCTGGAATCCGGGCGCAGCGTGAAGACCTGGTCGAGGCCGACCAGGGTGAGGACGCGCATCAGGTTCGCCGGTACGGCGGCCAGGACGACGTCGGCGTCGGCGGCCAGCGCGTGCTGGCGGGCGGCGAGCAGAGCGGTGATGCCCGAGGAGTCGCAGAACGCCAGGCCCGACAGGTCGAGGACCAGGCACTGCCCCGACGACAGGGGGAGCCCGTCGAGCCGGTCGCGCAGGACGGGGGCCTGGTCGTAGTCCAGATCACCCCCCACGTGCAGAACGGGTCCGGTCGCGGTGTCGCGCAGTCTGATGGTGAGCGGGTTCATGAGGTGTGACTCGTTGCCTGGGCTGTATGGGAAGGGGCGGCGGGAACGCCGAGGGCGAGCAGGGCCGTGTCGTCGTCGAGACCGTCGCCGAAGCTCTCGAGCAGCCCGGTGAGCGCGGTGATCACCCCGCGCGGCGTGGCGGGGGCGTGATCGGCGGCGAAGGCGTGCAGGGCGTCCTCGCCGAACAGGTCGTCCCGGCCGGGGCCGGTACGGGCCTCGGTGAGGCCGTCGGTGTACAGCACGACCGTGTCGCCGGGGGCCAGGACGGTCTCGGCGGTGCCGATCGGCGCACCGGGGACGACACCGATGAGCAGACCGCCCGGGGTGGGCAGGAACTCCGCGCGGCCGTCCGCCCGCAGGACGAGTGCCGGCGGATGGCCGCCCGAGGCGAGGCGCACCACGGTCCGCCCGTGCTCGCCACCCGGCTCGACGATCCCGAAGATGCAGGTGCAGTACCGGGGGTCGCCGCCCCCGGTGTACCGCTCGTGCAGCACGGCGTTCAGGGTGCTCAGCGCCGAGGCCGGATCCGGGTCGTGGTGGGCCGCGGCGCGCAGGGTGTAGCGGGTCAGCGACGTGAGCGAGGCGGCCTCGGGGCCCTTGCCGCACACATCGCCGAGGAAGAACGCCCACCGGTCGCCGGCTACGGGGAACAGGTCGTAGAAGTCGCCGCCCAGCAGGTCGGGGGAGGCGGTGTGATAGAGGACGGCGGTCTCCAGGCCCGGCACGCCGGGCAGCGAGTCCGGCACCAGGGAGCGCTGCAGGACGGCGAGGGCGTCGGCCAGCCTGGCCCGGTCCGCCTCGGCCTGCCGCCGGGCCTCGTCCGCCTCGGCGCGGGCCCGCTCGGCGTCCTCACGCCGGCGCAGGAGTTCCTTCTCGTAGGCGCGGCGGTCCGAGGCGTCGAAGACGGTGATCCGGATCAGCAGCGGCTCGCCCTCGATCCCGTGCTTGACCACCGCGGAGACCAGGACCGGCAGCGGGCCGCCCTCCCGGCGCCGCATCTCCAGGGCGATGCCCCGCAGCTCGCCCTGCATGCGCAGCAGTGGGGCGAAGTGCGTCTCGTGGTAGAGCTTCCCGCCGATGGTGAGCAGGTCGGCGAAGCGCTTGCGCCCCACGACGGCCTCGCGGTCCAGGCCGAGCCAGTCCAGCAGGGTGGCGTTGATCTTGGCGATCGTGCCGTCCATCATCGTGGACAGGTAGCCGCACGGAGCCGACTCGTACAGATCCTCCGCGCTGTCCTCCAGCAGCGCGGTGAACGCAGCGGCCGTGCTCGCCTCGTCCCCCGTCCCGGTGGGCTCCGGCACGCCGCCCGTACGACACATCACTTCAGGGACTCCAGGAAGTCGAGGATCGCCGCGGTGGTGGCCTGCGGCGCGCTGAGCTGCGGGCAGTGCCCGGTGGCGTCGAGGGTGACCAGCCGAGAGGCGGGAATCGCCGCCTGCACGTAGGCCCCGACCTCGCGGGGCGCGATGGCGTCCTGCGCGCACTCCAGTACGAGGGTCGGCACGGACACGCCCTTCAGGTCCTCGCGGCTGTCGGTGAGGAAGGTCGTGCGGGCGAAGACCCGGGCGATGTCGGGGTCGGTGGCGCAGAAGCTGTTCGTGAGCTCCTGGCCCAGCTCCGGGCGCTCCGGATTGCCCATGATCACCGGTGCCATCGCGGACGACCAGCCCAGGTAGTTCGCCTCCAGGGAGGCGAGCAGCTCGTCGATGTCCTCCGTGCTGAAGCCGCCGCGGTAGCCCTCGTCGTCGATGTAGCAGGGTGAGGGGGTCACCATCACGAGCGCCCCGATCCGCTCGGGAGCCGCCTGCGCCGCCAGCACGCCCACCATGGCACTCACCGAGTGGCCCACGAACACCGCCTGCCGCAGGTCCAGCTCCTCGCAGACGTCGACGACGTCACCGGCGTACCCGTGCAACGAGGAGTAGCGCTCCTCGCTCCACGCCGCGAGCTCCGAGCCGCCGGAACCGACGTAGTCGAACAGCACCACGCAGTAGCGCTCGGCAAGCGCGGGTGCCACCAGCCGCCACATGTTCTGGTCGCAGCCGAACCCGTGCGCCAGGAGCAGCACCGGCGCGTCGACGGGACCGATGACCTTGACGTTGTTTCTGCGGCGGATGTCCATGGCCGTCATGCTCCCACCCCGGTCGGAGCGGATCGACTGCGCCCCTGCGCACCACGGCTTCGCGACCGCGAAGTCAGCCCAGGTACAGCGGCACCCCGGAGGCCAGGTCACCGAGCTCGGTCTGCTCAGCCCCGGTCGGCACACGCCTGCCGGTGCCGATCAGCAGTGCGTCCGTGTCGGAGAAGGAGGAGGGGAACGGGCCGCCCGCGAGCCGCTCCAGCATCGCCCGGGACCGGGAGAGCCCTTCCGCGGGCGGCTGCCGCGCGCCCGGGACGTGGGCGATCAGGTCGAGGTGGTGCAGCGTCCACTCCATGACGTACGCGGAGAGGTACTCGCCCACGGTGAGGACCTCGTCGCGGGTGCCGACCCGGCCTGCCGGATCGGCGAGCAGGGCCGCGCGCCCGGCGGCGGAGCCGACGTCGTCCAGATGGAACTTCAGCAGGCCCGGGTCCTCGTACGCGGCGGCGAGCCGGACGGTCAGCGCGTCGAGCGGGTCGTCACCGGTCGGCGGGGTGTCCGAGACGTCCCAGTACGTCAGCGCGTCACGGGTGGGTTCCCGGTCCGTGGGGGTGGCCAGGGTGATCAGGACGTCCTGGGCGTCGACGACCAGGTGGCACACCAGGTCACGCACCAGCCATCCCGTACAGCCGCTGGGCCGCCCGAAGTCCTCGTCGGACAGTCCGGCCACCGCCGCGCGCAACGCCGTCCAGGTACGGGAGAAGAGATCCACCCCGGCAACGTAGAACCCCGCGCGAGGGGGCACAAGCGCGTTTCGGCCGACCGCGCCCACCACCGCGTGCTCCTGCCTTCCGGACACCCGCAGCCCCCTCGCCGCCGCATGGCTTTCGGGGGGGCGGGAGCCTTCAGCCGTCCGGCCCCCGCACGGCTCCTACGCCCCGGACGCCCCCAGCCGCCCTCCCACGAGGGCGGCGAGTTCCTCCGGTGTCCGCGGGCCCGGGTGCGTCTCGGGCAGCAGACCCTGGGAGCGCAGCAGCTGCGCCGCCGCCGCGCCCCACGGCAGACGCAGCCCGGCCTCGCGGAGGAGATCCGGCCGGGCCAGGGCCGTGGCCGCGGGTCCGGTGCGGACACCGGACGGGGTGAGCAGCGCCGCGTCGTCGGCCCAGCGCAGGGCGAGGTCGACGTCGTGGGTGGCCATCACCACCGTGGTGCCGGCGGCCCGGAGCCCGTCGAGGGTGGTCAGGAGACGCTCCTGGCCGTCCGGGTCGAGTCCGGCGGTCGGCTCGTCGAGGATGAGGACCCGGGGCCGCATGGCGACCGCTCCCGCGATGGCGGTCCGTTTGCGCTGCCCGTAGGAGAGCAGATGGGTCGGCCGGTCGGCCAGGGCCGTGATGTCCAGGGCGGCCAGCGCCTCCGCCACGCGCGCCCGGACCTGCGTGTCGTCCAGGCCGAGGTTCAACGGCCCGAACGACACGTCCTGCTCGACGGAGGCCGCGAACAACTGGTCGTCCGGGTCCTGCACCACCAGCTGCACGGTCGTCCGCAGCCCGGTCAGCCCCTTGCGGTCGTACGCCACCGGCCGTCCCTCGACCGTCAGCCGCCCCTGGTGCGGTTTCAGACCGCCGGAGAGCAGCCGCATCAGCGTGGTCTTGCCGCTGCCGTTGCGGCCGAGCAGCGCGAGCGCGCGGCCCTCGCGGATGTCGAAGTCGAGGCCGCTGAGCACGGCCGGGCCGTCCTCGTAGGCGAAGGACGCGCCCCGCAGGGCGACGAGGGCGGGCTCGCTCATGTCAGCGGCCTTTCCAGTACGAGGGTGAGGACGGCCACCGCCGCGAGCAGCGCGCAACTGGCCGCGGTGAAACGGACGGAGACCCGGGCCTCGGGCACCAGGACCCGCAGGGTGCCGTCGTAGCCGCGCCCGGCGAGCCCGGCCTGGAGACGGGTGGCCCGGTCGAAGGCCCGGACGAAGGCGGTGGCGCCGAGCCCGGCCAGGGACCGCCACTCCGCGGCCCGGCCGGTGTGCCCGAGCCGGGCCGCCTGGGCCTCCCGGATGCGGCGCACGGAGTCCAGCAGCAGGAAGCTCATCCGGTACGTCACGAGCGCGACGTCGACGACCGGAGCGGGCACCCCGGCCCGGACCAGCCGGGGCAGCAGGTCGGACATGGGCGTGGTGAAGGCGAACAGCAGCACGCCCAGGGAGGCCGCCGAGGTGCGCAGCAGCAACTCCCCGGCCCGGATCGGCCCGTCGGCGGCGAAGGCGACGAAACCACCCGGCCCGCCCACCTGGACGAGCAGCGTGAGGGCGCCCGTCACGCAGAAGCCCAGCGGCACCCGGTAGGCCCGCCACAGCCGCCGCCCGGGCACACCGGCCGGACCCAGGAGCACGACCAGGGCCGTCAGGAGCACCAGGGCCGCGCCCGGCCAGGGCGGCAGCGAGATCGCGAGCAGGGTGAGACCGAGTCCGAGCACGGCCTTGTCCACGGGATGGCGGCGGCGCCAGCGACTGCCGTGCGCCGCCGCGTCGATCGGCAGCACCCGGGCTCAGTCCCGTTCCGCGGCGGACTTCCCGGCGGTGCCGGCGAGCGTGTCGTCGGACTCCCGCTCCAGCGCCCGCTGCTCGCCCTGCCTGCGGCCCCGGCGCAGACCGAAGTAGTAGGCGAGTACACCGGCGCCGAGAGCCGCCTGGAGGGCGAACAGCGCCGACTCGATCTCGCCGGAGGGCGGTTCGTACAAGGGCGAGAACCACGGCTCGTAGTCCGGCTTCAGCTCGGTGATCGCCGTCTCCGCCTCGGCGTCGGCGCCCGTGAACGGCTCCTTCTTGTGGTCGCCGAGCCCGAGCGCCAGGGGCAGCACCGCCAGCGCGGCCACGGCGAGCAGCAGGAGCAGGTTGATCTTCGTGTTCCGCTTCATCGGGCCACTGCCTCGGTCTCGGTCTCCGTCCGGGCCCGCCGGGTGGCGACGAGCACGCCCAGCCGGGTCAGTTCGCCCTTGCTGGACTGCACCAGCAGCCGCATCACGAGCACGGTCAGCAGGCCCTCGCTCACCGCGAGCGGGATCTGGGTGACGGCGAAGATGGAACCGAATTTGCCGAGCGCGCCCAGGAACCCGCTGCCCGGGTCGGGGAACGCGAGCGCCAGCTGCACGCTGGTGACGCAGTAGGTGGACAGGTCGGCGAGGAACGCGGCGAAGAACACCGCCACCATCAGCGGTGCGTTGGAGCGCCGCAGCAGCCGGTAGACGGCGTATCCGGCCCAGGGCCCGACGATCGCCATGGAGAAGACGTTGGCGCCGAGCGTGGTGAGGCCGCCGTGCGCGAGCAGCAGTGCCTGGAAGAGCAGGGTGATGGTGCCCAGCACCGCCATGATGGGCGGCCGGAACAGGATGGCGCCCAGGCCCGTGCCGGTGGGGTGCGAGCAACTGCCCGTGACGGACGGCAGTTTCAGGGCGGACAGGACGAAGGTGAAGGCACCGGACGCACCGAGGAGCAGCGTGCTCTCGGGATGCTCGCGCACTTCACGGGTGAGCGACCGGACCCCGTGGACGACGAACGGCGCCGACGCGACGCCCCAGGCGACCGCGTGCGCCGGAGGAAGGAAACCCTCGGCTATGTGCATGGCTCAGCAGACCCTCTCCAGCACCTCGTGGATGGTTGACGCGCCTTGGCCGGTCTCCTGGCTGACGGGTACCACCGCCCGGACTCCGCCTTCCCGGGTCACGAGGACCCAGTGGCTGCCCCTGAGGGCTGGAGCCGGACTTCCCGATTCACAGTGGCGAGGGCCGCACCGGCATCACACCGGATTTCCCGTTCACCAAGGCCTGGTGACAATAAGGCCGGGGTAAGGGCGATGACAAGCCACCCAAGGGGCGCGTGAGGGGGCGCCCGTTCGCACACCGGCGCATCCCGCGGCCGATCCACGCGCGCTCGACAGCGGCCCGTCACACGCCGCCCGGGCCGCGTCAGTCGTCGGTCCCGTCGTCCCCGCCGTCGTCGCTCCCGTCCTCTTCCCCGCCCTGGAGCGGCTCCTGCGGCTTCGGCTGCGCCGGCCCGCCGCCTGCCCCCTGTGTCGGAGCCGCCGCACTCGGCGCGGGCGCGGCAGGAGCCGACGAGGACGGCGAGGCGGAGGGAGTGACATCGGCCACGGTGCCGGTGTCCGGCGTGTCGGCCGTACCCGGGCCGACGGCCGGGTCGGCCCGCTGGTCGGTCTGCTGCTCGGAGGAGCCGGGCGCGGAGTCCTCGGACGCCTCGGCGGCTGGACTGCTCGCCGTCGGGGACGCGTCGGGTTCCGTGCCCTCCGCGGTCGTGTCGGGCGAGAACCAGCGCATGCCGAGGAGCATCGCCGCGAGGAAGAGGCCCGCGGCGGCGGCCGTCGCGGCCACCCTCGACCGGTTGCCGGCACCGCCGCGCCCGCGGGTGCGGCCCGAACGCCCCGCCTGGGCGGCCCGGGCCGCGGTGCGGTGTCCCGTGGTCGCCGGCAGCGCGTACGTGGTCGGAGCGCCGGTGTCGGCGCCGCCGTACGAGCCCGGACCGGCGGGCTTCGCCCTGGACGTGGTGGCGGGCCGCAGCGGCGGGGAGACCTCGGGCAGTGGCTCGGGCAGGCCCTGCCAGGCGCCCCCGGCGAACCACTCGGCGGCCTGCTGGGCGGTGGGCCGGTCCTCGGGCTGCTTGGCGAGCAGACCGAGGAGGTAGTTCTCGAACGCGGGCGGAAGCCCGGCGACCCCGAGCTCGCGGGGCGGCACGGGAGCGGAGTCGAGATGCTGGTGGAGCAGGGCGACGGCGGTGTCGGCCTCGAACGGCGGTCGTCCGCTGAGGAGCTGGTAGAGCACACAGCCCAGGGAGTACATGTCCGAGGCCGGCCCGGCGGGCTTGCCCAGGGCCCGCTCGGGCGCGAGGTAGAGGCCGGTGCCGATGATCTGCCCGGTGGCGGTGAGCGCGGCGCCGGGGTCGTCGAGGAACCGCGCGATGCCGAAGTCGCCGATCTTCAGCGTGCCGGCCGTGTCCAGCAGCAGGTTGGCCGGTTTGACGTCCCGGTGCACGATGCCCTGGGCGTGCGCGGCGGCGAGCCCCGCGGACGCCTGTGCGGCGAGCCGGGCCACCCGCTCGGCGGGCAGCGCGCCGGAGCCGGCCAGCACCCCGGCGAGGCTGTCGCCCTCGACGAGCTCCATGACCAGGTACAGCCGGTTGTCGTACTCCCCGAAGTCCAGGACCCCCACGACGTTGGGGTGGTTGAGACGCCCGGCGGTCTGCGCCTCCAGACGGAACCGGGAGGCCGCCGTGGGGTCGGTGTCCTGGGGCAGCAGCAGCTTGAGGGCCACCGCTCTGGCGAGCATGGTGTCGTAGGCACGCCAGACCTCTCCCATTCCACCGCGCCCGATCTCAACATCCAGCCGGTAGCGGCCCGCTAGCAGCACTCGTCCTCGTCTCATGCGTGGGAAGGTCGCGCCGCAGGCCGAACTCCCCGCGTCCGCACGGGGGTTGGTGGGGGTGCCGCAGCCGACCCAGGATACTGGCGCGGCGTCACCGCTGATCGCCGCAGCAGTGTCCTCCTCGGGCGTCGTCTCGCACATCCCGCGCGAAGAGGTCACCCGCCGGGGTGACGCCGCGGCGTCACCGGGAGCGCCGGTGCCGTCTCAGGCCGCCGCGCCCGCCTCCTTCGCACGGCGCGGCAGCAGGGCCACCGCCAGGGCCGGTACGGCCGCGAGGACCAGCCACGGCACGGCGGCCGGCAGCCCCAGGTCGAGCAGCGAGCCGGTGGCCGCGCTGCCGGCCAGGACGATCAGGCCGGAGACGGACGACAGCGCGCCCGTGTAGAGCCCGAGCCGGCCCTCGTCGGCGAGGTCGGGGACCCAGGCGCGGGCGGCGGGCACCACCAGCATCTGCCCCACGGTGAGAAAGATCACGAAGCCCGCGGCCGGCAGCAGCCCGGCGGTGCCGGTCCAGCCTGCCGGGCGGGCCGCGGCCACCACCGCGAAACCGGTCGCGATCAGCAGCAGTCCCGCGGTCATCGAGCGGCGCAGATCGAGCCGGTCGCCCGCCCAGCGGGTCACCCGCAGCTGGGTGAACACCACCAGCACCGACGACAGCGCGAAGAGCCAGGACAACGGCGCCTGCGAGCCCGTCGCGCGCTGCACCTCGTCCGGCAGGGCCAGATACAGCTGGTTGTAGGCGAGCAGATAGGAGCCGTAGGCACAGCACAGGGCGAGGAAGCTCCGGTTGTGCAGCAGGGCCCGGACCCCGCCCCGCTCGCGGACGCGGACCCGGCCGGGGATGTGCTGCGGCATCAGCCACAGGTGGCCGGCGAGGACGAGGACGAAGACCGCGGCACCCGCGAGGCACGCGGTGCGGAAGTCCACGGCGAGCAGCAGCGCGCCGAGCAACGGCCCGGCGAACGCCCCGACCTGGCCCGCCACGCTGAACAGGGCGAGGACCCGGGTGCGTGGTCCGTGGCCGTCCTCCTCCCAGACCACCGCCTGGCGGGCCACCTCGGACTCCACGGCCGGGGAGAACAGCGCGGCGGCGAACCCGATCACCAGCACCGCCCCGATCACGGCCCCCGGGGCCCGCGCGTACCCGAGCCACACGAACCCGGCGATCCTGAGCACACACCCCGCCAGCACGACCGGCCGCACCCCGAACCGGTCGACGAGCCCCCCGCCGACCACGAACAGCCCCTGCTGGCTGAAGGTGCGCAGCCCGAGCACGAAGCCGACCAGCCAGCCCGCCATGCCGATCGCGCTGCCGAGGTGCTCGGCGAGGAACGGCAGGACGGCGTAGAAGCCGATGTTGAAGGCGAGCTGAGTGAGGATCAGCAGCCGCAGCAGTGGCGACAGTTCCGCACACAGGCGCCAGGTGCTGTCGTGGGCCCCGGCGCCGGATGTGCGGGCGGCGTCGTGGGCCTGCGCGAGAGGGGCGGGGTCGGTCATCGGTCTTCTGTCTGTGAGGCTGTCCGTGAGGCTGTCTGTGAGGCTGTCTGTGAGGCGGACAGGGGTGTCAGGAGGGCGTCGGGGCGGTCCGGTCGCCCGCGTGGGGCCGGCACGACCCGGTTCGCGGGCGGCGCGGCCGGGCCGGCGGTCCGGGTGCGCCGCCGGGGGAGTCGTACGCCGCCCGCGGCCGTCACCGCGAGCGCCCCGAGCAGGGCGAGGATCGCGGCGGGGAAGAGGACGGCCCACGGGGCGCGCTCGGCGTACGGCTGGTTCTCGGCGAGCAGCAGGCCCCAGTCGGGGGACGGCGGCTGGGCGCCCAGCCCGAGGAAGCCGAGCGCCGCGAGGCTCAGCGCGATGCCCGGCAGCCGGAGCACGGCGTGCCGGGCGACCGGGGGCGCGACGGCGGGCAGCAGTTCGTGGCGGAGCAGGTACCAGCGGCCGGCCCCCAGCGCGCGGGTGGCCGTCAGGTGCGTGGTCGCGCGCTCCTGCCGCAGCAGGGAGGAGGTGTGTGCGGCCAGCGGGCACCAGGCCACGACGGCCACGGCGCACGCGGGCGTCCAGGGCCCGCTGCCCATGGCGCCGGTGACGAGGAGTCCGGCCAGGACGGGCGGTACGGCACTGAGGGTGTCGGTCAGCGGCCCGGACAGCCTCGGCAGCAGCCCCAGCAGCAGCCCGGCGACGAGGGCGGCGGCACTCACCGCGAGCGCGGTGCCGAGGGTGGTCAGCGCGCCGTGGGAGATGCGGGCGAGCACGTCCCGGCCGAGCGCGTCCGTGCCGAAGGGGTGCTCCACGGACGGGGCCCGCAGCCGGGCGAGGGTGTCCAGGGCGAGCGGGTCGCGGGGCAGTCCGAAGCCGATGACCGCGGCCAACAGCCCTCCGTAGAGAAGGGGGAGCATGCGGGGCGCCGGAGGCCGGGGCCGGTGCAGGGACTGCAGGGCGCCGTCACGCAGCGCCGGGCCGATCAGCAGGCGGGCGGCGAGCCGGGCGAGGAGCCCCGCGGCGGCCGCGAGCAGGACGAGGGCGAGGGTGCCGGTCTGCAGGACGGGCAGGTCCTGGGCGAGTGCGGCCTGCAGGGTGACCCGGCCCAGGCCCGGGATGTCGAAGATCTGCTCGACGGCGACCGATCCGCCGGTCAGGCCGACCACGAACAGCGCCAGGTTCGGCAGGAGTCCGGGCACGCAGCGGCGCACCGCCTGCCGCACCACGGACCTCGACGGCACGCCCCGTGCCGCGGCCGCCATCGCCCAGGGTTCCCCGAACGCGCCGGGCAGCAGGTCGTCGAGCATCCGCCCCAGGACCGCCCCGGCGGGCAGGCCGAGGGCGAGCGAGGGCAGCACCATCCACTGCGGCCCGTACCAGCCCAGGGCGGGCAGCCAGCCCAGCTGCACGCCGATCACCGAGGCCAGCACCGCGGCGACGAGGAACTCGGGCAGCGCGGCCAGCACCGCCGCCGCCGTCCCGCCGGGGCGCCGCGCCCCGAGCCGGCCCCTCGCCCCCGATGTGAGCGTCCGGGCGCAGACAGCGGCCACCGTGGCGGCGGCGACCACCAGGGCCCCGGCCATCAGCAGCAGCGACACGCCCAGCGCCTGCACGACGCCGGGCAGCACCTGGCTGCCGGACACCCAGGACGTGCCCGCGTCGCCGTGCAGCAGCCCGCCCAGCCAGCGGCCGAGCAGGGCGAGCGGGCCGTCGTCCAGGCCGAGGTCGTCGCGGATGGCGCGCAGGGTCCCGGGATCGGGGTCGCGGTCCGCCGACCGCGCCCTGAGCACGGTCAGCGCGGGATCGGTGCGCGACAGCCACGGCAGCAGGCCGACACCGCACACCAGGGCGGCCACGAGTCCGGTCCGCCACAGCAGCGCCGGGACGCCCCCGCCCGCCAGTGACCGCGCACGGGCGGCGGCACCGTTCGTCCGGAGTGGGTTCGAGCTGTTCAGCGCCGGGTCCCCGTCCCGATGAGGGTGCGCTCGTACGGATCGGGCAGCGCCCCCCGGACGGACGTCGCGATGCCCGCGACGAGCTTCAGATGCACCAGCGGGATCACCGAGTCGGTGCCGAGGACGGCCGCCTCCGCCTTCATCGCGGCGTCCTGCCGCTCGGCGGTGTCGGACGTGGCCTGGGCGGCGGCGACCAGCTTGTCCACCCTCCGGTCGCACAGGAACGACAGGTTGTTGGAGCCGTCGCAGGTGTAGTCGCTCGCGAGGACGGTGACCGGGTCGCCGGTGTCCAGCATCATGTTGCGGGAGAAGACCGCGGCGTCGAACTTGCCGTCCAGCAGGTCGCCTTCGAGGCGCGCGTACGTGCGCACCTCCAGCTTCACCTCGAAACCCGCCTTGCGCAGCTGCTGTTGGAGGACCTGGGCGGTCTCCGGCAGCTCGGGCCGGTCGCTGTACGTGGCGAGGGTGACGCGCTCGCCGTCGGGGCCGGTCGCCCGCGCCCGCCCGGTCGGTTCGACGCGCTTGCCGGCGGCCCAGGTCAGGGCCGGACCGAACAGGCCCTGCGCGGGCACGGCGTACCCCTCGTAGGCGCCCTTGGCGATGACCGAGGGGTCGATCGCCTCGCGTGCGGCCGCCCGCAGCCCCGCGTCGGTGAACGCACCGGACTTGGTGTTGAGGTACAGGCTGGTGTTGCGGGCGGTGTCGACCTCGTGGACGTCGTCCTTGTCCAGGGAGGCGATCTGGGCGACGGGCAGGGACTCGGCGATGTCGACCTCGCCGGTGCGCAGGGCGTTGGCGCGGGCGGTGCCGTCGGAGACGAACCGGGCGGTGACGCCGGACGCCTGGGCCCGGCCGCCCCAGTAGTCGTCGAAGCGGTTGAGCGTGGCCGCCGTGTCACCGTCGATCCTGGTGAGGGTGAAGGGGCCGGTGGCGGTGCCTTCGACGTTCACCGTGCCCTTCTTCGCGTACGCCTTCGGTGCGAACACCGCCAGGGACGGGTTCGACAGCCGCAACGGCAGGACGGGGTCGGCCTCGGCGGTGCTGACCCGGACCCGCCGGCCGTCCTCGGCCGTGGCGGTCAGCTTCACTCCCGCGAGCGCGGACGGTGCCGGGTCGGCCTTGCCTGCTGCGGTGAGAGCGGCGGCGACGGCCTCGGCGGTGACGGCCTCACCGTCCTGGAACCTCGCGTCCCGAAGGGTGAACAGCCAGCTCCTGCCGCCTTTCTCACTGCTCCACGACTCGGCCAGCGCGGGGACCGCCGTGCCGTTCGCGTCCAGCTTGGTCAGCCCCTCGATGACACCGAGCCGGGAAAGGAGCATCGCGTCCTGGCCGTACGGCGAGTAGTTCTCGGTCGGGGCGAAGGGCAGGGCGACACGCAGCCGGGCGCCGTCGCCGGAGCCGGAGGAGGCCGACGTCCCGTCACCGGAGGACGCGAAACAGCCGGAGAGCAGGGGCAGCACGAACAGCCCGGCTATGAGCCGGCGGCGGGGAGTTCTCATAGTGTATATGAATACCATTTTCGTTAAGCGAGCGGTATCTCGAAGTGCACGACGCCGCTGCCCCCGCCGGGCACCTCCTCCCGCTCGTCGCAGACCACTTTGCCCAGCGCCCGCCACAGGCCCAGCGCCCCGGGGGAGTGCGGATAGGTGTGCAGATAAACGGACCGGTATCCGCCGTCGGTCCGGGCGAACTCCAGCAGGCCGTCCACCAGTTGCCGGGCCAGGCCGCGCCGCCGGTGCTCGGGACGCACGTACACCCGGCGGAGCTGAGCGGTCTCGCCCGAGGGGAACCGCTCGGCCAGCCAGTGCGGATTCGGCGGGTGCTCCGGGCCGCGCGCGTCCAGTGCCGCCGTGGCCGCCACCGTCCCGTCCCGCTCGTCCACGGCCACCAGGAGGGCGTGCCGGGGCGGCGTGACGTAGAACGGCACCGGATCGATGATGTCGGCGTGCCATCGCGGCACGTAACCGGTGCCGAAGTCGCGGTACACGGCGTCGAGCATCACCGCGCGGGCTCCGTCGATGTCGGCTGCCGTGGCTTCCCTGATGCTGTACGCGTGCATTTGCGCATCATATGCAAGAAGGGTTTCCGGGCCGGTCGGGGGTGCCCGTGCTGTGCCTGCGTGTGAAGCCCCGGTTCAGCTCTCGGACGGGGCGAGCACCACGAAGTCCGCGCCTGCCGGGTCGAGGCAGACGGCCAGCCGGCCGACGCCCTCCATGTCCGCCGGGCCCATCTGCACGCTGCCGCCGTTCGCGGTGACCTGGCCCACCGCGGCGTCGCAGTCGTCGACGGCGAAGACCGGGTGCCAGTACGGCCGCCCGCCGGTCAGCGCCAGGTCCTCCTTGCCGAGCTGCATGAGTCCGCCGTGCATCCGGTCCTCGGAGAGCCCCGCGGGGGTGATCAGCGTGTAGGTGCCCGCCCCGCCCGGCAGCGGCATGTCGCTGAACTGCCAGTCGAAGAGGGAGCCGTAGAACTCCCGCGCGGCCGCGGCGTCGGTCGTGTACAGCTCGGTCCACGACAGCGAACCCGGCTGGTCGACCAGCTCCATGCCCTTGTTCGTGCCCGGCTGCCACACGGCGAACTGGCCGCCCAGCGGGTCGCTGTACTGCGCCATCCGGCCCCAGTCGTCGAGGTCCATCGGCGCGACCCGCACCGTGCCGCCCGACTGTTGCACGGCCTGCGTCGTGGCGTCCGCGTCGGTGACGCTGAAGTAGAGCATCCAGGCCGGCCGCGCGCCCTCCTCGGTGAGCTTGCCGAGCCCGGCGACGACCTTGCCGTCCTTCTTGAACATCCCGCCCTCGAAGTCCTCGCTCTCGCCCATGGACTCGTAGTCCCACCCGAGGACGGCGCCGTAGAAGCCGGCGGCGGCCCGGACGTCCGGAGCGCCCAGATCGAGCCAGCAGGGAGAGCCGGGGACGTACTCCGTCGTGATCATGGCGATGCTTCCCTTCCGCGGGTCCTGTGCCCAGCGTGACACCGAGCACCGGCCGTCGCCCGTCGGCCGCGGCCCGTCCGGGGGACACCGCCCGCGCGTGGGGCGCCCACTGAGCTCCCCTCCGGCGCGGGCCTCAGTGGACGGACAGTCCGCCGTCGACGAAGACGGACTGCCCGGTGACGTAGGCGGACGCCCCGCTCGCCAGGAAGACCGCCGCGCCCGCGAAGTCCTCCGCGAGACCGTTGCGCCCGATCATCGTGCGGGCGGCGAGGGCGGCCACCTTCTCCGGGTCCGACGACAGGCGGGCGTTGAGCGGTGTCATGACGAAACCCGGCACGAGGAGGTTGCAGGTGACCCCGCGTGGCGACCACGCCTCGGCCTGGGAACGCGTCAGTGCTTCGAGGCCGCCCTTGGAGGCGCCGTAGGCCCCGCTCCGGACGAACGCGCGATGGGCCTGCTGTGAGCTGATGTTGATGATCCGTCCGTGGCCGCGCTCCGCCATCCGGGGGCCGAAGCGCTGCCCGAGCAGGAACGGCGCCTCCAGGTTGACGGCCATCGTGGCGTCCCAGACGTCCTCACCGAGTTCGTCCATCGGCGGACGCAGGTTGATCCCGGCGCTGTTGACGAGGATGTCGGGCTCCCCGAACGCCTCGACCACCCGTTCCGCGGCGGTCCGCACGCCGGCCCGGGTGCTCAGATCCGCGCTGACCCACGCGGCGCGGCAGCCCTGGGCCGTCAGCTCCTCCACGGTTGCGGCCAGAGCGGCCTCGCCGCGGGCCACGACCACCACGCTCGCCCCGGCGCGCGCGAGGGCGTCGGTGAGGGCGCGGCCGATACCGGAACTGCCGCCGGTGACCACCGCGGTCCTGCCCTCCAGCGAGAACAGCCCGCGGAGGTAGTCCCCGACGCCCCGGGTCGGCGTGGGCGCCCCGTCGGGCCGGGCGGGCTCGGGCGTGGGGGTCGGGTGTGTCGTCATGGCGACCACTGTAAGTCGATCATGTGGCCGGTCCTCGGCCGGTGCCGGAGGCCGGACGCCCCGCCCGCGAGTCCGGGTCCGACCTCTCGCGCACATACCCCTGGGGGGTATAGGGTGCAGCGCATGGACCACACCGCTCATGAACCCGAGAAGCAGGCGCACGGGACCGCGTCCTGGGGGACCGCCGTCAAGGCGACCCTGCACTGTCTGACCGGGTGTGCCCTCGGCGAGATCCTCGGCATGGTGATCGGCACCGCCCTGGGGTGGGGCAACGTGCCCACCATGGTGCTGGCGATCGCGCTCGCCTTCCTCTTCGGCTACTCGTTCACCCTGTTCGCGGTCTCGCGGGCCGGCCTCGGCCTGCGGTCCGCGATCAGGGTCGCCCTCGCCGCGGACACGGTGTCCATCGCGGTCATGGAACTCGTCGACAACGTGATCATCGCCCTCACTCCAGGCGCGATGGACGCCCACCTGTCCGACGGCCTCTTCTGGTACGCCCTCCTCGGCGGCTTCGCGGTCGCCTTCCTGATCACCGCCCCGGTCAACAAGTGGATGATCGCCCGCGGCCGGGGACACGCGGTGGTCCACGCCCACCACTGACGCGACGGCACGCAGTGAAGGGTTCCTCCTGGACTCTCTATCCAAAGCCTGGACGCTTGGTCTAAAGTGTTGAGGGTGAGAGGGGGCGGACATGGACAAGGGTCCGGACGCTGAGCGGGACGCGATCCTCGCCGCGCTGAAGCCGGTCGTCGAAGGGATCGCCGCGACCTTCGGGCCGGTCTGCGACGTCGTGCTGCACGACTACCGGAATCCGGAGAAGTCGGTGGTCGCCGTGGCCGGGACGCTGACCGGGCGGCAGG
The DNA here is from genome assembly GCF_042733745.1 of Streptomyces sp. NPDC059696. Classification (NCBI taxonomy): domain Bacteria; kingdom Bacillati; phylum Actinomycetota; class Actinomycetes; order Kitasatosporales; family Streptomycetaceae; genus Streptomyces; species Streptomyces sp. NPDC059696. Next base: position 73,257 of record NZ_JBHWFG010000008.1, read on the forward strand.
TGGGCGGTGCCATGAGCGAGATCGGTATGCGGGTCCTCGCCCGCGGCGGCGCCGCGTCCGACGAGCTGAACTACGTCACCCGCACCCGCGACGGGACGCTGGTGAAGTCCTCCACGATGGTGCTCCGGGACTCCGGCGGAGCCGTGTTCGGCGCCCTGTGCGTCAACGTCGACGTCGGTGCCGTCACCCGGGTCCACGACCTGCTCGGCGCGCTCGCCGGCCTCGGGGCCGCCCCGGCGGAGCTGCCGACCACCACGTTCGGCAACGACATCGACTCCGTCGTCGACGCCCTCGTCGACGCCCACCAGTCCAGACAGCGGGGCAGCTGGGCGGAGCTGGACCGCGCGGAGCGCGTGGAGCTGTTCGGCGGGCTGGACACCCGCGGGGTGTTCGCCGTGCGCGGCGCCGTCGAACAGGTCGCCGCCCGGCTCGGCATCTCCCGCGCCTCCGCCTACAACTACCTGTCCCGCGCCAGGGCCGCCCACGACACGTCCACCGGAGGCTCCACGTGACGACCACGACCCCGCCGGTCACCCTCGACGACGTCCGGGACGCCGCGGCGCGGCTCAGGGGTGTCGCCCACCGCACGCCCGTGCTGCGCTCCCGCACCCTGGACGCGCTCGCCGGAGCCGAGGTCTTCCTCAAGTGCGAGAACTTCCAGCGTGTGGGCGCCTTCAAGTTCCGCGGCGCCTACAACGCCGTCTCCCGCCTCACCCCGGAGCAGCTGTCCCGCGGTGTCGCCGCCTACTCCTCCGGCAACCACGCGCAGGCCGTCGCCCTGGCCGCCCGGGAGCTGGGCACGACCGCCGTCATCGTCATGCCGCAGGACGCGCCGCCGTCGAAGCGGGCCGCCACCACCGGCTACGGCGCCGAGATCGTCACTTACGACCGCTACACCGAGGACCGCGTCGCGATCGGCGAGGCCCTCGCCGCCGAACGGGGCCTGGCGCTCATCCCCCCGTACGAACACCCGCACGTCATGGCCGGGCAGGGCACCGCCGCTCTCGAACTACTGGAAGAGAGCGGGGAGTTGGGCGCGCTGCTGACACCGGTCGGCGGCGGCGGGCTGATGGCGGGCAGCGCCACGGCGGCCAAGGGCCTGCACCCCGGCATCCGGACCGTGGGCGTCGAGCCGGAGGCGGGCGACGACACGAAACGCTCACTGGAGGCGGGCCGGCGCGTCAGCATCCCCGTGCCACGCACCATCGCCGACGGCCAGGCCCTGCACACCCCGGGAGAGCTGACGTTCTCGGTCAACAGACGGCTCCTCGACGAGGTCGTCCTGGTCACCGACGACGAGATCCGGGACGCGATGCGGTTCGCCTTCGAACGCCTGAAGATCGTCGTCGAGCCGAGTGGTGCGACCCCGCTGGCCGCGCTGCTCACCGGCAGGGTCGGTCCCCTTCCCCCGCGCGTCGGCGTGATCGTCTCCGGGGGGAACATCGACGCCGGGCGCTTCGCCGAGCTCTGCGACGGCGTCACCCCCTGAATGGCGCGGCCCCGAGGGCGGACGGACGATGGAGGCAAACCCTCACCGAGGAGGAGCGTCATGCTTGAAGTGAAGACGCTCGACAAGCCGGACGAGCGACGCGACTACCCCCGAGGCCACCTGGAAGCCGTCCACATGACCGGGCTGGACTTCGCCGTGGCCACCTTCGAACCGGGCTGGCGCTGGTCCGAGTCGGTGGCCCCCATCGCCGGGACGGACAGCTGCCGGATCCACCACAACGGCTACGTCGTCTCGGGCCGTATGCACATCCGCATGGATGACGGCGCGGAGAGCGAGGTGGGACCCGGCGACGTGTTCGTCTGCCCGCCGGGCCACGACGCGTGGGTCGTCGGCGACGAGCAGTGCGTGGTGTACGACTTCGCGGGCAGCATGGCCAAGGAGTACGCCAAGAAGGACTAGCGCGGACCGCCCCTCGCAGGGCCGCCGCGCCGTCCCCTGGCCTGCGACCGGCCGCGGGTTCCGTTTCCGTACGTGGCCTACGGCCGGCCGTAGGCCCTCACCGCACCCCCTCCCTTGCTCCTGGAAACCGATCGGTTTACGCTTCCCGATGTGGGAAACCGATCGGTTTCCTGTCTGTGAGCGCTGAGGGAGACTCCCATGACCGCCATCGAAGGTTCCGTCGCCCTGGTCACCGGCGGCAGCCGCGGCATCGGCCGGGCACTGGTCGAAGCCCTGTACGAGCGGGGCGCGCGGAAGGTGTACGCGACGGCCCGCGACCCGCGCACGGTCACGCACCCCGACGCCGTACCGCTGGCGCTGGAGGTGACCGACCCCGCCTCCGTCGCCGCGGCGGCCGAGCGTGCGCAGGACGTCACCCTGCTGATCAACAACGCCGGCGCGTCGGTGAACGCCAACTTCCTCGACTCGCCCGTCGAGGACGTCCGCCGCGAATTCGAGACCAACTTCTACGGGCCGCTCCTGGTGACCCGGGCCTTCGTCCCCCTCATCGAGCGCAACGGCGGCGGCCACATCCTCAACGTCCACTCCGTGCTGTCCTGGATCGGCCTGGCCGGCTCCTACAGCGCCTCCAAGGCCGCGTTCTGGTCGCAGACCAACTCGCTGCGCCTGGACCTGAAGCCGCGCGGGATCGACGTCACCGGCCTCCATGTCGGCTACGTCGACACGGACATGACCGCCGGGGTCGACGCGCCCAAGTCCACGGCCCGCTCCGTCGCGGCCCAGGCCCTCGACGGCATCGCGTCCGGCGCCTACGAGGTCCTGGCCGACGACCTCTCGCGGCAGGTCAAGGCAGGGCTGGCGGCCGACCCCGCCGCCCTCTACCCGCAGCTCGCCGCCGCCTGATCACACCGGCAGCAGCCGGGCCACCAGCGCGCTCAACTGCCGGGCGTTGCGGCACTCGTGCATCTCGACCAGCTCGGCGTAGGCGGGCGCGACGGAGTCGCCCGTGCCCCAGCGGGAGCGCTGCTCGGGGTTCAGCCAGTGGACGCGGCGAGCGCGCTCGGCGATCTGCCGCAGGGCGGGCAGATTCGGGTCGCTCCGGTTCGTCCGGGCGTCACCGAGGACGAACACCGTCGCGCGGGAACCGGCCGCGTCCGCGTACCGCTCGGCGAACTCGCCCAGCGCCATGCCGTAGTCGCTGCTGCCGTGGTAGCCCGTGACCGCCGCCTCCGCCTGGATGCGGGCGCCCAGCCCTTCCGGGTCGGCCCGCCCGTGCTCCAGCAGCCCGGTCACCTCGTCGATCCGGTTGACGAAGGCGAACACCCGCACCTTGCTGAACTGGTCGTGCAGCGCCTGCACCAGCAGCATCGTGAAATCGGAGAAGCCGGACACCGACCCCGACACATCGCACAGCAGCACCAGTTCGGGACGGGCGGGACGCCGTGCGCGCAGCACGGGCTTCATCGGCACGCCACCCGTCGACAGCGAACCGCGCAGGGTCCGCCGCAGATCGATCGTGCCCCGCGCGGCGCGCCGGCGCCGGGCCGCGAGCCGGGTCGCGAGCTTGCGCGCCAGAGGCTGCACCGTCCTGCGCAGCTCGGCGAGCCGGTCCTGCCCGGCGAACAGGAAGTCGACCCGGTCCGCGGTCGGGGCCACCGCCCGCCGGGCGATCTCGTCACGGCCGCGCCGCTCGGCGACCCGCCGCCGCGCCTCTGCGGCGACCAGGGCGCGGAAGACGTCGATGCGCCGCCGGATCTCGTCCTCCAGCAGCCGGTCCGTGAACCCCGTGTCGCCGCCCCGCCCGCGTACGGTGTCCCGCACCCGCGCCAGCAGCGTCTGCGGCCGCAGCCGTTCCAGCGCCTGGTAGGACGACCAGCCGTCCGACTCCGGCGAGGAACCGTAACCGCCGAACCCGTCGACCGCCTCGATCGCCAGCCGGCCCAGCATCGCCCGGTCGTCGGCGGCCAGCGCGTCGGCCAGCCGGTCCCGCAGCTCCTCGCGCCCCGACGCCGGCTGCTCCGGGCCGCCCACCCCACGCGGGAAATACAGATCGAAGACCGCGTCGAACACCTGCCGTTGGGCGGGCCCGTGCAGCAGCGTCGCCGCGAGCCCCTCGCGCAGCAGCTCCCGGTCGGCGAGGCCGAGTTCCCCGACGGCCCGTGCCGCGTCGACCGTCTCGCCGGTGCCGATCCGCACACCGTGTCCGCGCAACGCCCCGACCAGGGACGTCAGCCGCTCGGCGACGCCCACCGGCGTGGTCACAGGGCGTCCAGGTCGAGCTTGGCGGACGCCTTGAGGACGTCGTCCTGGTGTTTGAGGAGCACCCCGAGCGTGGCCCGCACGACGGTCTCGTCCAGCGACCCGGCGCCGAGCGCCAGCAGGGTGTGCGCCCAGTCGACGGTCTCGGCGACCGACGGCACCTTGCGCAGGTCCATCGCCCGCAGCGCGCCCACCACCCGGACGACCGAACGGGCCAGCGTCTCGTCGAGACCCGGCACCTTCAGCCGTACGATGCGCCGCTCCAGCTCCTCCTCGGGGAACCCGATGTGCAGGAAGAGGCAGCGCCGGCGCAGAGCCTCGGACAGCTCCCGGCTCGCGTTGGAGGTGAGGACGACGAACGGGCGGCGCGTGGCCGTGATGGTGCCCAGCTCGGGGACGGTCACCTGGAAGTCGCTGAGCACCTCCAGCAGCAGGCCCTCCACCTCGACGTCCGCCTTGTCCGTCTCGTCGATCAGCAGCACCTTGGGGTCGTCGCCCCGGATCGCCGTCAGCAGCGGCCGGGTGAGCAGGAACTCCTCGCTGAAGATGTCCGTACGGGCCTCGTCCCACGTCTCGTCGCGGCCCGCGGTGATGCGCAGGAGCTGCTTGGCGTGGTTCCACTCGTAGAGGGCGCGGGACTCGTCGATCCCTTCGTAGCACTGGAGGCGGACCAGCCGGGCTCCGCCGACCTGGGCGACGGCCTTGGCGAGTTCCGTCTTGCCGACGCCGGCCGGGCCCTCGACCAGGAGCGGCTTGCCGAGCCGGTCGGCGAGGAAGACGGTCGTGGCGACGGCCCGGGAGGCGAGGTAACCGGCCTCGGCCAGGCGTGCGGAGACGTCGTCGACGGATGTGAACAACGGTGGCCTCCCGGGACGGCGGCTTCGGCATGACGGGCAGGGCACTATCTAAGCGCTTGTTCACCCATGCTGTCACGGGGTGTCTCACCGGGGGGGGGGGGGGGGGGGGGTGGGGGGTGGGGGGGGGCGGGCGCGTGGTGGGGGGCGGGGAGGTTATGAACAGCGTTTAGCAGGGGCCGGGGGGGGGGGCGCGAACCC